>VGWJ01000030.1 GCA_016873635.1 Lentisphaerota bacterium | reverse complement strand
GGATACCCGCTGAGGGGTCAGAAGGCGCCGGAAAATCGAATCGGATGTTCCGCGGCAAGGCCGACGCGCTGCGCGCGCATTTGGGAGCGATCCGCCTGGCGGTCAACACAGGCAGAGAGCTTCAACCGGAGCCCTGCCGGCCGCTGCCGCGAAGCCACACCGACAGCACAGCTATGTCGGCGGCAGTGATGCCCGGAATCCGCGAAGCCTGACCAAGACTGCGCGGCCGGATGCGATGAAGCTTTTCCCGCGCCTCATGCTTGAGCTGGCGGATGGTCCAGTAGTCAATTCCTTCCGGTATGGCCATCTGCTCGGCGGATTTCGCGCGCGCGGCCTGCCGTTCCTCCATGTCAATGTACCCGCCGTACTTCACGCGGATCTCTATCTGCTCCACAATCTCGTGGTCTAGCGAAGCATCAGCACCGGGAAGACCGGCATACTTCAACCTGGGCCGCCTCAGCATCTGCTCAAGAGTAACCCCATTGCAGAACACGGACTGCAATCGCGACATTTCGCGCGCGATGTCTTTCGTAAAGGCTTGCGTCTCAATTAGATATGACTTATCGGCAATTCCCAGCATTGATGCAGCCGGGAACATGCGATACCGCGCGTTGTCCTGCCGCAGGAGCAACCGCCGCTCCGCTCGCGATGTGAACATCCGATACGGTTCGTCAACTCCCCGAGTCACGAGATCGTCAATGAGAATCCCAATGTAGGACTCGTTACGGTCAAGAACTATCTCCGGCGAACCGCGCAACGAGAGCGCAGCGTTTGCGCCGGCAACAAACCCCTGGGCAGCAGCTTCCTCGTATCCCGTCGTGCCGTTGACCTGCCCGGCCATGTACAACCCGGAAATCAGCTTCGATTCCAGAGTACGTAAGAGCTGCGTCGGATCTGCAAAATCGTATTCTATTGCATATCCCCATTTCAGGATAACAGCCTTCTCAAGCCCCGGTATCGAGCGCACAACGGACTCCTGAACATCTACGGGAAGACTGTTCGAAATGCCGTTCGGATATACTTCGTCACTGGTGCGCCCTTCCGGCTCGACAAAAATATGGTGGGATCTCTTTTCGGGAAATTTTACGATCTTATCCTCCAGGGACGGGCAATACCGAACCCCTGTGCCCGATATCCAGCCTCCATAGAGGGAACTGCGATGCAGGTTCGAGCTGACCAGCTCGTGTGTCAGGTCAGTGGTGTGCGTCAGATAACATGGGGTCTGCCTGTAACCTGGTTCCCAGGGACGCAGTACCGGGTCCGAATGTTCCACGTGGAACATGCGGTCCGCACGCCCCATGCTCCCTGAGTGTTCCACGTGGAACATTCGCGCTTCACGTCTCGCCTGCCACGAGAATAGCGGAGGCGGCTCTTCACCTTCCTGCACCGCCATTGCTGCATAGTTCAGGGACCGCCCGTTGAGCCTCGGCGGCGTGCCCGTCTTGAGTCTTCCCATCTGCATCCCGAGCCTGCGCAGATCGTGCGCCAATGACGATGATGATGGCTCGTCCTGCCTGCCTCCCGGCCAGTTTTGGTCTCCGACATGGATCTTTCCGTTAAGGAAGGTTCCGGTCGTAACCACAACCCGTCCGGCCCGGAGATGCGTACCGTCCGACATGATCACGCCTTCAACCCGGCCGCCGCGCACAGCCAGACCCGCCACTTCGCCAGTCACCGTGCCCAGCCCTGGCGTTGACTTCAGCACACGCCTCATTCTCGCTGCGTATGCGGCCTTGTCTGACTGTGCACGGTTGGAGCGCACCGCAGGTCCTTTCCTGGTGTTCAGGACTCTGAACTGGATCCCGGTGTAGTCCGTATTGCGTGCCATCTCGCCACCGAGCGCATCGAGCTCGAACACCAGATGCGATTTTGCAATGCCGCCGATCGACGGATTACACGGCATCCGGGCGATGGACGCCTCGCTCATGGTGACCAGCAGCACTTTCGCGCCAAGTCTTGCAGCCGTCAGGCTCGCTTCGCACCCGGCATGACCGCCGCCAACCACAACAACTTCATATTCCATGTTCACAAGATGCACTTCATTTCGGCGTTGGCGCGCTAACTCGTTGGCCCACAACTATTTGCCGACGCAGAACTTTGAGAAGATCGTGTTGATAAGTTCGTCGGTATACGTCCGTCCGGTGATCTGGTCGAGAAGGTCAAGCGCGCGACGCAAGTGTGATGCAGCCAGGACGGAGCCCTCATCGCGGTCAGCGGCCAGGCGGCGTGTTGCCTCGTTCAGTTCGTTTAGCGCGCATTGAAGATTGTTTCTGTGCCGTTCGGAAATGACCGCGTGCGGCGCGGCTGCGCTTTGCGTGCCGAGCATTTCGGCAATGGCGTCTCTGGCGGGGCCACCGCCACCGCTTCCTGCCAGGCAGGTTTCTATGACACGCATACCCGGAAACTCCTCCGGCGGCACGCGGCATCCCAAGTCGGTCTTGTTGAGCAGGATCAGTGACGCGGCGGGGTCCATTCCCGCCATCAGCCGGCGGTCTTCGTCTTCCAGCGGCTGCGAGGCGTCAATAATGTACACCAGCAGGTGCGCGCGACGCACGTAGTCGCGCGCCCGCGCGACGCCCTCCCGCTCGATCGCGCAAACCGTATCCCGCAAACCCGCCGTATCCACCAACCGCACCGTCACGCCGTCGAGAACCAGTTCCTCCTCAATCGTGTCCCGCGTCGTGCCGGGCGTGTCAGCGACTATGGCGCGCTCGACTCCGAGGAGCCGGTTGAGCAGCGTGGATTTGCCGACATTCGGCCGTCCCGCAATGACCACCAGGGCGCCTTCGCGGAGCAGACGTCCCTCGCCCCATGTTGCCAGCATTCGCTCCAGGCCCTGCCGCGCACGCGCCAGGCGCGCGTCCAGCCCGTCCAGCACGCTCCCGGGAAGGTCGCCCTCCCCGAAATCAAGCGTCGCTTCGAGATCGGCGGCGGCCGCAAGCAACTCGTTGTAAAGCTCTCCCATCGCTTGGCTTAGGAATCCGGAAAGCTGTTCCATCGCCGCCGCGGCCGCCCGGTCGGTGCGTGCCCGGACAAGGTCCGCGACTGCTTCGGCCTGCAGCAGGTCGATGCGTCCGTTGAGGAATGCGCGCCGCGTGAATTCCCCCGGCTCGGCCGGTCGCGCGCCGGCTTCGAGGGCGCAGCGCAGGATGCGGCGCGCGCAGGCGCGGCCGCCGTGCCCCTGGAATTCGGCCACGTCTTCCCGCGTGTAGCTGTGAGGGGCGCGGTAGATCAGCAGGATTACCTCGTCGACCTCGGCGTGGGCCGCCGGGCGGCCGGCAGGGCCCGCGTGACCCCTGACGAAGGAACCTCCCGGGCGGGCGGAGGGCGGAGCGCCCGGACCACGAAAGAGAAGATCCGCGATGGCCAGGCTCCGGCTGCCGGAAAGCCTGACGATGGCGATTCCCGCTTCTCCCGGCGCAGTGGCGATCGCCGCAATCGTATCCGCAGCCGCCGCAACGCCGGCGGTCACGCTATTCGACGACCTTGAAGACCTTGTCGTGCTGGCGGACTTTCTCGGCCACTTTGATGCCGACGCCCTCGCCTCTGCCGGCCTTCCGGACGGACTCGTGCTCGATCTGGATGGAGCCGATTGTGGTTGTGAAGTCAGTGGTGTGACCCTTGATGTGAATGGTGTCACCCACGGCAAGATCGCCCGTCAGCTCGATGGCCGCGACGCCGATCTTGTCGAAGAAATGACTGACCACGCCTATCTCTGTTTCCGCCATGGCTCGTCCCTCCTCTCTGTGCAGAAATCACCACCGCCGCCGGTTCCTGCGACACATTTCGGCGTGCGCCACGAGAATGGCTCCCGCCAGGATTGCCGCCGTTCCGGACAGCAGCAGCGCTCGCTGCTCCAATGCCACTCCGAACGCGGCGCAAGCCAGGCCCCCGAGAAGAAGTCCCATGCCTGTTAAGAAACGATAAGTTGGCCTCATGATCGTAGGCTAACCCGCAACGCGCGGGAAACAACGCGTCCCGTCCGTCTCCCGCCGCGCTTATGTCAACACAAAACCCCGCCGCCGTCAACTGCACTCATCAGCCCACCGTCCGCATACGCCCCTGGCGCCGGAGAAACCTGAAACAACAAGAGCGGTTCGGCCGTGCGAAGCGCGGCTGAACCGCTCTTTCCAGGCTCAGCTACGATGGGGCGGCGGAGGACCGCCGACTCCACGGGCCGCGGGACGCGGCCCGGGCAGGCGGGGGTGCGGGATGGCGGAACCGGCCGGAAATCGCCGCCCGTCCGGCGTCTGCAAGTGCGGCGGGTGCGTATCGGAAAAGCCGGCGAGGGTCAGCCTCTGCGCTGCTCGCCTTCGCCTGCGGCAGCGGGCTGTGCTTCCTGGCCTTCGCAGGCCTTGCGGAGCGTTTCGGTGATGGCGTCGAGTTTGGCCATCAGCTCGTCCCAGCGGTTCTTCTGGGTTGCGTCCTCGCCGGACTTCGAATCTTGCGTCTTGTTTGCTTCGTCAGCCATGTTGCTCCTGCCTCCTGCGGACTCGGGTCGCCTGAGCGCCGCCATCGCGTCTTACGGGCAACAGCTAGCACGTTCGGGTCGCTGACGCAAGGGCGAAAGTTCGGCTTGTTTCGGCTCGTTACAGCGCGCGCTCGATACGTTCGATCTCGCGTTCGGTTTTGCGGATGCCGCGTTCGTCGCCGGCGTTGCGGTAAGCGCGCAGCAGAAGCTGAAGCGCAATGCGGCGCGTGTCCTCGGACCGCGCGTAGCGGTTGATCAACTGCCGCGTGTAGCCCTCCATGAACTCGGCTGCCGCGGCCGTCTGCCGGCTCTTGAGGGTCATTTCCAGGTACTGCTCGATCAGTCCGACAACTTTCTGGCCTTCGCCGATCCGATCCCGGAGCAATTTTTCCATCGTCTTGCGGGCGGTTTCGGGGTCGCCGGCCTGCAGCGACGCATCGGCCTGTTGCGCCACCAGGTCCTGGGCGAGGTCGTCGCGCTCTCCGCGCATGCGTCGCGCCTCCCGGTTGAGCAGCGCCGCGGCGTCATCGCTGCGCCCGAGCTTTTCGAGGAGCTCCGCCTGCCTTCGCCGCGTTGCGATCGCCATGTCGGGATAGTTGGCGAAGAAACGCGCTTTCTCGTCGAGCAGCGTGACCGCCTCTTCGAGCCGCTTCTGCCGCTCGAGCGCCGCGGCTTCGATATCCCACGGCCGCTCGTAGCGCCGCGCCAGCAGGCGGGCCTCACCGGCGCAGGCCCGGGCCGCCTCGTTCTCCCCGCCTCCGAGCAGGATTTCCGCGATGCGCACATACGTGTTGGCCGTCTCGTACTGGCAAGAATTGAGCGACGCGTCGCAGGCGTATTCGACGTCGTGGTCGGTCATGGCGCGATTCGTCTGGGGATCCACGGCGTTGCCGGTCGCGTACTTGTCGTACGTGTAGCGGCCCACGTCCAGCTCCCAGCTGGACTTGCCTTTCAGGTAGGCAAACCAGGCGTGATGACCGCGGCGGCCGACGCCCGAGAAGAACAGGGCCGGTATGCCGTTGGCGCGCGCGCTGAGCGCGGCGTAGTAAGCCTGGTCCACGCAGATGCCGCCTTTCTCGCGGATCGCGGCGAGCGTGTAGACGCCGTGCGGCCAGGTCAGCACCCCGTCCTCGAAGCGCTTCCTGTCGTACACGATGTCGGAGAATTTCTCGCTCCATCCGGAGACCGAGCCGCTGACGTGATCGCGCGCCCATTCCAGCTCCGCGACCGGTACCGGCGTGTCCACGACGAAGCGCAGGGTCGCCGCGTCGAGCGCCTCGTAGCGCGGCCGTCCGGACGGCGTGCCGTACAGCGCCCGGAAGAAGTCGTAGCGCTGGTCAATGGCCGCTTCGAAGGCCGGGGGGCTGCTTCCCATCTGCCCGTGCAGCGGGCGGCGCGGCTGGTCCCACACGACGGCCATGGCCAGCATGAGCTTGAAGTATGTCTCACGCCCGGAAGGGTCGTGATCGTAAAGCTGCTGCAGGATCGCCACGGCGGACGCCGCATCGTCGTCCGGATGCAGCACGTCGGCAAGCTGCCGCAAACGCGAACCGTCGCCGAGGAGCCAGGCGACAACCTCCGCGCGCGGCGGCGCGGCGTCAAGAGGCGCGAGCCGTCCGAGCAGGGCGGCTGCGTCGGCGCCGCCGGCAACGATCTCGAGCTTGCGCGTCCGCAGGAGGCGACTGGGAGCCTTGTAAGCCCCGATCACGAAACGCACCAGCGCCTCGCGACCGTCGGCGCGGCGGCCGGACTGCAGGCAGGCGAGGGCAAGCCGACGCGGCAGGTCAGCCTTCTGCTCGAGGTCCGCCTCGCCGGCCAGCGCGGCAAGCAGCGCGTCCACGCCCTCCGGCGGTCCGGCGGCGGCGGGCGCTGCCGCCGGCGGCGCCGGCGCCGCGGGGACCACCGCCGGCGTTGGCGGCCCGGCCGCGGCCGCGGGCTGCCGCCGTTCCGCGAGATAGGCCTGGTCCGGGTCGGATAGCGAGGCGCAGCGCGTGGTGACGGTGCGCCCCTCGCGCGTAAGCAGCGTGACGGTTTCGCCCTGCATCCCCGCCAGGGCGGCCTCCATGCGCACGCCGTTGCGGCCGGTCCAGGTGCGGTATTCCTTGTGGCCATCACCGGCCCGGCCTGCGGCGGCCGCAGCCAGAACCAGCGCGAAAACCCGGCCCGCCGCACGCTGCGCGTAAGCTCTCATGGTCGACGGATCCCGGCGGCGCGACGGCTCAAGGCTGGGGCTGCAGGACGTACGTCCGCCCGTCGCGTTCCACGGTCACCGTGGTCCGGTCAATGGCCCTGATTGTGTAGCCGTCAACGATTTCGCCTTCCTGCAGCATCTGTCCGCCGATCAGGGCCAGACGGGATTTGTGCGAGAACGCGATGCCGGTTACGGTTATGCCCTCGGGCCCCGTCTGTGCCGCCGCGGCTTCCGGCGGCGTTCCCGCCGGCACGGTTTCGGTCGATGCGGACACAGGTTCCGCGGCCGGCGGAAAAGCGGACAATGATGAAACCGCGGGGAGTTCCTCCGGTTCGACGGCGGGCACGGCCGCATCAGCCGCGGCGATCGCGTCGGCCGGGAGCGCCGCCTGCGCCGCGGGAAGGGCGGCCTCCGGGGACAGCGGCGGAACGACCGGGACAATTTCCGGCGGGGGAGGAGGGGCCTGGCCCGTCATCGCTTCCGGCGGCTCAGGCGCCGGCGGGGGAACAACCGGCCCGGCCGGCCGGCGCCGGACGATGTCCGACACGGCCAGCGCGCCGATGATAATCAGGGCAGCGATAACCGCGACGGGCACGGCCCGCGAGACGCCGCGGCGTTCGCCGGCGGTCTCCGGCATGGTGTACGGCCGCCGGGTCTTCTCAACCTTCTTGAGCGCTTCGCTGACAATGCTCATCTCGTCGGACCTTCCGGTCGCGCGCAACCGCCGGGCGGCGAGGCGCCATCGCCGCCGGACCGGCTCTCACGCCTTGCACAGAAAACCGGCCGGCCGGCGACAGTGACCGGCGTCGATGGCGGACGGTTTGCCTTCGATCTCCAGGATGCACTGGTCGATGTGCTGTCCCGTGATGGTTCGCGTTTCCATCACGAACCCCAGCAGAAGCGCCTTGTCGCAGACCACGTTGATCAGGCGCGGGATGCCGGACGAGAAGTCGCTGATGCCCTGAATGGCGTCGGCGGTGAAATCAACCGCGCCGCTGTCGCCCGCCACCCGCAGCCGGTGACGGATGTAATTGCCCACCTCCTCGCCGCTGAGCGGACTGAGGCGGCAGCGCACGGAGATGCGCTGACGGATCTGGCGGAGCTCCGGAAACGTCAGCTTGTGGGACAGCTCGGGCTGTCCGACCAGCACGATCTGGAAGAGCTTTTCCTTGTTGGTTTCGAGGTTCGACAGCAGGCGGATCATTTCCAGGGAGGAAGGCACCAGGTTCTGCGCCTCGTCGAGAATCACGGCCACGTTGCGTCCCCGCTCCGCCTCCTCCAGCAGGAAATTCATCAGGGCGCGCAGCATGCCGATTTTCGACCAGTGCGGAACGCTCAGGCCGAAGTCGTCGAGTATCGCTTCGAGCAACTCCAGCTCCGGAAGGTCGGAATTGATGACAAAGGCCGTGGAGCAGGAAGGATCCAGGCGCTCCAGCATGGCTTTGCAGACCGTGGTTTTTCCCGCGCCGACCTCGCCGGTCATCTCCACGAATCCCTTCCGCTGGTTGATACCGTAGGTGATCTGGTCGAGCGCCTCGGCGTGCTGACGGCTCAGGTACAGGAAGCTGGGATCGCTGGTCAGATTGAACGGCTGTTCCCGCAGCCCGTAGAAGTCCAGGTACACGGCGATCCTCCTTCGGCGCCCTATTGGTAGCCGTTAGGACGTTTCATGGCAACGAAGATGTGCTTCGCAGAGCGGGCCTCCGTACGGGAGGCGCCTGTCGATCGGCCGTTTCGGGTTTGGCGGCCGACGCTTCCTCGAGCCGGCGCACGCGCTCCACGATTCCCTTCATCCGCCGCACGCGGCTGTTGAGCTCCGCCGCGGTTCCGTTTCCGGCCGCCGTCGTTTCGGCCAGTCTTTCGATCTCTTCCCGCAACGCTTTCAATTCCAGCCCCGCGAGATCCCGTCCCCTGCAGCGGATGCCCGTGGCCGCATCGCTGGCCTCCCCGTCCGGAGCCACGACGCCGTCGGCAAGGAGCGCGCTCGCGGCCGAGATATGCAACGGTCCCCAGGCGCGCCCGTTCACGAGCGGAACAGTCCACGTCATGCCCAGGCCGTCCAGGCGGTATGCCGGCCGCCAATTCCCCGTTTCGTCCGACACCTCGTGGTCGGGCCCGATCCGGCAATCCGCCGCCCATCGGCGGAGATCCGCGATACTGGCCGGGCCGTAGACGGCTCCATCCCCCAGCCTCAGGCGCCAGATCCGCGCGTGCTCCGGCGCGGCGTCGCTCTCCGCCAGAGACCGCTCGATCTCGCCCAGCGAGCCGTCGATTTCCTCCCAGCATTCGTCCTGCTTCGCGCGGGCCGCGCGGAGCCGGCCTATCTGCTCCAGCCGGGCGGCGCACATCGTTTTCAGCGCCGCAATCTCGCTGCTCAGCGCGCGGCAATGCTCGCGTTCGTTCCCGGCCGCGGCCGCGCTTTCCGTCGCGCGCGCTTCGGCCGCGGCAGTTTCCCGTCTCAGCCGGGCGATCTGCTCCTCGGCCGCGGACAGCCGGCCTTCCTGCGCCGCCGCCTCGTCCCGCAGTTCCTGCTCACGCCGTCCCAGCGCCGCCCGCGCCTCCTCCGCCCGGGCAAGCGCCTGGCCGCAGGCGGCCTCCAGTTCGCTCACGCGGCGCGCGTGGGCGGCGGTTTCGGCCCGGCTTTCCTTCTCCCGGGTGGCGAGTTCCTGCGTCAGAACCTGGCTCTGGGCTTCCGCGGCGCAGGCCTTCTCGCGCAGGGCGCGCACCCGCTCCAGGAGGGCCCGCTCCGTGGCGGCAACGGCCTCGGAGATGGACCACCCCGCCCCGCTTTCGTCGTCCGCCTCCCCGCCGGCGGACCGTGGCAGGGCTCCGGCTTCCTGTTTCCGCGGGACGGCCCTTTGCTCCTTGCGTTCCAGCGCTTCGATGTACTTGAGGAGTTCCGCCTGTCCGGTCACCGCAAGCCGCGGCTTCTGCCGGGAATCGCCGCCCGTGCGTCCGTCCCGCTCGTCACGGCTCTTCGGGCGCAATTCGGCGTACATCCTGGACATGTGTCAGGCTCCGACGGCGCTCGCCTTGCGCGGCCCGGCATCGCCCGCCTTCGTCCCGTACAGCCGCCGCCGGATCTGCTCGGACACGCGACGGCCGGGGATGCCGGGCATGCCCGCGGTTTCGCTGTCCGCCGCCCGCGCCGCCAACCGACGTTCCAATAGGCCAATGCGCTCCTGCAGGCAAGCCAATTCCGAAGCGGGCAGATCGGCTGCCGGCCGCGTCTTTCCGCCAAGCCGGTGTTTGACGATGGTTTCGGGTGTAATCGTCTTCTGCGCCAGCATTTCCGCGACAACCGACAGGTTATACGGGCCGTCCGCGGTCCCGTCGCTGTCAAGAACGAGCCAATCCATGTCCAGTTCCGGAACGTCACGCGCCGCGACCCAGCGGCTGCGATCCGTGGAGACCTCGGAATCCGGCCCGATCCGGCTCTGGGCGGCCCACTCGCGCAGCATGGACAGTTTCGCCGGTCCGTAGACCGTCCCGTCGGCCAGCTTGAGGTGCCAGTCCGCCAGCAGCCGGGCGGCGGGATCCGCATCCGGCGGCGGCGGCGCGGCGGGCGTTTCTTCACGCAAGCGCTCGAGCGTCCGTTCCGCTCTGAAACGGGTTTCGCGTTCGCGCTCGAGTTCGCCGCGCACTGTTCCCAGATCCTGCTGAAGCTGGGTTACCCGCGCGGTCAGTTTCTCCTCTTCTTCCCGGGCTGTCCGGCCCAGCGCCGGCATTTGCAGCTCCGCCTGCCTGACTTGCCGCAACGCGGCCGGCGCCGTGTCTTCGGCCTTCACCGCGGCCGGCTCGGGTTTAACCGCGGTGTCCGAAACTTCCCCGCCCGCGAGCAACTGGGCCACCTGGATGCTCTTTCCGCTGATCCTGTTCCTGACCACGGATTCCGGCGTGATGATCCCGCGCTTGACCAGCACGGGCGTGGCAAGGATGTTGAAAGGGCCGTAGTCCCTGCCATCCTTGAGCTGCACGGTCCAGTCCATCCCGATCCCTTCCAGGGCGTCGATGGGCTGCCAGTGATCCCTGTCCGCCGAGACCTCGCTGTCGGGCAGAACGCGTCCCTGCACCGCCCATTCCCTCAGGGTCTCCTGCGGAAAGGTGCCGTACACCTTTCCGCCCGGAAGGCGCAGATACCACCAGCCGGCCTTCTGCGGCTGCGGTTCGTCCTTCTGGCCGGGCGCGACAGGCGTCTCCGCCGCAGGCTCTTCGTCGGCATTGTCGGATTCGTCGGGCACGGCGTGCATGGACAGATCGGCCAGGGCTTCGGCCTTGATCAAGGCGGTCAGGGGAACGGTCTTCCCGGTCGCGGTATTGGCCAGCACGCAATCGCGGCTCAACCGGCCCATCTGCACCAGCCGGGAGGCCGCCATCAGGTTGAACGGCCCGAATTGCGAACCGTTGCCCGCGTACGCCATCCATATCATGCCCAGCGACGGGAGCGTGTGGACCGGAATCCACGTCTGCTTATCCTGGGAGATGACGCTGTCCGGCGCCAGCCGGGCCCTGGCCGCCAGGTCGCGCAGCATCTCGGTGGTGAACGGTCCGAACTGGCTGCCGACCTTCGTCTTCAGGTACCAGGTTTCCTTCTCCCAGTTCGCGTCCCTGTAGATGCGCTGTCTGGCTCTCATGTGTGCCTTTTCGCCTCCGCGGCGCGTCGGGACGCGCCACGGCATGCCGCGCCTTTGCCCTGCCCAGACTAATCGGAACCGTGCTGCGATTCAAGCGCTTAGCGTCGACAGCGCTTAGCGAGCGTCGAACAGGGGAAGTTACCCCCCGACCGCCGTTTCTCTTTACGGCGGGCGCCCGGCAGGGGCATACTGGACGACGCACACCGGCAAGCGCAGCGCGAGGCTTGCATCCGGAGGGCCGCGTGGAAAGCAACGACTGCCAGGCGTACGTGATCGGCGGCGAGACGACCTACGACACGGGCATCGAGTTCGTGGCCATCGAAGACGAAGCCCGCGCCGAGATCGCAAGGCTCGTCACGAAGGGCGGACAGGCAAATTGAGCGGAAGCAACCTGCCATCGGCCCGCGTTCGCGCCGGCCTCGCGCCCCACGCCCTGGCCCTGGTCTTCGCCCTTTCCGCGGCCCACGTTTGCCGCGCCTGGCAATACGAAGCTTCGCTGCCGGTGCTCACCGTCGAGCGCGAACGCCCTGGCCGGGATCCGGTCGGCCGGCTGCAGCGCGTGTCCTTCGCCTGCAGCCGCACGAACCGGACGGATCAGCCGCTGCGCGTGTCGGTGGTCGAGGACACACCCTCGGGCGCCGGGCCGTCCCTGCGCGCCTCGGCGTGGCTGGCCGCGGTCATCGCCGCGCTGGAAGCCAACGACTCGCTCGCCGGCGTGACCCTGACCTTCAGCCTCGACGGACGCATGGACGGGCCCAGCGCCGGCGGCATGTTCTGCCTAGCGATCATGAGCGCCCTGGACGGCCGCGCCATGCCCGACGATTTTGCGTTCACGGGCAGCATTCTCCCCGACGGTACCGTGGGACGCGTCGCCAACCTGCCCCAGAAGATCGAGGCCGCCGCCCGCGCCGGCAAGAAGCGCTTCCTGGGGCCCTCCGGCCTGGAGTTCGAAAAAGAGTCCGCCACCGGCAGGCCCGTTGACCTCTTCCGCTTGGCCCGCCGTCGCGGCATCCGCTACGTCCCCGTGACCGACATCGGCAGCGCCTACCGGGAAGTCCACGGAAGGGAAACCGTCAGGGAGAACCTGCCCGAGGAACTCCCGCTTCCCCCGGAACTGCGCGAACACCTGATCGAGCAGTACGAGCGGCATCGCCAGGAATTCAAGGGCGCCAACGCGCAGCTGGATATGGAGCAGTGGCGCTCCTTCTGGATGTCGGCAATCGGACGCCGCACCGCGCGCGCGCTCGCCGACGCGCATTCGTCCTTCGCCGCCGGCTACCTCTATCCGGCGGCGGCGGGCATGTGTTCCGCCGAGCGCTCCCTGCTTGCCTGGGAACGCACGCAACGGTTTCTCCGCACCATCTCCGCGGAAGAGGCGCCTGCCCGCTGCGGCGAGGAAGCGGCGCGCCTCTTCGCCGCCGTGCCGGATTTCCCCTCCATGTACGCGCGCCTGCGCGCCGAGGGGCTGTCCCTGGCGGGCAGCCAGTTTGCCAGCCGCGTCGGCCGGAGGCCCGCTGCCGACGCCTATGCCGCGATGTTCCAGGCGTCCGCCGCCGCGGCCCTCCCGGACGGCCCGCCGGATGATTCCGCGACCGAAGACCCGGCGGGCGGCGGCGGCGCCATGCTCCTGCGCGCGAACATGTCGTACCTGGAGGCCGAGCAGGCCGTCCGGCATGTCCTGGCGCTCGACGCGCTGGTGCGGGACGCGGACCTGACCGTTCAACCTTCCCACGCCGAAATCGAGAACCTCTTCTATTCCGCGCTGCTCGCGGCCGACAACAGCTTCCGCGAAGAAACGGTGCCCAACCTCGCGCACGAACGCGAGACGCCGCTCGATACGATCTGGGGCTTGATCCGCCGCCACGACCACGACTGCATGACCGCCGTATACGCCCTTCCTTATCTGGAGACGCTGCACCGCCGCGTGCGCGACGCGGCGGCGGCGGGAACGCACGACCCCTGCCTGGCCGCGGCGGCCATCCAGCTGTACATCGAGGCCCTCGCGGATTTCGCCGCTTCGATCGTCCGCTGGAGCGAACTGGGCGTGGCCTTCCTGGGCGACGGCAAGGCGGCGTACACGCGAAGCGGAGCGCTGCCGGGCATGCTCAAGACCGCCCGCGGCAACGCCTTGCGGGCTATCCGGGACTGCCAGCGGGAGGGCATTCCCTGCGTGGAATCGATCCTGTACTTCTGCTCGGCGGAGTTCGCCCGCGACGTATCCGCGGCGGACAAGGTTGACACCCTCCAGGACTACTGGCTGGCGTCGCTGCACGCCAAGGCGCAGCTCATGCTCTTCGCGCAACCCCGCACGGGAGGCGTCGAGCCGGAGTTCCGCCTGCGCTACACGCGTTCGGGCGCGGAGTACGGAACGCTGTCGCAGGGCCGGCCCGCGATCGTCAGGGTCGGACGCGCCTCGCTGACCGTCGACTGGCTGCCGGACGGATCCTTCCGTATGCTCTCGGACAGCACGGGGCGCACCTACGGGCCGTTCCAGCTTACCAACGGCGCTCCCGTGGAGATCGGCGGTTTCCTCTTCCGGGTCGTTCCGCGCGAACGTATGCGGGTCGCGCCGGAGGCGCCGGGCGGCGGGCGTCGCATCGCCAATCAATAGCGCCGCGGGGCGGCAACCAACGCCCGGCCGTCAACGGGATGCCGTCCCCGCCGCGCAATACGCCCCTACGTCACCCGCATCGGCATGAGCACGTACAGGAACGGGGTTTCGCACTTGATGACCCCGGGGCTGAGGTCGTCGGTGATCTCGATGTAGATCTCGTCGCAAGTCAGGGTGCGCAGGGGGTCCATGACGTATTCCGGATTGAAGGCCACGGTGATGTCCTTGCCCGTGTACTTCACCGGAACCGTTTCGCGGGCTTCGCCCACGTCCGGCGACGTCGTGGAGACGACGATCGAGTTGTTTGTGAACGTCAGCCGCGCCGCGTTGGCCTTGTCCGTGGTAACAAGCGAAACGCGCTTCAGGGCCGCAAGCAGCGTCTCCCGCTCGACCGTCACGCGCTGCTCCGCCGGCCCGGGGATCACCTGCCGGTAGTTCGGGTAGGTTCCCTCGATCACCTTCGACGTGACGATTACGTCGTCGAATTCAAACGCAATCTTGTTGCCGTCGCTCCGCACCTTGACCGTCCCCTGTTCCGAAAGCGTATGCATCAGCTCCGCCAGGGCCTTCGTCGGGAGCACCACCTCGGTCTCCGCTTCTCTGGGGACCTCCATCTCGTGCTCCACGAGGGCCAGCCGGCGGCCGTCGGTGGCCACCACGGAAAGTTTGTTGCCCTTGAAGTTGAGGAGGGCGCCGTTCAACACGTGCCTGGTTTCATCGGTTGACGCCGCATAAACGGTCTTCCCGAGCATATCCTTCAGCCTGCCCTGGTCCAGCGCGTACGTGTACTGCCCCTCCGGCATGGACATGGGCGGAAACTCGTCCTCCGACATGCCGATGATTTTAAAATAGGACGAGTTGCATTCCAGGGTGGCTATGTTCTTGTCGTCGACTTCGATCGCGATCGGCTTGTCCGGCAGTTCACGCACGATGCTTGCCAGGCGCCGCGCCGGCAGCGTTGTGGCGCCCTGTTTCTGCACGCTTGCCTCCGCGCTGCACTTGACGCTGACTTCGAGATCCGTCGTGCACAGACTGATCCGGCCTTTCTCGGCATTCAGCAGAACGTTGGAGAGAATGGGCAGGGTTGTCCGCGCCGCGACGACGTTCTGAACCCTTTGCAGGGCGGCGAACAGTACGTTCTTGGCAATTTTGAATTTCATGTGCGCCTCCGGTGTCTTCTGTAATCGGTCAACATGCTGTCTCGGAGATTAGTGTGTCTCTATGAAAAAGGAATAACCGTATCCGTATGTCCGACGGAAGCGTGAACAACGCGAGCGGAGATGCGCCTGCCGGGGCCGCGGCCTGTTGACGCGACTGTGAAAAAGAAGGCAGGAAAAAGCGGCGGCTGTGCGCAAACGTCATTGGTCACACTTTTCCGAAAGGTTGCCGACAAGTCTTTCAACAGACAGGGGACGCCCCAGACGCTGGGAGATCTGAAGAATATCCTGGCGCAGACGGGGCTCGACGTCCATGCGGTTATCGACGCTGCGGCAGGCGTGCAGGACGGTGGCATGGGTTTTGCCGAAGGCGTTGGCGATGTCAGGAAGGGAAGAGCGCGTCATGCGCCGGCACAGGTACATCGCGATCTGGCGCGGAACGGCGATCGTCCGCGGGCGCCGCTTGCTGGTCATGTCCGACAGGCGCACGTCGTAGTGCTCGGCCACGGCGCGCTGGATGCGGTCGAAGGTGACCTCTTCCTGCTGCTCCTGGTCCAGCATGTCCCGCAGCAGGTAGCGCACGGTGTCCAGGGTGACGGGACGGCCGGTGAGCGACGCGTAGGAAACGGTGCGGACGAAGGCGCCCTCCAGCCGGCGGATGTTCGAGCGCACGTTCTGGGCGATGAACTGGATGATCTCGTCGGGAAGGACCATGCCGGATCCTTCCTGCTTGTAGCGCAGAATGGCGATGCGCGTTTCCAGGTCCGGCGGTTCGAGCTCGGTGACCAGCCCCCATTCGAACCGCGACACCAGGCGCTGCTCCAGGCGCGCGATTTCGCTGGCGGGCCGGTCGCTGGTCATGACGATCTGTTTGTGGGCGTCGAAAAGAGCGTTGAACGTGTGGAAGAACTCCTCCTGGAGGCGCTCCTTGCCGGCCAGGAAGTGGATGTCGTCGATCAGCAGGAGGTCCGTGTTGCGGTACTTCTTGCGGAACTGCACGAGGTTCCGGTTCTGCAGGGCGTCGATATACTCGTTGGTAAACGCTTCGGAGGAGAGGTAGCAGACGCTGGCGCGGCAGCTGTTGAGCACGTGGTGCCCGACGGCCTGCATGATGTGGGTCTTCCCGAGGCCCACGTCGCCGTAGATGAACAGCGGGTTATAGGCCCGGGCGGGGGCCTGGGCCACGGCGAGGGCCGCGGCGTGCGTAAAGGTGTTCGAGGGGCCCACGATGAACGAGTCGAAGGTGAACTTCGGGTTCAGCGCCGGCGGCGGCGTTGAGAGGCGCGAGGGGCGTTCCCGCGTCGGGCGCCGCGGCGCGGGCTGGGCCGGTCCCGGCGGGCGGGCCGGGCTGGGCCGGACGGAGAAGCGGATCTGCGGCTCGAAGTCGGCCACCGCGGCCACGGCCTGCTTGATCAGCGAGAGGTAGTTCTCTTCCAGCCAGGAGTGGTAGAAGTCGTTGTCCACCTCGAGGGTCAGCGCATCGTCGGTGATGTCCACCGGCGTGATGACCTCGATCCAGCGCGAGTAGACGTCCGCACGGAGGACCTCCCTCAGGTGCGCGCAGGCGCTATTCCACAGAACGCGAACATCCTTTTCGCTCACCTGACCGTCTCCCGCGGAAGCTGGATGGCAGACCCTCGATTGCAGCGGCGACTACTCCGCGCGACTGCGGGCACAGTGGACAACAAGCGCGTTTTCAAGACAAGGAAAAAGACAAAAAACATATTTACAGTTTATCAACACGATGTCTACCGTTCGCCAGACGCAGCGGCGTGCCGGAGATGAGAACTTCACGCAGGGCAACAGGCTGGATTCTTCTGGCGGGAGACACCGCGCACTGCCCGGACATCCGTTACGCGACCGGTTTCGTGACGGCCGATCCGGTCGTGCTGCTCATGGGCGCCCGCGAACAGTTTCTGGTCGTGCCCAACATGGAGGCGCGGCGGGCGCGCGAAGCGGCGTCGCGCCGCGCGCGGCGGGCGACCTCCGTGCTGACGCCGGGCATGCTTGGAATTCCGCGCGGCCGCTTGCGCAACCGGATGGCGCAATGGGCGGCAGGCGTGGCGCGCCGCGCGCGCGCCAGGCGGGTTCACGTGCCCGGAGACTTTCCCCTGGCGGCGGCGCGGGAGCTGGAGAAGCGCGGCGTGCGCGTTGTGGTGGGGCGGAGCGCGCCGCTGCCGGAGCGGGCCGTGAAATCGCCGGAGGAGATCCTGCGCATCACGGAAGCCCAGCAGGCCGCGGTGATCGCGATGCGCGGGGCACATGCCCTCCTGGCGGCCTGCCGCATCGACGCGGGGGGCTGCCTGCGCGCGGGCGGCGCGCGGCTTACGGCGGAGGCGGTACGGCAGACGATCACGGATATCCTGCTGGCGCACAATTGCTTCTGCAAGGAGACAATCGTCTCGTGCGGCGCGGCCTCGGCCGATCCGCATGCGCGCGGGGAGGGCCCCCTGCGCGCCCACGCGCCGATCGTGATCGATATCTTTCCGCAGCACATGGAGCACGAGTACTGGGGCGACCTTACGCGGACCGTGGTGCGCGGCAGGGCGGCGCCGCGTCTGCGGCACATGTACCAGGCCGTGCGCGCCGCGCAGGCGGCGGCGCTGGGGGCGATCCGTCCGGGGGCGCGCTGTGAAGCGGTGCACCGGCGCGCGGCAAGGGAGCTGGCGCGGCGGGGGTTCGAGACCGTGACGGAGGGCGACGAAGCGCGCGGGTTCATCCACGGCACAGGGCACGGCGTGGGCCTGTCCATTCACGAGCGGCCCTCGCTGTCGCGGGGCGACGACCGCCTGGAGGCGGGAAACGTGGTGACCGTGGAGCCCGGGCTGTACTACCCGGAGATCGGCGGAGTGCGCATCGAGGACACGGTCCTGGTCACGCGGTCGGGGTGGCGTTACCTGGCGCCGTGCGAGAAGAAGCTGGAGATCTAGCCTCACGCCCCCCGGCGAACCGCGCGAACCGCGGCAATAAACGGTCGCGTTCGCCGTTGTAAGGGCATGAAAAGAGGGAGGTGGCTGATGAAGACGGCATGGTATGCGGGCATGGCGCTGGCGCTTGCGGCGGCCTGTTCCTGGGCGCAGCCGGGTGAAGGCGGCGAGGCAAGAGAGCACGCGGGGCGGCGGATTGCGCGCCCGGGCGGGGAGCCCGAGGGCGCCCCGCTGGAGACGTTTGTTCAGCACGTCCTGGAAAACGAAGCGTTGGCCGCCGAAATCGGCCTGAGCGAGGAGCAGCGGACGCTGCTGCGCGACGAACTGTACAAGCTGCGCGTGAAGATGGTCGATCTGCGGGCGGAACTCGAAAAGGCGGGGATGGAGCAGGCCCGGCTTCTGACGCAGCCCGAGGTCGACGAGAAAGCGCTGATGGCCGTTGTCGACAAGACGGGCGGCTTGCGGACCGAAATGGCGCGCCTCGGGATACGGCGTCTGCTTCTGGTCAAGAAGACCCTGAAGCCGGAACAGATCGAAAAGGCCAGAGAAGTGATGCATCGCCGCTGGCAGGCGCGCATGGCCGGGGAACGCGAACCGGACCGGCCGCGAAGCGACCGCATGGAACGTCGGCGGCCGTGGCCGGGAAGACCTCCCGGGCCGGAGGCGGAGCGACCGGAAGGGCCGCGGCCACCCGGCGGCGGCGAATGAGCCGGCCTGCCCGGGGCGCGGCGCGGAAGCCGCATGACGCGGAGTGAGCGGGCGCAGAAACCGCGCGCCGCGCCCGCGGATGGCCCTTGCGGCCTACTCCACCCTTACGATATCCGCGCCGAGACCGCGCAGGCGCTGCTCCACGCGCTCGTAGCCGCGGTCGATGCTTTCGGCGTTGGCGATGCGGCTTTCACCCCTGGCGCAGAGCGCGGCCAGCAAGAGGGCCATGCCCGCGCGGATGTCGGGGCTGGACATTGAAAGCCCGTGCAGCCGGGCGGGGCCCGAGACGATGACGCGGTGCGGGTCGCACTGCACGATGCGCGCGCCCATTTGAATCAGCCGGTCCACGAAGTACATCCGGCTTTCGAACATCTTTTCGAAAAACAGCACCGTGCCCTTGGCCTGCGTCGCCAGCACCAGGCTCACGCTCATCAGGTCCGAAGGCAGGGACGGCCAGGGACCATCCTCAATGCGCGGTATCGCGGCGCCGAAATCGTTCCTCACGCGCAGGGCCTGGTCGCCCGGCAGGACGAGGCGTCCCTCGGCCAGCGACCACTTCACGCCCAGCTTGCGGAACGGCCGGCAGACGACGTCGCACTGTTCCGCGGCGACGGCGTCAACCGTGAGTTCGCCGCCCGTCAGCGCGGCCGCGGCCGCGAAGCTGAACGTATCGGTGTAGTCGGAAGAGACCGTGTGGCTGACGCCTCCCAGGCGGGGGACGCCGTGGATGCGCAGGTAATTCGTGCCGACGCCCCGGATATGCGCGCCCATCTTGTTGAGCATGTGGCAGAGGTCCTGGACATGCGGCTCGCAGGCGGCGTTGAAGAGCGTGGTTTCGCCCTCGGCGAGGCAGGCGGCCATGACGGCGTTCTCGGTGGCGGTGACGCTGGCTTCGTCGAGAAGCAGACGCGCGCCGCGGAGTTTCTCGCGGCGGAACACGAACTGGTCGCCGCCGGCCCGGACGCGGATTCCCAGCCCGGCGAGCATGGCGAAGTGGGCGTCCAGGCCGCGGCGGCCGATGCCGTCGCCGCCGGGTCGCGTGATCGCGGCCCGCCCGTGCCGGGCGGCGAGGGGGCCGGCAAAGAGCACCGAGGAGCGGACCATGCGGCAGAGGCGGCCGTCGAGGCGCCGTTTGCGCAGGCCCCCGGCGCGGAGCGTGACGGAATGGCCCCGCACGGCAACCTGCACGCCGATGTCCTCCAGGATGGCGAGCATGGTGCGCACGTCCTCGATCAGCGGCACGTTGCGCAGGCGGACGGGCTCGTCGGTCAGGACGGCTGCCGCGAGCATGGGCAGGGCGGCGTTCTTGTTGCCGGGCGAGCGATGGCGTCCGGAGAGACGTTTGCCGCCCTGGATGACGAACGTGGCCATAGGTTGCGTTCCCCGATCTCAGGTCCGGAGCAGTTCGCGCGCGGCGGCGATCACGGCGTTGGCGGTGAATCCGAACTTCTCCGAGAGCGTTTTGTAGGGCGCGGAGGCGCCGAAGCGGCGCATGGCGATCACGCGCCCCGCCTCGCCGGCATAGGCGTTCCACCCCATCGGCGCGCCCGCTTCGACGGCGACCCGGCGGGTGCACTGGGGGGGCAGCACGGCGGCGCGATAGGCGGCCTCCTGCCGCTCGAAGAGTTCCCAGGACGGCATGCTCACCACGCGCACGTTGGTTTCGGCGGCCAGCGCCTTGCCGGCCTTGAGTGCGATTTCCAGCTCCGACCCGGACCCGATCAGGATCAGGTCCGGCGTGCCCGGGCCGCTCTGCCAGAGGGTGTACGCGCCGCGCGCGAGGTTGTCGGCGGAGGCGTGCGCGGCGCGGTCGATGACGGTGAGGTTCTGGCGCGTGAGCGCGAGCGCGGTGGGCCCGCTCTTGTTGCGCAGCGCGGCGACCCAGGCGGCGGCGGTCTCGTTGGCGTCGGCCGGGCGTATGACGGTGACGTTCGGCATGCAGCGCAGGCTGGCGAGGTGTTCCACGGGCTGGTGCGTGGGGCCGTCCTCGCCCACGCAAAAGCTGTCGTGGGTGAAGACATAGATCACGGGCAGTTTCATCAGCGCGGCAAGGCGCACGGAAGGGCGGCAGTAATCGAGGAACACGAAGAACGTGGACCCGAACACGCGCAGGCCGCCGTGCAGGGCGATGCCGTTGAGGACCGCGGCCATGCCGTGCTCGCGCACGCCGAAGTGGAAGTTGCGTCCGGCAAAGGCGCCGGCGGCGATGCCGGGGCTGCCGGAGATCAGGGTCTTGGTGCTGGGCGCGAGGTCGGCGGCGCCGCCCGCGAGCTGCGGCACGGCCGCGGCGAGCGCCTGGATGATCTTGCCGGACGCGGCGCGCGTGGCCACGGCGCTGCCGGGTTCGAACGCGGGCAGACGCCGCGGCAGGTCTTCGGGGATGAGGTCGCCGAAGAAGGCGTCCCAGGCGGCGGCCTTGTCCGGGTGGGCCGCGGCGTAGCGCTTGAACTGGCGCCGCCAGCGGGCCGCGCGCCGGGCGTTGGCGGCGGCGGACGCGGCGAAAAGCGCGCGGACCCGCTCGGGGACGTGGAAGAGCCCGTCTTCGGGCAGGCCCAGGTTGCGCTTGGCGGCCCGGACTTCGTCCGCGCCCAGCGGCTCGCCGTGGGCGGCGGCGGTGTCGTGCTTGTTGGGGCTGCCGTGGGCGATGTGGGAGCGGCAGATGATGATGGTGGGCGCATTCTTCGCGCGCCTGGCCTTGCGAACGGCTTTCTCGATCTGATCGTAGTGGTGCGCGTCAATGTCGAGCACGTTCCAGCGGTAACCCTGGAAGCGGCGGCGCACGTCGTCGCTGTAAGCCAGGTCGGTGGAGCCTTCGATGGTGATGCGGTTGCTGTCGTAGAAGACGATCAGCTTGTTCAGGGCCAGGTGGCCGGCCAGGGAGAACGCCTCGTGGCTGACGCCTTCCATCAGGTCGCCGTCGCCGCAGAGAACATAGGTGTGATGGTCCACGGGGGCGAAGGTCCCCGTATTGAAGCGCGCGGCAAGCATGCGCTCGGCGACGGCCATGCCCACGGCGTTGCCGCAGCCCTGGCCGAGCGGGCCGGTGGTGGTTTCGATGCCGCGGGCGTGGTCCGCTTCCGGGTGGCCGGGCGTCTTGCTGTCCCACTGGCGGAAGGCGGCGAGATCGTCGAGCGCGATGTCGTAGCCGGAGAGGTGGAGAAGGCTGTACAGCAGCATGGAGCCGTGCCCGGCGGAAAGCACGAAGCGGTCGCGGTCGGGCCATTCGGGGTCGGTGGAAGCGCACCTGATGTGGCGCAAAAAAAGCAGGGCGGCGACGTCGGCCATGCCCATGGGCATGCCGGGGTGACCGGAAGCGGCTTTCTCGACGCCGTCCATGGCCAGGCCGCGGATGGTGTTGGCGGCGAGAACAAGATCGTCATGCGCAATCGGCGCGCTCATGGGGCGGTCCCTTTCCATTGTCGGTTTACGCGTAAAGCGCTCCTGTTTGCCACAATGCGGGCGCAAAGTCCAGCCGATCCGGCGGGCGTTTGACAGCCCGGCGACTTGACTTCGCGGCAAGGGCTGTTAGAGTGCTACGTTCGATGATTCACGTGTGCAGGGAACAAAGACAGCGGAAGGACGCAAACATGGCACCCAGGGAGAAAACGAAACACGTCTATTTCTTTGGAAACGGAAAGGCCGAAGGCCGCGCCGAGATGAAGAATCTCCTGGGAGGCAAGGGCGCGAACCTGGCCGAGATGGCCGGCCACCGCGATCTGCGTCTGCCCGTGCCGCCGGGCTTCACCATCACCACGGCCGTCTGCACGCACTACTACGAACACGGCCGGAAATATCCGCGCGAGCTCAAGAGCGAGGTCAACGCGGCCCTGGCCAGGATGGAAAAGACCCTCGGCCGCGGGTTCGGCGACGCGCGCAACCCGCTGCTGGTTTCCGTGCGCTCGGGCGCGCGGCGCTCCATGCCGGGCATGATGGAAACCGTGCTGAACGTGGGCCTCACCGAAGAGACGATCCCGGGCATGATCGCCCGGACCGGCAACGAGCGCTTCGTTTACGACGCCTACCGCCGGCTGATCATGATGTATTCCGACGTGGTGATGGAAAAGGCCGCCGGCATCGAGCCCGGGGGCGGGAAGGGCATCCGCAAGATCCTCGACGAGCAGCTCGGCGCGGTCAAGAAGGCCAAGGGCTACGAGAACGACACGCAGTTGACGGCCGAGGACCTCAAGGCGCTGGTGGCCCGCTTCAAGGCCACGGTGAAGGAGGTGCTGGGCAGCGCGTTTCCGGACGACGCGCGCGCGCAGCTCTGGGGGGGCATCGGGGCGGTCTTCGCGAGCTGGAACGGCAAGCGCGCCGTCGAGTACCGCCGCATCGAGAAGATCCCCCACGAGTGGGGAACCGCGGTGAACGTGCAGGCCATGGTGTTCGGCAACATGGGCGACGACTGCGCCACCGGCGTGGCGTTCACGCGCGATCCCGGCAACGGCGAGAACCGGTTCTACGGCGAGTACCTCGTCAACGCCCAGGGCGAAGACGTGGTCGCGGGCATCCGCACGCCGGCGCCGATCAACGACGCCTCGAAGAACGCGCAGAGCGAACATTTGCCCACGCTCGAGCGCCTGATGCCCGACCTGTACCGGCAGCTGGACGCCATCCAGCGGCGGCTGGAGAAGCACTACAGGGACATGCAGGACATCGAGTTTACGATCGAGAAGGGCAAGCTGTACATGCTGCAGTGCCGCGTGGGCAAGCGCAACGGCATGGCCGCCGTGCGCATCGCCGTGGACATGTACAGGGAAAAACTGATCGACGCGCGCACGGCCGTCATGCGCGTGGCGCCGAACCAGCTTGTCGAACTCCTGCTGCCCATGCTCGATCCGAAAGCCGAGCAGGCCGCGCAGCCCATCGCCAAGGGCCTGCCCGCGGGGCCGGGCGGCGCCAGGGGCCGCGCGGTGTTCAGCTCCGCGGAGGCCGTGGCCTGGGCGGCGCGCGGCGAGAAGGCCATCCTCGTGCGCGAGGAGACGTCGCCGGAGGACGTCGACGGCATGCACAAGGCTCAGGCGATTCTCACCAGCAAGGGCGGCATGACCTCGCACGCGGCGCTCGTGGCGCGCGGCTGGGGCAAGTGCTGCATCGTGGGCTGCGCCGAAATCGAAATCGCGGACGACGGCAAGTCCTTCAAGACCCGGCGCGGCGCGACGGTCAGGGAAGGGGAGTGGATCAGCCTGAACGGGACCAAGGGGCTGGTTTACGAGGGCAGCCTGCCGCTGGTTGACGTGGACCTGGAGCACAACAAGTCCTACGGCGAGCTGATGAAGCTCGTGGACAAGGTGCGGGTGCTGCGCATCCGGACCAACGCGGAGACGCCCCGCGACGCGGCGCAGGCCGTGAAGTTCGGCGCGGAAGGCATCGGCCTGTTCCGCACCGAGCACATGTTTTACGGCGAAGGCAGCGACAAGCCGCTGTTCCTGCTGCGCAAGATGATCATGAGCAAGACCCTGACCGAGCGGCGCAAGGCGCTGGACGAGCTGTTCGCGTTCGTCAAGAGCGACGTCAGCGCCACGCTGGACGTGATGGCCGGCCGCCCCGTGACCATCCGCCTGCTCGATCCGCCGCTGCACGAGTTCGTGCCGCACGACGAATCGCGCCTCGCGGCGCTGGCCGAGGAGCTCGGCGTGGACATGATCGAGCTGCGCAAGCGCGCGGAAAGCCTTCGCGAGAACAATCCCATGCTGGGCCACCGGGGCGTGCGCCTCGGGATCACGTATCCCGAGATCACGGAAATGCAGGCGCGCGCGATCCTGGAAGCCGCGGGCGAAATGATCAAGGCCGGCCGCAAGGCGCAGCCCGAGATCATGATCCCCGTGACCTGCACGGTCGAGGAGCTCAACCAGCAGAAGGTGGTCGTGGAACGCGTGTACGCGGAGACCTGCGCCAAGCTGGGCGTGAAGAAGATACCGTACATGTACGGGACGATGATCGAAAGCCCGCGGGCGGCGCTGCGGGCCGAACACATGGCCGGCACGGCGGAATTCTTCAGCTTCGGAACCAACGACCTGACGCAGATGTCCTTCGGGTTCAGCCGCGACGACATCGGCGGCTTCCTGCCGGAGTATCTGGAAGCGAAGCTGCTGCCGGCGGACCCCTTCCAGACCATCGACCAGGACGGCGTGGGCGAACTGATCCGGCTGGGCATCCAGCGCGGCCGCAAGACGCGCCCGGGCCTGAAGGTCGGAATCTGCGGGGAACACGGCGGCGACCCGGACAGCGTGCGGTTCTGCCACAAAGTCGGCATGGACTACGTGAGCTGCTCGCCCTTCCGCGTGCCCATTGCCCGCCTGGCCGCGGCGCAGGCCGCGCTGGAGAAGTAGTACCGCGCCCGCTGGTACGACCCGGTCACGGGCAGGTGGCTCTCCAACGACCCCATCGGGATCTCGGGCGGCCTGAACCAGTATGTCGCATTCGAGAACAAACGGCCCTCCGCAGCCTTGCCGGTCGGCTACATGCACAGCAGCGTACACACGAAGATTGAAGGCGCGGCATGGGTGTGGTAGCTTCCTCCCGTGATCAGCATCAAGCACATACGTCAGTACGCCGAAGCTATTGGGCAAAGGTTCAACCCCGATCGCGTCGTCTTGTTCGGATCCTACGCTGAGGGGAATCCTGCGAAAGACAGCGACGTTGACTTGCTGGTGGTCATGCCACACGAAGGACGCGACGTGGAGCAGGCCTTTGAAATCAGGCGCACCATCCCGAGAAGATTCCCGCTGGATTTGGTCGTGCGGACGCCGGATGGCCTGCAGCGGCGTCTCCGGCAGAACGACACATTTCTGACCTCCATATGGCGTACTGGAAAGACGCTCTATGAGCGACGAGCTTAGCGAATGGATCAGCAAGGCCGAGGCGGACTACTTTTCCGCCATGCGGGAGTACCGCGCCCGCAAGCACGTGAATCACGATGCGGCGTGTTTTCACGCGCAGCAGTCCGTCGAGAAGTACCTGAAGGCGGTCCTCGTCGATCATGGTATCCCATTCCCGAGGACCCACGATCTGTTGCCCCTGTTGGAGGCATGCCAGAAGCGCCATGCACTGTGGGCGGCGTGGCATGACGATGTAGAGTGGCTTTCACAATATGCCGTGCTGTTCCGCTATCCCGGCGAGTCTGCCACAGCAGACGATGCGAAGAAGGCCGTTGGCATCATGAAGACACTGTGCCCCGAGCTTCGTCGTACACTTCGTCTATCTCCGGAGTAAGGCTTTTCGCCGTTCCTTATTCTTCACCACCTCCTCCGCCATGCTCGCGACCTGGACAGCACTCGACGCAACCCCGTCTTCCGGCGTTTTTCCGGAAGCGCGTAATGGGTTCATGCGCTGGTATGACCCCATGACGGGACGGTGGCTCTCGAAGGACCGGACGGCGGGACGTCAGAACACGATCGGCGCGAAGACGTCGTAGCCCTTGAGCTTCTCGCGCCCGTTGAGAAAAGTCAGCTCGACCAGGAACGCGATCTCGACGACCTTGCCCCCGGCGCGTTCGATCAGGGCGGCCGACGCGGCGGCGGTGCCGCCCGTGGCCAGCAGGTCGTCCACCAGGATCACGCGCTCGCCGGGCTTGAACGCGTCCTGGTGCACGGTCAGCGTGGCGGAACCGTATTCAAGATCGTACGAGGCCTCGAAGGTCTTGTAGGGCAGCTTGCCTTTCTTTCGTACGGGCGCCAGGCCCAGCCCGAGGCGGTCGGCCACCGCCGCGCCGAAAAGAAATCCGCGGGCGTCAATGACCGCGATCTTCTGGGCCTCGCGCAGGCGGCAGCGCGCTTCGAAAAGACCCACCGCCGCGCGGAACAGCACGGGGTCGCCCAGGATGGGCGTGATGTCCTTGAAGAGAATCCCCGGCTTCGGGAAATCCGGAACGTCGCGGATCGCCGCCTTGAGCTCCTGCGCGGTCATACCATCTCCTTTTTCTCAGGCGGGCCGAGGACGGCCCGCTCCCGGTTGCTGGAAACGGCGGCCCTCCGCCGTTGTCTTATCGGCCCTGCAGGCGCCTCCGCCGCGCGGCGAATTCGGGCGCCTCACGCAGGGACGAACCCAGAATGCCCAGTGAACGCGCAAAGAGGCGGAGGCTCTGCTTCCTGAGAACCGCCGGCGCGCCGCCGACGTCGTCCCAGCCCTTCGCGTCCAGGATGCCGGGGGGAATCCGCAGCCGCTCCCAGTTGCTGAACAGGCGCCCCCACTCGCTGCGCAGGATCTCGCGCACGATGCGCAGGTGCGTCGGATACCAGAACGCATCGTGGTACAGCACGCTGGCCGCGTAGGCCCAGGGCGCCAGAAACGTGCGCAGCGACCATTCCAGCGGCCGCCGCAGCGGCCCCCAGTAGATCTTGTGCTGCATGCGGCTGGCGAAGGTCATCTTCCGGAACGGGCCGGCGAAATGCCAGTTCTCGTCCGCCGCGTCCCCGTCGCCCGCGATCTCGATCTCGCGCGGATCGCCGCAGCCCAGCCCTTTCTCATGGGCCAGGCGGATGAACTTGATGGCGAGCGGATCGAACCCCATCATTTTCGCGGCTATCGCGTCGATGGCCACCTGGTCGGCCGAGGCCAGCAACACGTTCTTCACGTGCGGCAGCATGCAGCGCGGGCCGGGCCCGTCGCCGGCGAAGGTGCCGTCCATGACAGCGAACACGCCGGAATGGATCTTTTTCTGGATCATGAGCAGGTCCACGAGCGTCTCGTGAATCACCGGGTGCGTCCAGTGCCGCCGTTCGTTCAGCAGGCCGCCGAAAGCGTTCTTCATGGCGCCGGTGGTCGTGGTGAACACGTGGGTCTTGACGGTCGGCAGATGGATGATGTTCTCGCCGACGAAGCGCCGCGGAATCATGAAGCCCCTGGGATAGACCTTGTTGAGGCAGATGAACTTGTCGGCCAGGTCGCCCACGGCTTCGCGCACGTCGATCCATTCCTGGCCGGGCTCGTAGAGATGCACGTTGCGCAGGCGGTGGTTCGCCACGACGTCGAGGTGCTTGTTCTCGCGCTCGCCCAGGCGGGCGTCGATGACCACGGTGCGGTTGTGGCAGGCGTGGATGCGTTCGGGGTCGTAGCCGTCCCGTTTCAGGGCGCGGATCACGCCGTCGAGCTGCCAGGGCGTGGTCGACGAGGCGGGATAGAAGAAGTGCCAGGAGATATTGATCTTCAGCGCCGTGTCGCGGTCCCGCGGGAGGACGCTGCGGTAGCCGGCGAGACGCATGGCGCGGTGGATGTCGTCCAGCACCGTCGCGGCGCGGGTCCTGACAACGGCCACCGTGGATTTGCTCATGGCGCGACGAGCCTAGCAGAAGCCCCGGCGGGAAAGCAATTCCTCCGGCGGCGAAGTGCGGCGACGTGTGCGCGCCGGACTACGTGCGGATGGTCGTCGAATCGGTGCGGGACGATCCCGTCCGGCTCAGGCCGCCCCGCTACGCGCCGAAGCAGGCCGCGCCGGACAGAATCGCGGTTGCCGCGGGGCTGAGCCGGATCGCGCTGGTGATCACGGACCAGCACGAGATCCACCACGTGCAGGACCGCGGCTACGACTTCATCGTCGTGGATCCTTCGTCGGTGGATTCGGTCGCCGCCCACATGCACTCCCGGGAGTTCTTCCGCGAGGCCTCGCGCGCGCTGACGCCGGGCGGCGTGCTGGCCATGAACGCCATGGGGCTTCCGGGCGGGAGCCAGCTCGCGGCCGTGCAGGCCACGCTCAAATCCGTGTTCCCGCACGTCCGCGCGTTCCGCGCGCATGCCTCGCAACGCTGCGAGAACGCCGTGTTCTTCGCGTCGCGCGCGCCGCTGCGCCTGCCGGCGGAAGCCGAGGCCGGCTGCGCCGCGCTGGAAGCGGAATACGGGACGGAGGGCCGGATCCTGACGGATGACTGCAACCCGATCGACGTGCTGAGCGCCGCGCTCGGGCCGGCCGTCCGGTCGCACCCGGGCCGCTATTGACTCCTAGCTGCCGGACACCTACGCGGTGAGCAGCAGCAGCGTTTGAGACCCCTCTATACAGGTTCACCACGCGTCCTTGCGCGCGCGCAACCGCGCGAATTCCGCGGCATCCCGGCAGCGCAGAAAGGGATTGGTGCGGCGCTCCTCGGCAATGGTCGAAGGCTCGAACGCGCGCCCCTCGGCGGCGCGCCGGCGCAAGGCCCCGAGCCGCTCGCGCACCGCGGCGTTGGCGGGATCGATGAACGCCGCGAACTCCAGGTTCTCCAGCGTGTAATCGTGCCCGCCGAAAACGCGCGTGCCGTCGGGCAGCGCCGCCAGGCGCCGCAGCGAGTCCCACATCAGCTCCGCGCGTCCGCTCAACACGCGGCCGCAGCCGGCGGCGAAGAGCGTGTCGCCGGTGAAGACCGCGCTTTCCGCGGGCACATGGAACGCGACGTCGTTCGCCGTGTGCCCCGGCACTGACAGGACCTCTATGGAAACGCCGGCGAACGCGAGGGTCTCGCCCCCCTGCACGGCCGTGTCCGCCGGGCGGCCGCCGGGCGGGCCCGCCACGCGGCAGCCCAGGGCGCGCTTCAGCTCCGCGACCCCGCCGGTGTGATCGGCATGCTGGTGCGTCAGCAGAATCAGCTCCAGGCGCCGGCCCGCGGCGGACAGCGCCTCCGCCACGGGTCGCGCGGCCCCGGGATCCACGGCCGCCGCGCTCCGCCCGGCCTGGAGCAGGTAGATGAAATTGTCGCCGTACCGCAGCGCCGTGATTTCCATGCGCATAGTGTAACACACCGGGCAACGCCCTTCACCTGAGCCGGCGCCACGCGGGACCGGCATCCTGCCGGTCGCCTCCCCCGCACAAGATCCGAACGGTCGCGTGCAACTTGATGCGCCGGGAGCGCGGGGTTGACCTGCCGGCCCGGGCGCGGCACACTGCCTTCATGATCGAGAGGCTTCTCCGTGCCCGCGGCAAACCGCGCGCCATCCCCGATCTCGGGCTCCCGCCGGGCCTCCGTCTGCTCGTCCTGGCGCCGCACCCGGACGACTTCGACGCCGTCGGCGTCACGCTGCGCTTCCTTTCGGACAACGGCCACGCCCTTCACGTGGGCGTCGCGCGCACCGGCAGCGGCGTTGACGACGCCTGCGGTCCCGGCCTGACGCCCGCGCAGAAGGCCGATCTGCGCGAGCGCGAACAGCGCCGGAGCGCCGAGTTCTTCGGGCTGCCCGCGGATCGCCTGACATTCCTGGCGCTGGCCAACGGCGCCGACGACCAGGTTGTCGAAACTCCCGGGAACCTGTCGGCGATCGAGGCGTTCCTGAGCGACAAGGCGCCGGACATCGTCTTCCTTCCGCACGGCAATGACACGAACAGCGCGCACCGCGCGGTGTACGCGCTCTTCAGGCGGAGCGCCGCGCGATCGGGCCGGGCCGTTGCCGCCCTTCTCAACCGCGACCCGAAGACCATTGAAATGCGCACGGATCTCTACATGCCGTTCGGGCGGGAAGAGGCCGACTGGAAAGCCGCCCTGCTGCGCTTGCACGACTCGCAGCAGCGTCGGAACCTGCGCGCGCGCGGCCTCGGGTTCGACGAGCGCATCCTCGCGGTCAACCGGGCCGTTGCGCGGGAGCTGGCCCTCGACCGCGAATACGCGGAGGCCTTCGAAGTGGAGCTGCTCTGACCGGCCGGATTCGCCGCATCCGCCGCCGGCCGGGAAACGGTTCGTCACCCGGGCGTGCGGCACTCCGCCAGCCTGGTCTCCAGCACGCGCAGGCTGTCCGCGAGCCCGCCGGGCCGGTTACGCGCCAGCCACACGCGGCGATGCCCGGCGACAATCGCCTCGAAATCCGGCGCCAGGCGCGCGCGCGCGGCGGCCCCGGTGTCCTTCGCGAGCACCAGCCGGCCCAGGCGGCAGGCGGTCGCCGCCATGCGCGCGTTGTGCGCGAACTCTTCGCGGATCAGGTCCGCGTCCGGCCGTTCCATCCGCGCGTCGCGCATGCGGGCGATGGCCGCTTCGATGTGCGCCTCGGCGGCGGAGAGAGTGCCGGGGGTCACATTGGCAGGCGCCGCAAAAGCGAATCCCTGCTGCAGGATTTCGTGAAGGCGGCTCGCCGCGGTGGCGTTTTCCGAGACGCGCATCCAGGTGTCGGCAAGATCGTAGGCGGCCGCGCCCATCGCGCCGGCCGCGTCGCGGAACACGTGCGGATCGAGCGCCGCGCGGATGGCCTCGTCCGGATTGCCCCCCTCGTTCCAGGCAACGGCGGCGCCGGCGGCGAAGCCGATGAAGCTGACCGGCAGCGTCTGCCAGTGGCCGAAGTCGCCCCAGTCGGTGTTCAGAATGCCGCCCGCGCCCCATTCCAGTCCGGCCTGCGCGGCGGAGCGGTTGCTGCCGATGCCGGCCTCGTTGCAGCCGGTGAGCGTGCACCAGGTGGAAGTGCCGGGCGCGAACCAGAAGGGGATCCCGGACCCGGCCAGCCTGGCGCCGTGTTCCCGGTAGGGGTAGCGGCGATAGTAGCCCCAGTCCACGTGGAGCATTTCGCGGTCCGGCAGGTCCAGCTTGTCCGCGAAATGATTCCACACCATGTCGCCCCAGTACAGGCCCGTGCGGCCGTGCGCGGCCACCAGCTCCTTGATCTTCGCGAGAAAATCGAAATAGACGCGGGCCAGGCCCAGCGCTTCCACCGCCGGCCGGCTGCGGCCCTTGCCCAGCTCCCAGGTTTCGTCGCAGCCGATGTGCAGACGCCGGCTGGTGAAGTTTGAGAGCAGCTCCGCGTAGAGCTCCGCGATCAGGGCGATCGAGTCCGGGTTGGTCGGATCGAGGGTTGTGGGCGCCCGCCACGAGCCGTCCGGGCGCTGGAATCCGTCGGGGCATTCGGCCAGCGGCCGGTAGCGCGGATGCTTGAGCCAGCGCTCGAAATGGCCGAACGAGTTCTGGTTGGGCGCCAGCTCGATGCAGCGTTCGCGGCAGTAGGCGTCCAGGGCCCGGACTTCCGCCGCGGTCAGCGGGCTGGCCTCGGCCCACGCGTCGCGGTGATTGCTGTACGCGAAGGTGTGCTCCATGTAGAGCTGGAGGTGGTTGACCTTCCATTCCGAGAGCATGCCGGCCAGCATGAACAGCGTGTCCATGGTAGGCACCTTGTCCCGGCTGATGTCGAGCATCACGCCGCGGACGGGGATATCCGGCCGGTCCTCGATGACGCCGCAGGGAATGCCGTCGGGGGCGACGCGCGCGAGCTGCCGCAGGGTCATGCGGCCGTAGAAGGCGCCGGCCTTGTCGCCCGCTTCGAGGCCGATGCGTTCGGGCGTGATTGTCAGGCGATAGCCCTGGGCCGCGAAGCCGGGAGCGTCGGCATGCACGTCGCACGGCACATCGCCGGCGCGGTCCTCCGCCGCGCCGCGCCCGGTAGCCGGCGGCCTGAACCATCCGTCGGCGCTTCTTACGAGGCGCGGCCGCGGCAGCAGCGGAAGCCGATCGAGCGTCTGTGCGCGCATGGTCTCCGAACCTCGTCCCGCCCTCCGCCCCGATGGAGAATGCGGAATTGGCGACAATGGTAGGTCGCCGGGGGTCTTTGTCAAAATCAATCCGGTGGGGTGTCGCGGTGGGGTCTAACTGGATTCTGTTTGACGCGGCGAGCGCGGCAGGCATACTGAACTTGGCGCTGCCGCGCCCGTTGCGCGGCCGGGCGCCTTCAACGCGGAAACAAGGCAGAAAGGGATCAAGCCATGCGCTCGTTCGTGTTGCTGCCGTCTGTAATCGTTTGTCTGGTCTTTGCGTCCGGATGCTGCATGATGCCGGGCGCCGCCGGCGGCGGGGCCGCCGTCGCCAGGCCCGCGCCGGTTTCGCGCGTGGGCGAATCCGTGAAGAAGCTGGTCGCGGCCGCGGAGCGCCGCGGGTGCCGCGTGGAATACTTTGCGGCGGACGGCGAAGCGGCCGAAAAGCTGGCGGCTGACGCCGGCAGCGTCTCGATCCACCAGGCCGACGGCAGCGGCCAGGACAACTACGCCTACGGGGCCGACGGCCTCGTGATGGTTCACAAGCGCAGCTACGGCGAAGACTACGCGCGCGGCGTGTGGGAAGAGGTGCGCTGATCGGGCCGGACGTGCGGTTTCTTTCCAGGGTTCTTTTGGTGGTTGACCTCCGGCACGCGACGCGCTATTTTTGTTGACGAGTTTGGAGGCGATCTCCAATCTCGCGACATTCGAACACTACTGCGGGGTGGAGCAGCCCGGTAGCTCGTCAGGCTCATAACCTGAAGGTCGTTGGTTCAAATCCAACCCCCGCTACCAGCCTACGCGTCAGGCCGACCGGCGAAAGCCGGTCGGCCTGCTTGCTTCGGCTGGCACGCCAGTGCCAGATGAAGCAAGAGCGTAGGCTGCCCGCCGAAGCCTTGGCGAAGGCGGGCAAACACGCCCGGACGAAGCATCGACGGTGGGCTTTCTTCTCTGTCCTCCACCTGTTACGCTCCTGTCTCATGTTCCACGTATGCATCCTCCGCAGCCTGTCTTACCCCTCTCAGATCTACATTGGCTTTTCCGCCGTCGATATGCCCGCTCGCCTACGCCGTCACAACGAAGGCTCAACTCCCGCCACGTCCCGTTACCGTCCTTGGCAGATCGCGAGGCACTGTACGTTCCCCGATAAACAGAAAGCCATGGAGTTCGAGGCTTGTCTGAAGAGCGGCTCGGGGCGGGCCTTTCTCCACAAGCGGTTGATCCCATGAACGCGGTCACCCACCAGTCTCCCTCGGAGGCGAAGATCGCGCTGTTCCGGTCCCTGTTTCGCGGGAGGGATGATGTCTACCCCCGACGATTCGAGAACCGGAGGACCGGCAAGACCGGCTACAGCCCCGTGTGCGCGAATGAGTGGGTTCGCGGCCTCTGCGACCGGCGGACGGTGAAATGCATGGATTGTCCGAACCGCCGCTTCCTGCCCGTTACGGAAGAAGTCGTCCGGCAACACCTGACGGGTTTCGATCCCAGCGGCCGCGAGTTCGTCATGGGTTTGTATCCCATGCTTCTGGATGAGACGTGTTTCCTGCTCGCCGCGGATTTCGACCGGGAAAGCTGGAGGGACGACGCGGCAGCGGTACAGGAAACGTGTCGGCAATTGGGCATCCCATGCGCACTTGAACGCTCGCGCTCCGGCAACGGCTCGCACCTTTGGATGTTCTTCGAGGAAGCCATACCGGCCGTTCTTGCGCGGAAGCTCGGCGCGTACCTCCTCACGGAGACCATGGAGCGGCGGCCCGAGATCGGATTAAGGTCCTACGACCGATTCTTCCCCAATCAAGACACACTCCCCAAGGGACAACTGGGCAACCTGATCGCCGTGCCGCTTCAGAAACAACCGCGCGAGCATGAGAACAGTGTGTTTCTTGACGATTCGATGGCTCCGCATGCCGATCAGTGGGCGTTTCTTTCATCCGTCCGGAAGATCGCGAGAGCAGAAGCCGAACGTATCGTCCGATCCGCGGAGGCAGCGCGGGGACACGTCGTCGGCGTCCGCCTGGTGCCATGGGATGAGGCATCGGATGCTCCTTGGACGGCGGCTCCATCGCGACGTCCCTCTGATCCTCTGCTTGCTGGGCCGCTGCCACAATCCATGGATCTCGTTTTCGGCAACGAGATCTACATTGCAAAGGAGGGCTTGCCGCCCGCCCTGCGAAACCGTTTGATCCGGTTAGCGGCCTTCCAGAATCCCGGGTTCTATCGGGCTCAGGCCATGCGACGACCGACCTTCGGCGAACCGCGTGTCATCTCGTGCGCCGAAGATCATGCCCACCACATCAGTCTTCCGCGTGGTTGTCTCAACGATGTCCGGGCGCTACTGGAACAACTGGGCATTGAATCCACGCTCCGCGATGAGCGCCACACAGGAACGCCACTGGCAGCAACCTTTCAGGGGGCGCTACGGGCAGAGCAACGGACAGCCGTCAAGGCTCTGGCCGCTCACGATGACGGCGTGCTTGCCGCCACGACTGCCTTCGGCAAAACCGTCGTAGCCGCTTGGATGATCGCGAAACGCGGCGTCAACACGCTGGTCCTGGTGCACCGGGAGCAGTTGATGGAGCAGTGGGTCGAGAGGCTGGCAACATTCCTGGGGATTCCCGCCAAAAGCATTGGCCGTATTGGCGGCGGCCGGAAGAAGCCCAGCGGCCTGCTGGATGTGGCGCTGATCCAGAGTCTCGTTCGCAAAGGGGTGGTAAACGACTGCGTCGGGAACTACGGACATCTCATCGTGGACGAGTGTCACCGCCTGCCGGCACCCAGCTTCGAGCAAGTTGCGCGCCGCGCAAAGGCGCGGTACTTCCTGGGTTTATCCGCAACGGTCACCCGAAAGGACGGCCATCACCCGATCATCTTCATGCAGTGCGGCCCGGTACGTCATCACGTGGACGCCAGGCAGCAGGCGGTCGAGCAGCCGTTCTCGCACAGTGTGTTCGTCCGCCCCACGGCGTTCCGACAGACGGACAGCCCCAATCCGGACGCCCGCGTGCAGTTCCGCGAACTCTACGATGCGCTCATCGCCGACGAAAGTCGCAACCGACTTATCGTGGATGACGTCATGGACGCCGTCCGGGATGGCCGATCACCGGTGGTGCTGACGGAGCGAACGGAACACCTGCAAACGCTGGAAAAGGACCTCGCGCCACGCGTGCCCCATCTCTTCATCCTCCGAGGCGGCATGGGAAAGAAGCAACTGAGGAGCACGCTTGGCGCGTTGGCCACGGTTCCGGCGAGTGAAGCCCGCGTCCTCCTGGCAACGGGCAAGTACATCGGCGAAGGATTTGACGATGCCCGGCTGGATACTCTGTTCCTGACGCTGCCAGTTTCCTGGCGCGGGACCATTGCCCAGTACGCGGGCCGATTGCATCGATTGTACGACGCGAAGAAAGAAGTGCGCATCTATGACTACGCGGACATCAATGTGCCGATGCTGGCACGGATGTTTGACCGACGGTGCAAAGGGTATGAAGCGATAGGCTACTCGATTCTGCTGCCGGCCAGCGCCGTCCCGGGCTGGCCGCCGGAAGTCCCGTTGCCGGTCGAACCGGAATGGAAACGCGACTACGCCGCCAGCGTTCAGCGACTGATTCGCGACGGCGTCGACGCGCATCTGGGCAATCTGTTCGTCTGGGCAACTCGGCAGGTCCAGCCCGAGACTCGGGGCGTGGATCGCGCGCGCAGTGCGACGGAGGCGTTTCTCTATCGCCGACTGGAGACATTGTCGGAAACCGCCGCCAAGTTCAGCCTCAATATCGAGTTGCCGATCCCGTTCGATGGGCACGGGTGCATGGAAGTGGATCTGCTCTGTGCTGACACACGGGTGGCGATTGAGCTTGATGGCGCCCAGCATCTGAATGATCCCGCCGCCTACCGGCGCGACCGACGCAAGGACGTTCTGCTTCAGGAGAACGGGTACTTCGTGTTGCGCTTCCTCGCAGAGGACGTCGGCAAGCGTCTCGACGAGGTTCTGGACTCCATTCACCGGGCGATGGCTCATCGGACACGCGAGCGAGGGGAGCCCGCAGACGAGGGTTGAAGGTTCAGAAGGCTTTTGGTAGCTTCTTCCCGTGAACGACACGTTTCTGACTTCAGTCTGGCGCACGGGAAAGACACTTCATGAGCGAGGAACTGACGGAATGAATCAGTAAGGCCGAGGGAGACTACTTCTCGGCCTTACGGGAGTATCGCGCCCGCACGCATGTGAATCACGACTCCACGTGTTTCCACGCTCAGCAGTGCGTCGAGAAGTACCTGAAGGCAGCCTTGGTGAATCTCGGCATTCCGTAAGGGGTTCTGAAGGAGCGGCTTAAGTGCAAGTTGGCGGTTGGCAAGAAGATGCGAAAAACGTTCTGAGGGCGCTCATAACCTGAAGGTCGTTGGTTCAAATCCAGCCCCGCTACCAGCCTTCGCAAACGGCCCAGCCTCTTGGCTGGGCCGTTTCGCTTCGGCTGGCACGCCAGTGCCGGACGAAGCGGCGAAGGCTGCCCGAGCCATAGCCCCGAGCTTGTCGACACTTAT
>VGWJ01000029.1 GCA_016873635.1 Lentisphaerota bacterium | reverse complement strand
GAAGACCACGCGGGCTACCGGACGCGACAGGGGCGATTGTTCGATCATGAGGATCTGGACGTTTATCAAACCGCCCTTCAGGTTGTCGCCTGGCTGGAAACGTTTTGGTCTGTGGCTTCCTGCAGCGCCGATCTGCGAACGAAACTCGACAAGTCGACGACCTCGATCGTTCTCAACATCGCCGAGGGCAATGGTCGCTTTAGCGGTCACGATCAAGCGACGTTCTACGAAACCGCCTTCAAGGCCACCATCCAGTCGGCGTCGCTGGTCGATCTTGCCACTGCCGGCGGCGTCGCTGATGGGGCGCGAGCAGAAGCGGGGCGCGAATTGCTCCGCCGGATTGCGGCCATGCTAACAGCGCTTTCCAAGGTGGCCGCCCATGCCTGACACACTTCATCGTACACTTAGCCGCACCCTTAACCGACCCCCTTACTCGGATACCCTTAACCGATGGCTCCTGAACGACGAGGGCGCCCGGAAGATCTTCCTGCAGGACAGCCTCTGGGACCTGGCGGGTGCCTACGATCTGATCGTGGAAGGAAGATGACGAACATGGACGGCTTGAAGCTCTCAAACATTGGATCCGCAACCTGTGGCGGCGAGGACGACCAGTTCTCCCTGGCCGGGGAGTGGCAGGTCCGGGTGGACCATGATGGCGCCGGCGTGGCGCAGGGCTGGTTCACCCAGCTGTTTGCCGGCGATGCCGCGACGTTGCCGGCGACCATGGACACGCTGGCGCGGGTGCCGCCCGCCCGCTCGGGAAGCCTGCAGGGCTTCGCGCCGGTTTATCCCTATGTCGGCGCGGTCTGGTTCCAGCGCGAGGTCGAGATTCCCGCGGCCTGGCGAGACAAACACATTTCGCTATTGCTCGAACGCTGCCAGTGGGAGACCGTGGTGTGGGTGGACGACGTCTGCCAGGGGACGCGCAACAGTCTGGTGGCACCGCACGTCTATGACCTGACGGACGCCTTGGCGCCCGGCCGGCACCGCCTGACCATCCTCGTCGACAACGCCAATCGCCGCACCGGTGTCGAGATCGGCGCAGACAAGACGAACCGCCATCATGATCTGACCACGGACGTCAAGGCCGGGGCCAAACTCAACTGCGGCGGGCACCATATTTGGGCGCACAACTGGAACGGGATCATCGGCCGCCTCGAACTGCAGGCGAAGCCGCCGGTCCATATCCTGTCCGTCCAAGCCTATCCTGATGTCACCGCGGCCGAGGTCCGCGTGGCGGTCCGGCTGACCAACCCGCGCGGGTCCCGGGGCGTTGTGCGACTCGCCATTGCGTGTGAACCGGCGGGGGACGGCGCCGCGTCCGGCGGCGGCACGGACTCCTGGTCGGTCGACCTGATGGGCGACGCGGAGCAGGTCGTCGAGCGGCGGTTCCGGCCGACCGAACCCCTGCTGCCGTGGGATGAGTTCTCGCCCAATCTTTACAACCTGCGCGTGGAACTCGACGGCGATGCCGGCGCCGACGCCCGGTGCGTGCGGTTCGGCATGCGCGCGGTCGGCACGGAGAGCCGGAGGCTGCTGCTCAACGGGCGGACGCTGTTCCTCAGGGGAACGCTGGAGGACTTTATATTCCCGCTCACCGGCCATCCGCCCGTGGATGTGCCCTCATGGCGGAAAGTGCTGTCCACCGCCAAGTCCTACGGATTGAACTTCCTGCGTTTTCATACCTGTTGCCCGCCCGAGGCCGCCTTTGTGGCCGCCGACGAACTGGGCATCTACTTTCAGGTGGAGTTGCCCGGAACAAGCTGCCCGAGCCAGGACGAAAGCCCGGAGGTGGAAGATTTCCTTTCAGCCGAACTGGCGCGGATTCTCGAGTGCTACGGCAACCACCCCTCGTTCCTGTTGCTGTCGATGGGCAACGAACAGCTTTTTGCCAACTGGCTCCCGGATTTTATCGCCCGTCACCAGGAGGTGCTGGCGCGCAAGGTCCGGTTCGCCCGCGAACGCGATCCCCGGCATCTATACACCTCCACCTCGCAACCCTGGACTCCGGGCCGTATCGACGATTTCTTCGTCAGCGCCTGGCCGGTGTCCGGAGCGGAGCCCTTGTGCGGTATCGCCTGGGGCGGCGGCTCCGTGATCGACTGTTCGCGGTTCAACACCCGTCCGCCTGAGACGGTGTTCGACTACGAGCCCAGCCTGCAGGGGCTTGACCGGCCGCTGATTACGCACGAGGTGGGCCAGTGGGCGGTCTATCCCGACCTGCGCGAGATCAGCCGCTATCACGGCGCCCAGCGCGCCTTCAACTACGAGATCATCCGGGAGCAACTGCGCGAAAAGGGGCTGCTCGAATGGGCCGGGGACTTCACCCGCGCCTCGGGGATGCTGGCGCTGGCGCTTTACAAGGAGGAGATCGAGTCGGCGCTGCGCACACGCGGCTTGAGCGGTTTCCAGTTGCTCGACCTCCATGACTTTCCGGGCCAGGGCACGTCGCCGGTGGGCATCCTGAGCGCCCTCTGGGAATCCAAGGGTCTGACCACGCCGGCCGCCTTCCGGTCCTTCTGCGGGCCGGTGACGCCGTTGGCGCGGCTGCCCAAGCGGGTCTGGACCAGGGACGAGACATTTACCGCCACGGTGGAGATCGCCAACTACGGCGCGGGCGACGAGGCGGGCATGGCCGAATGGCAGATCCATGACGACAGCGGGCAGGTACACGCCCGGGGCCGTCTGGAAGCGGACCAGGCGCGGCAGGGCGAGGTCACGACGGTCGGATCGGTCACCGTGCCGCTGGGCGCGATCCGCGCCCCGGCCCGCCTGACGTTCCGCGTCGAAATCGCCGGCGGTCGCGCCAATAGTTGGGATGTCTGGGTGTATCCCGAGGCGGCGGCGGAAGCGCCGGCCGCGGAGATCGTGATCGCCGAACACTGGAATGAAGCCGCCAAGGCCATCCTGCGCCGCGGCGGCAGCGTGCTGCTGGCGCCCGCCCGCGAGTCGGTGCGCGATGCGGTGCCCGGCACCTTCACGCCTGTGTTCTGGAACCCACTGATGAAGGACACTCAGGCGGCGAAAACCATGGGGTTGCTCTGCGACCCGGGCCATCCCGCGCTGGCGGAGTTCCCGACGGAGTTCCACAGCAACTGGCAATGGTGGGATCCGGTCATGCGATCCAGCGCGCTTGGCCTGGACGGCCTTCCGGCGGCCCTGCGGCCGATCGTGCAGGTGGTGGATGAGTTCCCGCGCCACCGCCGGCTGGCGATGGTGTTCGAGGCGCGGGTGGGCGCGGGCCGGCTCCTGGTCTGCGGGTCGGATATCCTCTCCGACCTGGCGGGCCGTCCGGTGGCCCGGCAACTCCGGCGCAGTCTGCTGCGCTACATGGCGAGCCCCCTGTTCCTGCCGGATGTCGAGGTGACGGAGGCGATGCTGGACGGGATTCTCCATACGGCCATGATGTCGAAGCCTGTTCTGACCTGGCGGGTATCGGAGTTGCGGCCCAAGCCCGAGGGCGGGGTTGCGCAGGCGTCCATGCCGGCCGCGAACCTGAATTGGCAACCGGGCCGCATCTGGCCGGGGTGGCATTCGAACTTCCCCTGCGGCGGGTTTCTCAATCTGCACGACCACTTCGGCGAGCGAGACGGCATCGCTTATTGTGCGCACCGCATGACGGTTGACCGGGATGGCCAGTGGCGGCTACACCTGGGACACGATGGCGGGATCCGCGTGTTCGTGGATGGCGCGCCGGTGTTCTGCGATCCGGTCCTGCGCACGCCGTGCCTTCCGGGCCGTTCCGCGGTCACGGTGTCCCTGGCCTGTGGTGAACATGACCTGGTGATCGCCTTTGACACCTGCGGCGGGCAGGGGTGGGGCATCAGCCTCCAGTTTGAAGCGCTGAGCGCTCCTCAAGATGGAGATAGCAATCTTCTGCGTGAAGCGAAGTTAATAAGATTGAAAACGTGAATGTCTGTCGAACTGCTTCGCGTCTCGTCTTGTTGGCGAGTGCGATGTTTCTGTTCTCTGTTACGGGTAGATTGTTCTGTCAGGATATGCGACGCATTTGCGTCGCATCTTATGGTAGCGCAGGCTTTACGCCTGCGGAGGTCGCAGGGATAAACCCTCCGCTACCTTGGATTGCGGGCGAAGCCCGCCTTGGGGAGGCGGCTGCTATGGAAGTGCTGGAAACAAGCGGTTTTCGTTTCGAGATCGATCCCAGGACCGGGAAATGGTCGCTGCTTGACAAAGAGGCGGACGTCCGCTGGCCCAGCCAGGGGGCGGCCGGCGTCGGCTCCGGCAAGGGACTGGAGCGGTTGGAGGGAGTCCATGCGCAAGGCGGCAAGTCGGTGGAGGTCCGGTTTGAACGGGGCCCGGTATGCTTCGAGGTGAGCGGGGAGGCCCTGAAGGTCTCGTACAAGTTCACGTACAACAGCGTGAGCGAGATCCGCGTGCTGGAAGACCTACTGGCGATGACCGACGCGGAGCATGGGGCGGTGATCGTGCCCAGCCGTGAGGGCCTCCTGATCCCGTCCGACAGCGGGGTCGCCATGAAGCAGATGTTCGGGACGTCCGAATACGAAGGATGCCACATGAACATGCTGGGGATTCTCAAGGGCGGCGCCGCCATGCTGGTGCTTTGGGACGACGCGTCTGTGTGGCCCGAAGTCGAGAGCGTCGTCGCCGCCGGGACCGATGGCAAGGGCGCTCCCCGGCAACGGCTCACCGCCTCCCTGACGTTGCGGGCGAAATCGCCACCGTCCTTCCGCCTGGCGCCGCTGGGCAAGGGCGACTGGAACACCGTGGCCGCCGCGTACCGCAGGATCGCCGGGGGAAAGGGCATGGCCATCACGCTTCGCGAGAAGATCCGCCGCAACCCCCGTGCCGGGGGACTCGTCGGCGCGGCCAACGTCAAACTATGGCACTGCCTGGCCCGGCGCATGAACGAGGACAGCACCCGGGAGGAATCGGTCAAGGTCAACTGGACGTTCGACGAGGCGGCCGCTGTGGCGGAGCATCTCCGCAGGGACCTGGGCATCGAGCGGTGCCTGTTCACGATCGGCGGCTGGACGGAGAGCGGCTACGATTGCCGTCATCCGGACAACCTGCCCGCCAACCCGGAATGCGGCGGGGACGAGAAGCTGGCCGCGGCCGTGCGGCGCATCCAGGCCCTGGGCTACGTCGCCTGCCTGCACGACAATTATCAGGACATGTACCGCGACGCCAGAAGTTGGAACCCGGACTTCATCGAGAAGCGGCCGGACGGCCAGCTCATCCAGGGCGGTCGCTGGATGGGCGGTCGCGCCTACATGGTCTGCGCCCCGAAACAACTCGAACTGGCCATGCGTCCGCAAAACCTGCCGGAAATCCGGAGACTTTTCGGGCCATGGAGCTACTTCATCGACACCACCTACGCCGTCGGCCCGCGCGAGTGCGCCGACCCGAAACACCCCCTCGACCGCAACGGCGACATCGCCTGGAAGATCCAGCTTAGCGACAAGGCCCGGGAGCTATTCGGCCTTTTCGGCAGCGAGTGCGGGCGGGAATGGGCCTTGCCCCACAGCGACTTCTTCGAGGGCCTGGTGGGGGTGGCGGGCAAGTACTACCACTTCCTCGATCCTCAGTCGCTCGGGGCCAGAGTGATTCCGTTCTGGGAAATGGTGTACCACGACTGCCAGATTTGCTTTGGGAAGTACGGCTATCCGGCCGACCGCGCCGCCGAGTACGTGGCGCATCACGTCCTGTGTGCGCGCCCGCTGAATTACCACTCGGCGCCCGAGCACCGGTACTGGGCCGCGAAGCCGGAAGGGGCGCCGGCGACCGGCGAGCTGGGTTGCTTCACGCGCACCGACTCGGGCTGGGCGGAAGGGCTCCATCCCGCGGACGCATTCCTGAAAACAACGCACGAGGTGCTCGGCCCGCTGCACGAAGCCACGGCGCATCAGCGCCTGATGCGCTTCGAGTTTCTTTCCCGCGACGGTTCGCTCCGACGGGCCGTCTATGGCGAGGGGGGAGAGGCGGTGAGCGTTATCGTCAATTTCGGCAAGACCGCTGCCCGGGTCGAGTCGCCGCGAGGTGGCGGCGTGGAGTTGCCGCCGTGGGGATTTGTCATTGATGGCCCGCGCCTGGCGGCGTTTCATGCCAGGCAATGGAATGGCCGGCAATACACCGGCGGCGCGTTGTTTGTGCTGCAGGCCGCCGAGGGCAGGAGGCTGGACGATCCCGGTCCGGTTCATGTTTTCCATGGCTTTGGCGACGCGCAACTGACGTGGCGGGGCCGGACCCATGAAGTCCGCCGTGAGGCGACGATCCCATAAACAACGAAAGGAAAAGACGAGATGCAAAAGAGTTTCAAGGGCGCCATGCCGAAGATCACCCGGTACACGCTCGGAACCATGGGCATGACGGACAGGAATAATCCTGACCATGTTAAAACCGCCCGTGCCGGCATGGAGGCCGGCATCTGGTTTCACAGTTCCGCGGACTACCCGGGCGTCAGCGAAGTGCTCAAGATCGCCTTCAGGGAGGACCCCGCGCACGTGCCGCGCCTCATCCTGAAGACCGACGGCAAAGGGCCGGACAAGCTCAAGGCCACCGTGGAAAACCAGGTGCGCGATCTGGGCATTGGAAAGATCGACATTGCCCAGGTCTGCGGCGAGCCCGACGTGGACAAGAGCTTCAGACCGGGTTGCGCGCTCCATGAGATGATGTGCGACCTCAAGCGGCGCGGGCTGGTCGGCAATTTCGTCCTGGAAAACTGGCGCTGGACATCGGACGAGGCGCTGAAGGCGGTGAGAGACGACCTGTTCGACGCGCACACGTTCTACTGGAACGCCACGGAGCGGCAGGCGAGCAACGCCCTGTTCGACATGATGCGGGCCAGGCATACGAAAATCCTTGCCCTGCGCACGCTCGGCGGCGGAACCTGCAACCGGGATCCGGATCTTCCGGAGGAGCGCGTGCAAGCCATCCATGCCATCTACCAACGCTCGGGCTGCGCCAGTCAGGTGGAGTTCCGCTTGCGCTTCATTCTGAGCCAGCCGAATGTATTGACCACCATCGGCGGCGCCAGCAAGGTGGAACGCTTGAATCTGTATCTGGAGGCGGAGCGCAACTTCAGGCCGCTGGACGGAAAAATCATCGCCGAAATCGACGCCTTGCACCGTCAGTGGTATGCGGCGGGCGCCCGGTAACCGGCCGTGCCGGACACCGGCGGAAGACACAAAGACAACAAGGACTTATGAACACGAATACCGCCAAGCGCCACGTCCAGGAATCCCTGGATATGCGGTTGCAGAAGAGTTTTGTCAGCCGGGTCGACCGGCTGGCCGGCTGGGAGCGGACCGCCCACGGTCTGCGTGTCCGCGCCTGTCTCTCCGCACGCTTCAATCTGGGTGATATGCAGAAGTTCGCCGATCTCTATTCAGGCTACGGCAGGAATGCCGCCGCCGAGGAGAACCTGCCCGAGTTTGTCATCGAGTTCGAGGTTGTCGCCCCGGCCATCGTCCGCGTTCGCACGGCGCTTGCCGAAACGCTGCCGCCTTCACCGTACGAGGGCTGGCTGTGGCGGCCGCCGGCAAACCGGCCCGACTTCGAGGTGACCGGGAACGAGGACGGCATCCGGTTGACCACAACGGAGATCGAGCTGATGGTGCGCCGCCGCTCGTGGACCGGCAAGGGCGTCGGCAGTTTCGTCGACATCGTCAGTTACAGTCTGCGCGACCGGCGCACCGGGCGGATCGTTCTGGACGAGATCGTGGACGAGAAGTCCATCTACTTCGGCTACTACGCGCCGCCGCTCGGGCGGGCGCGGGACGGGCAGGGCGACTGGCTCGTGCAGTCGTTCGCCCGGCATGACGACGAGGACTTCTACGGGTTCGGCGAGCAGTTCACCGACTTCTCCAGGCGCGGCCAGGTCGTGGAAATCTGGAACGCCGACGCCGGCAACTGCATGGGCGACCTGAGTTACAAGAACGTGCCCTTCTTTATGAGCACCCGCGGGTACGCCTTCCTGCTCTGTTCGACGGCCCACGCGGTCTTCGATATGGGCAGCCGGACGGCGGCGGGCTGGACGGTCAAGGTGCGCAGTCCGCAACTCGACTATCTGGTGATGGTCGGCGAGGATCCGAAACGTCACCTGCGGGATTACTTCGACCTGACCGGCGCTCCCGCCTTGCCCCCGCGCTGGTCGTTCGGCCTGTGGATGTCGAGCATCTCCAAGTATTCGACCCAGGACGGCTTGCTCGCCGCGTCGGCGGAGATACGGTCGCATCACCTGCCTTGCGACCTATTGCACATCGATCCGCCGTGGATGGACGTCGAGAGCCTGGTCTGCACCCTAACCTGGGGCAAGCGTTTCCCCGCCCACCGGGAGATGCTCCGCACCCTGCGCGAGCGCGGCTTCAAGCTCTGCCTGTGGATGAGCGCCTATGTGCCGGCCGAGGGCGAGATGTATGAGGACGGCCTGGCCAAGGGCTGCTTCCTCAAGGACGCCGAGGGACGGTTGCTGGTCAATCCCGGCGCCATGAACTTCTGGTCAGCCCCGTTTGTCTACGTGGATTTCACCAATCCTGCCGCGGCGGCCTGGTACAAGGAGCGTTGCGTCCGCATCCTGAGCGAAGGTGTGGCGGTACTGAAAACCGACCTCTGCGAACTGGGACCCGAGGAGGCCGTCTACCACAACGGGCTGAGCGGCAGCGAAGGGCATAACCTGTTCACGCGTGAATTTGCCCGCGTCGTCTACGAGGCGGCGCGCGAAGTGCATGGCGATGAAGCGATGATCTGGTGCCGTTCCGGAACCATCGGCGCCCAGGGAAATCCGGTCCACTGGGCCGGTGACGTGAGCTGCAATTTTGACCACATGCTCGGCCAGCTCCGGGCCATTCTCGGCGCCGGGATGAGCGGATTCGTCTTCTTCAGCCATGACATCGGCGGATTCCAGGGTAAAGCCTGGCCGGAACTCTATATCCGCTGGTTCCAGTTCGGCATGTTCACCAGTCACGCCCGCGCCCACGGTGGCGTGGATCACGAGCCTTGGGCCTACGGTGACGAGGCCGAGCGTATCTGTCTGGAATTCGCCCGGCTGCGCTACAGCCTGATGCCGTACATCTATTCCAGCGCGGTCGAAAGTTGCCGCCAGGGGCTGCCCATGCTGCGCCCCCTGGTGCTCGCCTATCCGGAGGACCGCAATGTGCGGCACATCTGCGACGAGTACCTGTTCGGGCCGGATCTCCTGGTGGCGCCAGTGTTCGAGGACGGCGCCCGCAGCCGCCCCGTCTATCTGCCCGAAGGCGACTGGCTCGACTGGTGGACACACCAGGTGGTGATCGGTCCCCGGTGGATTACCGCGGACGCCCCGCTTGACCGCATCCCCCTCTATGTCCGTCGGGGAGCGATCATCCCACGCGTGCCGCCAGCCGAGTTCCTGCGCGAAGGCGAACCGTGGAAGGAATTGCGGCTTGATATATTCCCGGCGGTGCGCGGCGAAACGCATATTTGGAGAACTCCGGATGACTTTGATGTGGTGTCATACACGCGTGTGGATGGTAGAATAGAAATGTGCTGTCCCAAGCACGTTGCCCCTTTTGGGACAAGGATGCTTGGCGGATGAGGGTGCGCCTGCCAGGATCGCAACGGTTATGCCGTAACAGGATATATGCCTTGAAATGAACACATCGTTCGAGCCAACCGCCAACGCCTGCGTCCGCCTGCACCGCGCCACCCGCTACCTCATCGACGCCTGTGCCGTCTCCGATGGCGTGGTCGATACCGGGGCTTGGCTGGCCGCCGGCGCGCCTCACATCTGCTCGGCAGAATCCGCCCGCTTCCATCGCCCCCCCCGGGTGCTGCGAAAGACTTTGGCACAGCGCATGGCCGAAGACGACTGGCGCTTTGCATCGACACCAGGGGGCGTGGAAAGTCTGGAGGCCAGCCACAGCACCGCTGAAGCCTTGTATCTGTGGGGCGACTTAGCCCAATTATCGACGCGCAATCGCCAGGCTTGGGTCAACTCACTCAACCGATGGCAGGATGAGGCGTCCGGTTATTTTCTCGGACCCTACGTGCTGCCAGCGGATCATGCGGCTTGGAAAGATCCGCGTCAGACGCATCCTTGGATGCACATGCAAGACCACCTGCTCTCGGTGCTGGTGCCGTGCCTGTTGATGCTCGGCGGCCAGCCGCGCTTCCGCCTCTCGCGCGGGAGCCAGAGCGGACGTTTTCTCGACCGGGCCTACTTGGAGCATTTCCTGGAACGCGACTGGTCGGGTTACCGCGACGACGGCGATTATGCCCGTCATAACCCATGGTGGATGGGCAACGAGTTCTGGTATCCGGGGTGCATCCTGTGGGCGATCAGCGTCTGCGAATGCGGCACGCCGGCGGCGGAAAGGGCGCGCCAACTCCTGGATCAGGTGTGGTATGCCTGGCACGACGCCAACTTCAACGAGTGCGGCTTCTGGGCTGGCACCCTGTCCGACGATCCGGTGCGGCACTGGCGGTCGCAAGGCACGACCGCAAGGGACCGCATCCATTGGGCCGCCATCCAGGTCATGGGCGGTGCGCACCAACTCTGGCTCTACGACCATGAACGGCATCCTATCCCGCCGGAGGTGCGGCGGCGGCAAACCGACACCGTGCTGTCCCTGCAGGCCGGAGACGGCCATTTCGGCCTGTACGGGGCGGATGAGGCCAACAGTCAATCCACAGACTGCACCGATGTCGACTGCCTGACCCTGCTGGCCTATAACCTGCGCGCCGATGACTATCGCCGCGCGGAGGTCCGCGCCGCCTGTGACCGTGCCGCCTCAGCTATCCTGCGCGACAAGATAGACGCCCACGGGGTGCTGGCCAGCCGCCCGGGCGAAGGCTGGGCACATCACGGCCTCTCCCCCGAAACGTACTCGCCGCCAGGCGCGCCGAATCTGCACCAGCAGGGCTTCTACCTTTGGGCGGTGCTCGCAGCCGTGTCGGGATTGGAAGGCAGCGCCGATCCGGCGGTGCAGTCCTTCATCGATCATCCCTGGCCCCTGATGCCCACCCACTGGCTGTGGGTTCCGGGTCGCTTCACGTATCTGGGCACGGAGGGCGCATGATCGTCAACGGCTCACCGTGGTTCGATGTGGCGGGTCAGCGGATCAACGCCTTCTGCGGCGGTGTCATCCCGGCCGACGGCTGGTGGTGGTGGTACGGGTCGCACTACGGCGACGGGCCGCGGGGCAACCTGGCGGAAGTCGGAATAACCCTGTATCGCTCGCGTGACCTTGCGGCTTGGGAGCGTGTCGGAACCATTCTGCCGGTGCAGCCGCATTTCGAACACGACCTGCATCGCGGCTGCCGCCTCGAACGGCCGAAGATCATTCGCCACCCCGACGGGCGTTTTGTCATGTGGTTCCACCTGGTCAAGCCGGGCTGTTCGCATCACAGCGCCGCCGCCGGCGTTGCCGAGGCGGCGCACATCGAGGGGCCCTGGTCGTATGTCGGCTCGTTCCAGCCCGATGGTTTCATGCTGCGAGACATGACCCTGCTGGACGCCGGCGGCGGCGAGGCCTATGTGATCTATGCTGGCGGCCGGCAGTGTCGCTGGAACCGCACCCTGCACGTGTCGCTGCTGGCGCGAGATTGGCTGGGCACTTCCGGCGCCTGGACCTTCGCCCTGCCCGAACGCATGACCGAGGCCCCGGCCATAACCCGCCTGAACGGCCGCTTCTGGTTGTTGGGCTCCGGCTGCACCGGCTGGAACCCCAACCGACTGCGATCGGCCGTGGCTGACCACCCCCTCGGCCCATGGTATGAACTGGGCGACCCCTGTGCGCCGAACATCGAACCGCCGGATGCCCTCGGCTATCGCTGCCAGCCGGCGAACATCGTTACCATCCCGGGCTGGGTGGATCGCGCCGTGCTGATGGCCGACCGCTGGTGCGCCGAAGATCACGGTCAGAATCGTCACATCTGGCTGCCGTTCAGCGTGGCCGGTGGGCGGCCGCGGATGTCGTGGAGCGAGTGCTGGACATTGCCACTGGTTCGGCCGCCTTGAGCGTGGCTTTTGGTATATTGTCAGGCCCGCCCAGGAAACGCGTGGAATTCAAGAAATAAAGAAGAGGGAGGGTGAGAGATGAGCAGAACGGATAGATTCATCAGTTGGCGCATAGTCCTGATAACTGGTCTTGTCGCTTTTGGGATTGGGACAACGGCGCTCGCCGCCCAGTGCAAGGCCCCGGCCCCGGATGAAACCCCGGTTGCCGTGGTGGCGGACGCCGCGGCGGCCCGGGCGGCGCTCGACAAGGCGCGGGCCTCGGGGCAGGCGCTCATTGCCAATGTGACGCTCGGGCATGAAGGCCAGCTTGTCCGTGCCAAGACCGCGGAGGCCCTATCACCCGGCCGCTACCGTCTGCATGTGCTGGCCGCCTGCACGGCGAAGGACGAGGCGATTGGCGAAGGTGTGGTGCTGCGCCTGACAGCGGGCGGGAGCCAGGGCGTCTGCGACCCCGGGGCCTGGATTCCCAGGCAGGCGGGGCTGGCCGCGGGGTCTGTCGATTTCATCGTGGACAAGTCCGGCCAGATTCCGATTGCCGTCGACTGGGGTGTTCGCGACTCAAGCAAAGACTCCCTTGCCAGGCGGCAGAACGCCATCAACCAGTTGAGCCTGAAGGGTGGGCCGGGCGCGCCGCAGATCGAGGTGTCGCCCGCCGACGCCGGCCTTGGCGCCGACATGGACGATCTGTTGGCCAACGAGTCGACGACCGCGGAGAATCTACGGCTGGCGCCGCGTGCGCTGGCCGGGGAGGGCCTGCCCCCGTACCGCCTGATGTTCGCCGGCCTGGTGATCGAGCGGTTGTCCCCGGTGGTGAAGGTCCGCATTGACGGGCGCGAGTGCGTTGCCTCGTACACTTCGATGGGGGTGATCGCCGGCTTCGACCTGGCGCAGGCGGGAAAAGTCGAACTGGAGTGCAAGGGGCCGGTTCAGGGCGTGGACGTCCGGCCCAAGTCCCTGGGCATTCGCCCGGAAGTCGCCGGCAACAAGGTTACCCTGCCGCTCAAGGGGCCTGCCTCCCTCAGCGTGGAGATCGACGGTGACATCAAGGAGCCGTTGTTCCTGTTCGCCGATCCGCCCGATCCGGAGGCCCCCAAGCCCGACGCGCCGGGCGTGAAGTTCTTTGCCGCAGGCAAGTTCCACGACGCCGGAAGGATCACCGTCAAGTCGGACGAGACGGTCTATATCGAGCGGGGCGCCGTGGTGCGCGGGTCGATCTTCATGGATGAGGTCAAGAACGTGAAGATCCTGGGCCGGGGCATCATCGAGGGAGGGACGAGGCCCATCGAGATCCGTCGCGCCGAGGATGTCCTGGTGGAAGGCGTCACCCTTCTGCGCCCGGCCTTCCACAATGTCCTGGAGAGTCGGCATTGGACGATACCGATCCTGCGTTCCGATCGCGTGACCGTGCGCGGGGTCAAGGTGGTCAGTGAGAACCGGTGGGATGACGGTGTGGTGGTGGTGGGCAGCCGGGATGTGACGGTGGAAAAGTGTTTCTTCCGAACCCAGGACTCCTGCGTGGCGATCAAGGCGGGGGGCGTGACCTACTTCACCCAGCTCGATTGCCAGCGGGATGTGGAGAACGTGGCGGTCCGGGAGTGCGTCCTCTGGAACGGCCCGCATGGGAACGGGCTGGAGATCCATACGCAACAGTGGCTGTCGGACTGGATGGGGAAACAGACCGGCTTCGAACCGCGCGTCACCCATATCCGCAAGGTCCGCTTCACCAACAATGATCTCATACACGGCGTGGCACCGGGGGGCGCCTTCGCCATCCGTCATGGCGACCAGGGCACGGTGGGCGACGTGATCTGTGAGGACCTGCGCGTGGAGGACCCGGTGGGATCGCTGGTCGATTTCAAGATCCTCCCGTCGCCCTGCAACCGCAACGCCGGGTGCGGTCTCATCCGCGGCGTCGTGGTTCGCAACATCCGCGTCGAAGGGAAGGATATCCCTCCGTCGGTGCTGTCGGGCTTTGACGAGACGCACCCCATTGAAGGGGTGGTGTTCGAGAATGTCCAGGCCGGCGGGCGGAAATGGACCAAACTGGAAGACGGCGCCATCCAGACGAAGTTCGTGACGGGAGTCGAATTCCGTTGAGTGGTCCTGCACGTGAAGTGCGGTTTCGTTCATTGACGCGAAGCTTTCTTATGTCTAATCTTAACGGCGTAGATAATAAAAGTGAAAGAGAAGGCGATGGAACGTTCCTGCAACTTGAACCTGAACATTATGTCGGACTGGTGGCAGAGGCAACTCGGTTTGCCGCTCACGGCGAGCCGCGCCGACATGGCTGCCGCCTTTGAGAAGGCATTTCCCGGCCTCCTTACGTTTCGCCCGGAGGCGGCTCCGGAGCCGGTGCCCGATCCGAACCACGGATACACCATGCTGCTGGCCATGGGGGCGACCGTGATCCGGAACGCCGGGAGCGGTTACGACGTGGAGCCGATGCCCGTCGAACGCTTCGCCGGGCTGGAGCCGCCGGATTATGGCAACAATCCCTTCGTGCAGAAACTGCGCGAGGCCATCCGCGAGACCCGGCGCAAGCATGGCAGCGCTTTTGACGGCAGCTATTCCGGAGTGCTGTACCCCGCCATGAAGTTGCGCGGGCAGGAGATTTTCAGCGACTTCTACGAACACCCCGATGAGGTCCGCCGGTTCGCCGCCGCCATGGGCGAGACCATCCGCCGCCACGTTCTATTTCTCAAGCGCGAGTGCGGTTCCCTTCCGTATTTCGTACTCGGCAACTGCAGCAACTGCATGATCTCGCCGGTGATCTATGAGCAGTTCTTCCTGCGCGAGGAGAGCGCGATCTCCCGGTTGTCCGAGCCGGTCATGGGGCGCCGGCGGGCCATGGGGGTCCATCACTGCGGCACCAAGGTTGATGCCTACATCGATGCCTATGCGCAGATCGAGGAACTCGAGATGCTTGAGGCGAACTGGGATTCCGACGTGGCGCTGGCCACCCGGCGCATCCCGGGACTCCTGTTCAAGAGCATGCTGGACCCGCTCAAACTCGACGCGATGGACGAGGACGCCATCGAAGCGCATTTGCGGGAGCAGTTCGCCTGCCCGGCCACGGTCGAGATCCAGGCCTTCGGGATCTCGGGGGCGTTCACGGTCGGGAAGATGCGGCGCCTGCTGGAAACCGCGCTCGACTGCATTCGCGCGCCGGGCATGTCGGGGTATACGCGATTGATTGGCTAAGAGCTTGTCCGGGGATTATCTTAAGCTGATAAACGGATAAGCTCGAAAGGAGACCATGTGATGTCTGCGGACTTGCTGTCATCGAGGGATCTGGTGCTGGCCGCCTGGCGGGCTCGAACCGTCGTTCCGGGGTTCAACATTCCCTACCTGCCCATGATGGAGCCGGTCGTGAGGGCGCTGCGCGATACGGGGAGTTTCGGGTTCATCATGGTGGCCCGCCTGGAGTGGGAGAAGTTCCAGGCCGGAAGCCTGGCGGCGATCCGGAAGGAATACGGGCGGGTGGGGGACCCCCGCCACACCCGGCTGCACCTGGACCACGTGCCGGCGATTGACGAGGACCAGAAGGTGGTTGATTTCGAGGGCGTCATTCGCGAGGCGATCGCGCTGGGCTATGAGTCGGTGATGGTGGACGGGTCGCGGCTGCCGCTGGAGGGGAACATGGCCGCGTCGAAGGCCATCGCGGACATGGCGCATGCGGCGGGCCTTCCGGCGGAGGCGGAACTTGGCGCGGTGATGGGGCACGAGGCGGGGCCGATGCCGTCCTACGAGGAGTTGTTCGCCTCCGGCCGGGGGTTCACCGATCCGGAGGAGGCGGCGCGATTCGTGAAGGCCACGGGCATTGACTGGCTTTCCGTGGCGATCGGCAACGTGCATGGCGCCATCTCGGCGGCCCGGAACCTGAAGAAGGTCGAAGCCCGTCTCCACATCGAGCGCCTGGCGGCGATCAGCCGGGCCGCGGGGATCCCGCTCGTGCTTCACGGGGGGACGGGGATCGCCCGGGACTGCATCCTGGACGCGATCCGGAACGGCATCGCCAAGATCAATATCGCGACGGCCATCCGGCAGCCCTACGAGGCGGCGGCGGGCCGGTCGGTGGCCGAAGCGCAACAGGCGGTTTATGACACGATGATCGGCATCCTTCGCTCGGAACTCGAACTGGAAGGACTGGCGGCCACGTTGGGCGTGAAGCCGCAAGGAGTGACACCATGAAGAAGATGACGTTTGCGATCCTGTTTGGAAACCGCGGCTTCTTTCCCGAGTCGCTGATTGCCGGCGCCCGCCGGGACATGGCGCTCCGCCTGAAACAGCGCGGACACCGGGCCCTGATGATGCCGCCGGACGCCACGAAGTACGGGGCCGTGGAGTCCGTTGAGGAAGGCGAGAAATTCGCGCGTTTTCTCAAGAGGAACGCCGGGAAGTATGACGGCGTGATCATCTGCCTTCCGAACTTCGGCGACGAGACGGGCGCGGTGGCCGCCGTGCGGGACGCGGGCGTGCCGATCCTGATCCAGGCCTATCCGGACGAACTGGACAAAATGGGCTTCAGCACGCGCCGGGATGCGTTCTGCGGCAAGTTCTCGATCATGGACGTGTTCTGCCAGTACGGGCTGCCGTTCACAACCTTCCAGCCGCACACCGTTCATCCGGCCAGCGCCGTTTTCGCGGAGCATCTGGACTGGTTCGCCGCGGTCTGCCGCGTGGCCAACGGCATGAAGCGCATGACCGTCGGGGCCGTGGGCGCGCGGACGACTGCGTTCAAGACGGTCCGGTTCGACGAGGTCACCCTGCAGCGGTACGGGATCACGACCGAGGCGCTCGATCTCTCGGAGGTCATCAGCCGGGTCCGGGCGAAGAAGTCGAGCGACAAGCTCTGCCGGGCCACGGCCGCGCGGTTGAAGGCCTATACGAACTGGAAGGGCACGCCCCCAGCCGCCCTGGACAACCTGTCGAAACTCTCGGTGGTGCTCGACGAGATCGTCGCCGAGTACAAGATGGACGCCCTCTCGCTCCGGTGCTGGCTTGAACTGGAGAAGCAGCTCCAGATCGCGCCCTGCGTTGTGCTGGGCGATCTGAACGACCGGGGTATTCCCGCGGCGTGCGAACTGGACGTGGGGAATGCCATTGCCATGCATGCGCTCTCCCTGGCGTCGAAGAAGGCCTCCACCTGCCTGGACTGGAACAACAACTACGGCGACGACCCGGACAAGTGTATCCTGTTCCACTGCGGGCCAGTGCCGCAGAGCCTGATGACCGCGAAGGGACGGGTGATCGACCACCCGATGTTCGCCAAGGCGCTGGGCGCGGGTTGCGGCGTGGGGTGCAACGTCGGCCGCATCGCGGCGACCCCGATGACCTTCGCCAGTTCCAAGACGCAGGACGGGAAACTGTCGTTCTATCTCGGCGAAGGCTCCTTCACGGGGGATCCCATTGCCCCGGACTTCTTCGGGTGCGCCGGGGTGGCCGAGATCGCGGGCCTGCAGGGCAAACTGGAGGCGATCGGCCACGCGGGGTACCGCCATCACGTCGGGGTTACCGCCGGACATGTGGCCACGGGCGTGCGCGAGGCGTTCCTCCGTTACCTCCACTACGATCTCACCCCCCTATGAGCATTCTCGGCATAGACCTGGGAACCGCGGGCTGCAAGGCCGTGGCGTTCTCCGCCGACGGACGCTTCCTGGCCGGCGCGCGCCGCGAGTACAGCACGATCCACACTCCTGAAGGCTGGGCTGAACTCGACAGCCACGAGGTGTGGGCCCGCGTGCGCGAGGTCATCGCCGAGGCGGCCGCCCAAACCCGGCATGATCCGATCTCGGCCCTGTCGATCAGTTCAATGGGTGAGGCCGTGGTTCCAGTCACGCGGGATCGGCAGCTCCTGTCGCGCAGCATCCTGTGCACGGATCCGCGCGGCGCCGAGTATGCCGCAGCCCTGGAGCGGGACCTCGGCCAGGAAGCCTTCTACCGGATCAACCCGAACATCCTGGGCCCGCAGTTCTCCCTGCCGAAATTGATGTGGCTCCGGCAGCACGATCCAACGCTATTCCGGAAGGCTGACTACTTCCTGCTCTGGGGGGATGTGGTCGCCTTTATGCTTGGCTGTGATGCAGTGGCCACCAATTCACTCGCGAACCGGACCCTGCTGTTCGACCTCGTGAAGAACGACTGGTCAGAGCCGCTGCTGGCCTGGAGCGGCATCGAGCGCGGGCGCCTGGGGCGGGTAGAGCCGGGCGGCGCCGTGGTGGGAACCGTCTGCGCGGGCATGGCTGGCGAACTGGGGCTTCCGCCCGGGGTGCGGGTCGTCACCGGCGGCCACGACCAGTGCTGCAATGCGCTGGGAAGCGGATGCGTCGAGGCGGGCAAAGCGGTGTGTGGGATCGGCACTTTTGAGTGCATCACCCCCACCTATAGCGCCCTGCCGGATTCACGACAGCTTCTTGCCGAGAGGTTGAATGTGGAGCACCATGTCCTGCCGGGGCTCTATGTCTCCTTTCTTTTTAACCAAGCCTGTGCGCTAACCAAGTGGTTTCGCGACACGTTTGCCGCCGCCGATGCGCCGGCCGATGGCGGGGATGTCTATGCGTTGCTGAATCGCGAGATTCCCTCCGAGCCCACGCGGATCCTGACGCTGCCGCATTTTGTGCCGCCCATCTGGCCGCAGTGCATCGGCGATTCCGGCGGCGTCATTCTCGGCCTGAGCGCGAACACGACGCGGGGCGAGATCCTGAAGTCCATCATGGAGGGCGAGACCTTCTACTTTGTGGACAGTCTCCGGGCGCTGCGGGATCTCGGGATCGATACCCGGGAGTTTATCGCCACCGGCGGCGGGGCGAAGTCCGATGCCTGGCTGCAGATCAAGGCCGACATTTTCGGGGTTCCCTTTGTGCGGCCCCGGATCACCGAGGGCAGCCCGCTCGGGGCGGCCATGCTGGCGGGCCTGGCGACGGGCGTGTACCGGTCGGCCGCCGAGGCGGTCTCGGTCTTCGTGAAGCCGGACCGCCGGTTCGAGCCGGACGCGCGCCGTCATGCCATCTACCAGGAACGCGCCGCCCTGCACCGGCAACTCTACCCGACCCTCCGCCCGATCCTGCGTGAACTGGGCGGGCGGCAGTGATAGAGTCCAGGAGTTTGTGATGGAGATATGAAAGAGTGAATGGCGGAAAGGCCGATATGCTTGGAGAGTGACACGAACAAGGAGAATGACCATGCAAAGGACGATAGGAATGAAATCGAGCTGGTATTACGCCGCCGCCACGCTTGCCGTTGCGGCATGGCTGTGGGCTGTCCGAGCTGATGCCGCCATCAATCCCCGATTCACGCCGATCCATCTCGTGAAACAATCCAAGCTGGTGGTGTCGGTGGATCTGAAGGAGGGCGCCTCGAAGGATCAGTATGATGCCTCCGTCCGAGACGTGCTCAAGGGCAAGACGGATAAGAAATCGTTCCCGTTCGATCTCTCCAAGGCCCGCTCCGTGGAGCTCGCCGACACGTTCCGAGGTCTTGCCGCGGCAAAGAAACCGGCGTTGTTCTTCGTGGGCGAGTTCGGCGAAAGCGAAGGACGGGAGGAGACCATCGGCTATCTGCATGTGTCCGGCAAATGGGCAATGATGGTCAGCTCCGAGGACGGCGCCTGGCTCTTCGACAACATTGACAAGGCGATGCAGGCCACGTGGGCCGGCGGCACCGAGATGCTCCGCCGGGCCGTGGACTATGCCCTTCAGGATGACGACCCCGATGTGCCGGCGACCGACGGCGTCGCCTGGTCTGCCGGTCCCGTGAAAATGGCCGTCCTCCCAGGCGCGATCCGGGCCGTGCGGCCGGTGGATCTGGCCGGTGACGGCAAGTTGGCGCTGTACATTGCGCGCGACCAGGGCGACTGCCTGCTGGCTTGTGACGCCAAGACCAGGAAATGGACTGACATCACCCCCGGCCGCGCCCTCCAGGCCAAGTCGCTGGCGTTCGCCTGGGGCGATTTCTCTGGGCAGGGGCGCCTGGACTTGATCTCCTTCGACGGCAAGGCCTTCTCGCTCCATGCACAGCAGGCCGACGGCAAGTTTGCGGCCAAACCGCTGGACCTGGGCGCCGCGGCGGCCGACGGATGCCTCGGCCTGACGGCTCTGGACGCGGGGACCAAGGGACGCTCAGGCCTGCTCGTCAACGGCAACGCCTGGCCCGTGCTCGTGGCGCTGGACGGCGAGGGCAAGCCCGCGGCGACACCCCTCACCGCCCCCGGCAGCGACCCGGCGAGACTCGGCAAGGCAGGGCCCTGTCTGGTGGCCGATTTCGATGGCGACGGTCTGGCCGATGTGCTGGCGCTGCGCGAAGCCGGGAGCGTCTTCTTCCGGGGCACAGCCGTTGGCAAGTTCGGTCCGGGTTCGGCATGCCCGGTGAGTCTCGGCACGGGGTTGACCGGCGCGTGTCTGGGCGACTTCGACGGCGACGGCCGGCTGGACGTGCTCACCTTCAATTCCAAGGACTGGTCCGTCTGGGAAAATGAAGGCGACGGCAGGTTCGCCAACCAGGCCGGGCTGACCGGCGAGTTTGCCTATTCGTGCGTGGCCATCGGCTCCGACTGCATGGCGGGCGACATCAACAACGATGGACGGCAGGATATCCTGGCCGCCTATCGCAGCGGGAGTCCCTATCTGTTCTTCAACCGCGGGTTCCGGAGTTTCGGTCTCGCCAATACCGTCGATATCGGCGCGCAACACCTGCTTCCCGAGGCGGATGATGCCAAGGGCGGCCAGCGGTCGGCCTGTCTCGCCGATTTCGACGGCGACGGTGCGCAGGACATGGTGCTGGCCCTGAATAACGGGGAGATTTGGGGATTCTTCCGGGAAAACAGCGACAACGAGGCGCGCATGGCGGTCGCCGCCCTGCCCGTCGCCGGCCCGTACAAGGGGCCGGTGACCGTCACGGGCTGGATCGGCAAGCGCTGCCTGGGCGCGTGGAACGTATCGCCCGGAGTCAACCAGGCGTGGTTCGGCCGCAGGGATGCCGGTCCGGTGACGCTCCAATGGCGTCTGCCCGGCGGCAGCCAGCAGCAGAGGGAGATTATTCTGGAGAGCGGGGGGGGCGTCAGGGTGGAAGTCAAGTAGGCAAGGCCCATGTCCGAATCACAAGCGTCAGTGACCTTATTGAAACCGGCGGCAGGCGAAACGGTTTCGCTGCTCAATCCTGCGCATAAAGCCTATCTGGCACTGCCGCGCCAGGAGCGAATCGCGTTTTTTGCCGATCCCGCCCGGCGCGGGCAATTGGCCATGGATGCCGGCCATTGGCCCCGGCCGGTCGATTTCGCCTGGCACGCCCCGGCCGGCGGCGCTGCGGAATACACGCTGCATGTCTCGCGCCAGGGCGATTTCGCATCCGGGGTGGTTGTGACCACCCGGGAGACCTCGTTCTCCGTGTACAACCTGCGAATCCACTGCCCGTACTTCTGGAAGGTGACCGCCGTTCTTGCGGACGGGCGAACCATTGCTTCCCCGGTGCGGACATTCCAGACCGCCGACGAGACGCCGCGCCTGCTGCGCATTGACGGACTGCCCAATGTGCGCGACCTGGGCGGACGGAAGACGGCGGAGGGCAGGCGGGTGAAGCAGGACATGATCTTCCGCTGCACGGAGTTGAACGCAGGCGCGTATCCGGTATACGAGGACGAAGAGGACGTGTTGAGCCGCGACCATGGAAGACTGCGCAAGGTCAAGGAGCAGTTGCTGGCCAGGATCGCCAAGGCGAGGCGGGAACAGGCGGCGCCGCCTGCGGTCGTCCGCCTGCCGTTCCTGCTGACCCCGGCGTGGCATGTCTTCCGCCCCCAGCGACAGGAGCTTTCTTCCGCCGACCTCGATGCCATCCGGGGCCTGACCGAGGTGCCGGGGGAATTGCTCGGCGCCAGGCGGGAAGACGCAACCGTGGACAACCTGGGCCGTTTTGTTTTTGCCAACCCACGGGAAGGTCTACCCTCGGTGTTCATGCAGGAGTTTGAGTCGCCCGCGGACGGTGTCATGCAGGTGGGTTGCGGCGGCGATTGGTTCTGGGACTTCTACCTCAACGGGGGCCTGGCGTACTATTCCATGTCGGGCAATGGCATGAATCCGGTGGCGGCGTCCAACCATGTGTTCCCTGTGCCGGTGAAGAAGGGCAGGAATTTGGCGGTGGTGGTCCTGCTCAGCGGATCGGCAGGCTGGGTGTGGTGTTGCGCCGGGCAGCCGCCGCTCCCGATGGAAACCCTCCTGGCTCGGCAAATCGCCCACGATGAGCTGGCCGTGGCGGGTTTTGCCAAGGTCCTTAAATCCCGCGTGCCCGCCGGGGAGAGCCGGTTGAGCGCCGAGATGAAGTCCTACATGCTGGATACCCTGCGCATCCGGACGGACATTGATTTGCGGTACGAGCTGGACTGCCATGGCATGAGCGGTTCTCCTCTCGGCGCATCGGTGGCCTGGGTGCAGGTCTCGTTTCACCAGTACGATGCCATGGTGGGCGAGGAGGGCAGGAAGACCTTTGCCAAGGTGTTCAAGGTGCTGTGCGGGGAGGCGAATTATCCGCTCCTTTTCCATTGCGCCGCCGGACGGGACCGAACCGGATCGCTGGCTTTCATTTTGAACGGGTTGCTCGGGGTTGACGAGGAGGAGTTGTACAAGGACTGGGAAGCCACGGGATTCGGGGACAACCAGCCCTTTTCTCACGAAACGTCATTCCTGCACTTGATCAAGGGATTGAAGAATGCACACCCGCAGGAGACATGGCGGGAAACGCTTGAAGCCTATGTGAAATCGTGCGGCATTACCCGGGAAGAGATCGACACGTTCCGCAATATCATGCTGGAATAGCAGCCCAAGCTCATCGATCCGGTTTTCCAAAGGCGGCGGTCAGGGCGGGGAATTCCCCGGCGAGGCGGGGGGCCAGCGCGAACCCCGCTTCGTAGTGCGATTGCGCGGTGTTCGTCTGCCCGAGTTGATAGGCGTTCAGGGCCAGGGTGTAGTGATAGGTCGGATTCCGGGGATCGAGCTCCGTCGCCCGGGTGAACGCCGCCAGGGACTGAGCGAGTTTGCCCTGGTCGCGCAACGCGGTCCCGAGCAGGAAGCGGTACTCGGCCTTCGCCGGCTCTTTCCCGACCGCCAGGGCGCAGTGTTTCTCCGCCTTGCCGGGCTCTTTCAGGAGGACGAGCGCCTGCCCGAGTCCGGCTTGCGCCATGTCGTCGCCCGGCCGAAGCGCCACGGCCGCCTGGAATTCCTCCGCGGCCCGGCCCGGCTCGTTGCGCCTGATCTCGATGACCCCCATGAGAATCCGCGCGTCGCCGTTGTTGGGCATCGCTTTCAGAACCGCGCGGAGGTGGGGCTGGGCTTCCGGGTCTCGGCCGTCCTCGATCAGGGCCTTGGCCAGAATGACCCTGGCATTCGGCCAATCGGGGAACCGTTCGAGCAGGCGCCGGCAGTGCTCGGCGGCCTCCAGGTTTCTGCCCAGGCCCAGGAGGAAGTCCACGAGAATCTCGCGAGTGGGCAGGTCGTCAGGCCGTCGTTCCAGCGCGCGGCGGTAAAGCTCGGCTGTCTGTTCGAGCGTCCCGGCGGGAAGGGATGCGCCCCGGTCGCGTTTCGCGAGAAAGCCCGCGTTCCATTCGCTGTCAAAAGGCGGTTTGCTGGTGAGGGAGCTCATACTGCAGTAACCCCGGTGCCGGAGCAGGGGGGTGAAGAGCGTAAGTTCGGCACAGCGTTCCAGGGAAGGCGGTTCGATATTCCCCTGCGCGGTCTCCCTCGTCTTCTCCGGCAGGTGACGGCTCACCTCCCGGAAGAGCGCCGCGGCGACCGCGTAATTGCCCTCGAACGTCAGGTGGACGTGCTCGTACAGCAACTCCTCGCCGGCAACGCCGCGCGGATCGTTCCCCTGCGCGGACCGCTCCGCGTCCACGAGGTAGACCCCGTCCGACTCGCGGCCGCCCGCCGTCTCGCGGATGACCCGGTTGATGCGCGTGTCCGCCCGGAACCGCAGGGCATCCAGGTCGCGGGCGAGTTCCAGTCGGCGCCGCGCCTGATCGCCGTCATTCATGGCCAGGAAGCAGCGTCCCATCCGGAACTGCAACGCGGCGTACCGGTCGTCGATGGCGGCGGCGGCCTCGTAGTGCGCGATGGCTTCCCGCGGCCGGCCCGCCTTTTCGAGCGCGAGGCCTTCCGTGAAGGCGTGTTCCCATTGGACCTTGGCGCTTTCGGAAAGCCCGGCCCGGTGCAGGGAGGCGAACGGGGGCAGATCCTTCACGTTCGTCAGCACGGTCGCGACAACGATTCCGGCTTTCGCGCGTTGCGCCTCGCGGATGATCTCGCGCAGGTTGGCCTCGAAATTGGCGGCCGTTACGTCGAGCCGGGGATCGTCCGCGGCGACGCGGTTCTTCAGGAACATTTCCATGCCGCCCCATTCTCCGGGCGTCTTCGATCGGCTTCCCCGGAGCGCCTGAAGCGTGTTGCGGAGCCACTGGCCGAGCCGCGTGGACTGCAGGAACAGCATCGCGCGAATCGTCCGGACGGAGGGCGTGTAGCCCCGGATGACGGACCCCGGTCCGAACGGTCCGACCACCTCGTTGTTGCCCATGTACACCACGAACAGGTCGCCTCCGAGACCGCGGCAATCCCGGACAATGGGCAGGATGACATGCGAGTTGATGGCGACCATGCCGGTGTTGATCACGTCGAACCGCAGGGCGGGGTAGCGGTCGTTCAGCATCGCCTCCAAAATGCGGCTGAAACTGAAAGCGGGATCGGGCACTCCCATGGCCGCGGAACTTCCGAAGACAAAAATCCGGAAGGTGTTGTCGGGTTTTCTTGCGGGAAGAATCAGCGGCAGGGGCGGCTGGCTCAGTTCCCGGCCGAAGAAACGCCAACCGAACCTGGGGTTGGACGGGTAGTCGCCGGTCCCGGCGGAGCGCAGGAAGAAATGGGTGTTGCAGCCGTACCCGGCGGCCCGGAGCGCCAGTTCTGCCGCTCCCAGGAAAATCAGCGGGGCGAGAACGGCGACCGCCGCTCTCATCAGCCACAGGCGCCGGCCGGTCGGTCGGGTGCGTGGTTTCGGCGGCCGGGGCTCGCGCCGGGACGCGGGCGCCGGCGGCGTAGCGTCGGATGCCCGGCTTCCGTCTTTCCGTTGCTTCGTCACGATTGAGGGGTGAGATTATCGTCTCGCCTTCGGAGAAAGCAAGCCCCGGAACAGCCCGGCACTGCGGTCGATGGGAAACCGGGAATAATCGCTTGCCCCCTCCGCCGGACTCTACTACCGTCTTTGCCATGCAAACGCCACATCATGCCGGCCCCGATGGCCGGTTATCCGAGCCGCGTGGCGAGCGATTGCCCGTCGCGTTCCGCCAGAACGCCGTATCGCGCGCAACGTGGCCGTGGCAGGCCGGGACCGGCGCCGCCGCGCCGGCGCCGGGCGGCACGCGCCGCCGGGCGCTGGCGCGGGCGGGCGTGACCGCGGCGGCGGCCACCGTGTGCGCCCTGCTCGATGCCCCGCGCCTGGCGCTGGCGGCGACCGCCGCCGGGCTGGTTCTCCTGCTCGCCGGCCTGGTCGCGCCGCCGGCCTTCCGCGCCCTGGACCGCGCGCTCAACGGCGTTAGCCGCGCCGCGGGCGCCGCGCTCACGTGGCTCCTGCTGGCGCCGTTCTTCGTCCTGTGTTTCGTGCCCGGCCGTCTGGCGCTGATGCTCGGCGGCAAGGACCCCCTGCGGCGCCGCCGCGCGCCGGCGTCCGGGACCTACTGGGTCCCCTGCCGCCGCCCGCGGTCCGCGGACGGCTATCGGAAGCAGTATTGATGAACATTCTCGGCATCAGCGCGTTTTATCACGACTCGGCCGCCGCCCTGGTGCGGGACGGCGCGATCGTCGCGGCCGCGCAGGAGGAGCGCTTTTCGCGCCGCAAACACGACTGGCGCTTCCCGGTCAACGCCGTGCGCTACTGCGTGGCGGAGGGCGGCATCCGGCCGGGCGAACTGGACGCCCTGGTCTTTTACGAGAAGCCGATCCTCAAGTTCGATCGCATCCTGCGGACCTATTTCTCCGTGGCCCCGCGCGGGTTGCGGTCGTTCATGATGGCGATGCCGCTGTGGGCCAGGGAGAAACTGTGGATCCCCTGGCGGATCGAGTCCGCGCTGGCGGCCGCCGGGCTGCCCGCCCCGCGCGAGTTTCTCTTCACGGAGCACCACGAGGCGCACGCCGCCAGCGCGTTCTACCCTTCGCCGTTCCGTCGCGCGGCGATCCTCACGCTCGACGGCGTCGGCGAGTGGGCCACCAGCGCGCTGGCCCGCGGCGACGGCCACCGGATCGAGCGGCTCGAGGAGATCCGTTTCCCGCACTCGCTGGGGCTCCTGTACTCGGCGTTCACGTATTTTACGGGGTTCAGGGTCAATTCCGGCGAGTACAAGCTGATGGGCCTGGCGCCCTACGGCGAGCCGCGCTACGCGCAGACGATCCTCGACAACCTGCTCGATCTCCGTGAGGACGGCTCGTTTCGCCTGAACATGGACTACTTCGGGTATCTCGACGGCCTGACCATGACGAACCGGCGTTTCGAGGCCCTGTTCGGCGGGCCCGCGCGCCAACCGGAGACGGAGATCGCGCAGCGGGAGATGGACCTGGCCCGGTCGATCCAGGCGGTGACCGAGGAGATCGTGCTGCGCATGGCGCGGCACGCGCACGCGCTGACGGGCGAGACCAACCTCTGCCTGGCCGGCGGCGTGGCCCTGAACTGCGTGGCCAACGGACGCTTGCTTCGCGAGGGGCCGTTCGACCGTGTCTGGATCCAGCCGGCCGCGGGCGACGCCGGCGGGGCGCTGGGCGCGGCGCTGTTCGCCTGGCACGCCGTGAAGGGCCGTCCGCGGGAGGCGGGCGGCGAGGGCGACGCCATGCGCGGCGCGCTGCTGGGGCCCGCCTTCGCGGACGAAGAGATCGAGGCGTATCTGGCCGCGCGCGGCTATCCGGCGCGCAAACTCGGCCCGCGGGAATGGGCGCCTGCGATCGCCGAGTTGATCGCGGCCGGGAACGTGATCGGGCTGGTGCAGGGCCGCATGGAGTTCGGCCCGCGGGCCCTGGGCGCGCGCTCGATCGTCGGCGACGCGCGCTCGCCGACGATGCAGTCGGCGATGAACCTGAAGATCAAGCGCCGCGAGTCGTTCCGGCCCCTCGCGCCCGCCTGTTTGGAGGAGCGCGTGTCCGACTACTTCGAACTGAAGGAACCTTCGCCCTACATGCTGTTCGCGGCGCCGGTCCGGCGCGACCGGCGCGTGGCGGGGTCCGACCACCCGGCGATCCCGCTCCGCGAGCGCGTGAACCTGCGGCGCTCGGACGTTCCGGCGATCACGCACGTGGACTACTCGGCGCGGGTCCAGACCGTGAGCCACGCCACGAACCCGCGGTTCCATGCGCTGATCAAGGCCTTCGAGCAGCGCACAGGCTGCGGGATGGTGATCAACACCTCCTTCAATGTGCGCGGCGAGCCGATCGTATGCACGCCCGAGGACGCCTACCGGTGTTTCATGCGCACGGAGATGGACTACCTGGTGCTCGACTCGTTCCTGCTGGACAAGCGCCGGCAGCCGCCGTGGAACGAGGCGAAGAACCGGCGCCAGGACGATGTCCTCGACTGAACTTCAACCTGAACTTCGGACTTGCATGGCGCGGCGCGGAAACCGCACAGTGACGCCCCATATGCTTTTTCTCAAACATCTCGGACGGCTGCTTAAGGAATTCGGCGAGTTCGCCTGGCATAACAAGGCCTGGTGGATCGTGCCGGTGGTGCTCATGCTGTTGCTGCTGGCGGTCCTGATCGCGGTCGGCCAGTCCGTGGCGCCGTTCATCTACACCCTGTGGTGATTTGCCCCGCCTGTTGTCCATATCTCAAGTTCATACCTTTATGTCGTAAAGAATCATCTCTTGACAAGACTATCATACAGTGATAATCTTCTGTTAATCATAGAGTATAGAGGGTGGTGTCATGATGCGAAAGAGTCGTTCCCTCGTCGAACGTACGGCGGAAAAACTGCGCGAACGGATCCGGAGCGGGTACAAACCCGGCGATTGTCTGCCTGCGCTCCGTGAACTCTGCGAGACGATGGGCGTGAGCCTCAACACCCTGCGGGCCGCGCAGGCCCTGCTGGCGCGCGAGGGGTTGGTGGATATCCAGCATGGCGAGGGTGTCTTTGTGCGGGCGCCCTCCCAGAGCCTGCGGATCGGCGTATTGAGCGAGTTGAACCTGTTGAAGCCGTTGTGCGCCTATCACCGCAACCTGGCCGACGAGACCCTGCAGGTCCTGCGCGAGCGGGGCATGACGCCGCATCTCTTCTGCGGCACCGTGCAACCGGGCCAGAGCCCCGAGGAATCTACCTGTCCGGAATTCTGGGAAGCCGCCGGACACCATCGGCTCGACGGCGCCATCATCCTCAATTTTCCCGCCATCGAGCACTGGTTGTTGCGCATACGGGACATGACCCTGCCGGTGGTAGCCGACTTTACGCCCTACGCCGTTCACCATGCGGACGTTCGCATGGTGGAGGTCGGGTTGCAGGCCCTGGCCCGGCACGGCGCCCGCCGGATCGCTGCCCTGACGACGTCGGCCATGGACGTCAAATCGCTTTTCGAACAGACCGTGCTGGATCTGGGACTGGCCACCGACCCCCGCTGGTTCCTGGGCGAGTTAGAGCCCGCCTTGCCGGGCGCGGGGTGGGAGCAGTTCCGGCAGTTGTGGCGGGCTTCCGCCGAAAAGCCGGACGGCATCCTGATCTTGAACGATCTGCTCTTCAGCAGCGCGGCCCAGGCGATTCGCGAACTGCGTATTGACGTGCCCGGCCAACTGCGTGTGGTCACGCACGCGCAACGGGAAGCGGAGCTCCCGCCCGCACCCTTCCCTCATACGCGTATCGAGTTCGACCCGCGCGACTTCGCGCTGGCGTTCGTGGACCTCCTGGAACTGCGTCTGGCAGGCAAACCCCCGCCGCGCACGCCGCCGCGAGTGCCGTATCGCGTTGTGGAGACGGACGGGGAGAGTGGAGGGCGGAAGGTGGAAGGTGGAAGGTGGAAGGTGGAGGCGGGGAATGGTTGATGGTTGAGGGTTGATGGTTGAGGGACAGAAACGTAATCGACAGTACCTTGTCCTAATACTTTGTCTTTCTACCTCGTCTTTCTACCTTATCTCGGGGCATAGACGGCGGGAGGGGGAGAGACGAAGTAGAAAGACGAAGTAGAGAGAGGCAGGCGCGGGCGTCATGAAGGCACGGAGTCAGAGCAGGCAGTCGGATAGGAGAACGGCGCAATGAGCAGAGCAAAGAAATACCCGGCGGCACTGGCGGCGTTGGCGGGATGGCTGCTGGCGGCGTCGTTCGCCCCGCGGGCGGAGGCGGGGAACACCTGCACCTGGACCGGCACGTGGGACACGACGCCGGCCAATACGGACGATGTCATCGTCGTATCGTCCGGCGGCAATCTGACGTGGGGCAGTTCCCTGCCCGCGACCGTGGCCTCCTGGTCCCAGGAGGCGTCCTACGCCGGCACGGTCACGGTCGCAACGGTCTATCCCGGCAAGGGCGCCTTCACGAACTTCACGATCACGGGCGACTGCACGATCCAGGGCGGCACGTGGACGCATTCGGCGAACACGGGTGGGCAGACCAATCGGCTCTGCGTGACCATCAACGGGAATCTCACCGTGACCAACGCGACGATCGGTGCGGACGGCCAGGGATACACGAGCGGAGGGCCGGGAGGAGGCAGTTCAGTATTCCAAGGCACCGGCGGCGCGTATGGCGGCGGAAGTGCCGGCACCGCCGCCACCAATCGGAGCACCTACGGATCGATCATCTCGCCGGCCGATTGCGGTAGTCAAGGAGGGTACGCCGGAGGCGGAGCCATCAGCCTGACGGTGGCGGGTACGACGACCGTGTCGTCCGCCGGCATCATCTCGGCCAACGGATGGGGGCCCGGCTGGGATGGTCGCGGGTCCGGCGGCAGTGTGAAGTTGCGCACCGGGTGGCTGACCGGCAGCGGCACGATCCGGGCCAACGGCGGAACCACTTCAGGCGGCAATGGCGGATCGGGTGGCGGCGGACGGGTGGCTATTGTTCTTGCCAACGGGAGTTTCTCGACATGGACCGGCACGAACACGGCCCTTGGCGGCACCGGGGCAGGATATGGTTCGGCGGGAACGGTCTACCGGCAGGCGACGGGCGTTCTCGACGGCGCAGGCACGGTGATTGTGGACAACGGCACCACGCCCACCAACGCCTCGTTCACCAGCCTGCCGGCGCTTTCGAACCAGACCGAGAACCTGGCCCTGTCCTCCTGGGTGGTGACCAATACAACTCGCCTGGGCCTGACGACGAACTGCATCATCGCGAGTCTGAACTTGGCCAAGACCACCAGCACGCTGGAACTGAACGGCTACACCCTGAACCTTTCGATCCTGACGATCACCAACCAGTCCATCGGGGCCGGCACCTGGACGGCCGCCCAGTTGGGGCCGCGTGTGACCGACCGCTCGGGCGGCGCGGGCCGCGTGATCGTGTCGCCGCCGGGCGTGTACGTGGATGACGCCGGGGTGACGGAAACGACATCCGGAGCGACGAACACCATGACCTTCCCGATCCGGGTCCTCGGCGCTGTGGGGACTGTGTCGTTCGACTACTACACCACCAACGACACCGCCGAGGCCGGCGCGGATTACGTCACGGCGACCGGCAGCATCACCGTCGCGTACGGCATCATCGCGACCAACGTCGCGGTCCAGATTATCGGGGACGATTGGATCGAGCCGAACGAGACGTTCCGGCTGGTCGTCACCAACGTCACGGGCGGGTTGACGGCGCTGGACCCCGAGGGCGTTGGCACGGTCACCAACGACGACGCGCGGACGATCTCGATCGCGAGCGCCGTCATGATTAATCCGGAAGGTCCATCGGGAACCGACACGAACGCCGTGTTCACGGTCACCCTTTCCCAGGCGATCGGGACGGATGTCACCTTCTTGTACAACACGCAGGACGGCACAGCCGTCTCGACCGGAACGGTGGACGCCGGGACGTACGACTACGTGCCGACCAACGGAACCGGCACGATCAAGGCCGGCACGACGTCGACCAACGTCATCATTGCCGTCAAGGGCGACAATAGTAACGAGGGCATTTCCGAGAACTTCCAGGTCGTGCTCACTAATCCATCGGCCAACGCGACACTGGGAACCGCGACGGGCACCTGCACCATCGCGGACGACGACGGACTGCCGTTGATGTCGGTGGCCAACACCTCCGTGACCGAGGGCGACACGGGCAGCACAAGCGCCCAGTTTATCGTGTCCGTCAACAAACCCAGCGCAGGCGAGATCACCTTCAACTACCGCACGGTGGACGGCACGGCGACGGCGCCCGGCGACTACACGGCGGTCAGCGGAGGCAGCGGTTCGATCCCGATCGGCGCGCAGCAGACCACGGTGACGGTGGCGGTGGCCGGCGACTACTGGATCGAGCCGAACGAGACGTTCGAGATCCAGGTCTACAACCTCAGCAATGCCGACCCGCTGGACACCAACGGCGTCTGCACGATCGTCAACGACGACTATCCGTTCGTGTGGACGGGCGCGAGCAACAGCCTGGCGAGCAGAACCAACAACTGGCGTTGGAACGGCGCGACCGCGACGCGGCTGCCGATGTGGGGGGACGCGATCGTGCTGGACGGCGCCGTTAGTACAAGCAACCTGACCTGGGACGCGGCGGCGAGCAATACGGTGGCCTCCTGGTCCCAGTATGCGACCTATGCCGGCGGCACGGTCACCGTCGCGACGGTCTATCCCGGCAAGGGCGCGTTCACGAACTTCACGATCACGGGCGACTGCACGATCAGCAACGGCATGTGGACGCATTCGGCGAACTCGGGCGGGGAGACGAACCGACTCTGCGTGACGGTGGGCGGGAACCTGGTCGTCGCCAACGGCGCGACGATCAACGCGGATTCTTGCGGTTACAATCAGTTGTATGGGCCGGGGTACACAAACGGCTATGGCGCCGCTCATGGAGGCGCGGGCATGGGGAAAGATTGGGCCTTGGGGAACACGAATGTCTACGGGTCGTACAACGCGCCGACCAACCTGGGCAGCGGCGGCGAGTTGTCTTCTTATGACAGCCACGGAGGGGGCGCGATCCTGTTGAACGTGGCGGGCACCACGACGGTGGCGTCAGCGAGCGTCATCACCGCCAACGGCGCGGGACAAGGGCCGTCTGGCGGAAGCGTGTTCCTCACGACCGGCTGGCTGACCGGCGCCGGCGGAACCATCCGGGCCAACGGCGGTGTCGCCACTTCCGGCGCCATGAACTATGGCGGCGGAGGCCGGGTGGCTATTATCCTGACCGGCGCCAACGCGGACTTCACGACGTGGGGCGGAACGAATACCGCCTGCGGGTATAATCCTGGGATTGCAGGCAAAGCTGGCGCAGGGACGGTGTATCGCAAGACGACGGCCGGTTTCGACGAACTGATCATCGATAACGGCGTGGACGGGACCGCCACTGATTATGCCTACGGGCAGACGGCGACGTTGCTGCCCGGTCCTGTGAACCTGAACAGTTTCTCGAACGTCATCATCCGCAAGAGCGGCGTGCTGGGCATCCGGGGCGATACCACGGTCGATTTCAACACCTTTGCGCCGGCCGTGTCCGGCCCCGCCAACTCGTTCATTGCCATCGTCAACGACGCCAACGTCACCTATCCGGCCAACTGGACCATTACCAATTACACGCTATTCCCCGCGGGGATCACGAAAGACCTGACCAACGTGACGGTCGCCGCCAACGGCTCTATATCGCACTACCGGAACTACACATCGGAGACTCACCGGTTGAATCTGACCGTTCGCGGGAACCTGACGGTGAACGGCAAGATCGATGCGGACAGTCGGGGATACGCGGGTGGTCAGGGACCGGCGAAAGGCAGTACAGCATTTGGCGGCGCGTATGGAGGCGGCTGCGCCGGCACCGCCAGCAATCTGAACACCTATGGCTCAGTCATCTCGCCGACGAATAGCGGCAGTGGTGGCAATCAGGGCGCTGGAGGCGGGGTCATCAGTCTGACCGTGGCGGGGACGACCACCGTGTCGTCCGTCGGCATGATCTCGGCCAATGCGTTGCAGCCCGGCTGGGACGGCGCGGGGTCCGGCGGCAGCGTGAAATTGCGCACCGGCTGGCTGACCGGCAGCGGCACGATCCGGGCCAACGGTGGAAACACACCCGGCGGAACGGGCGGCTCGGGCGGCGGCGGACGGGTGGCCGTCGTGTTGACGGGTGGGAATTTCTCGACGTGGACCGGCACGAACACGGCCCTTGGCGGCACCGCGGCAGGATACGGCTCGGCGGGAACAATCTACCGCCAGGCGGCGGGCGACGCCGACGGCGCGGGCACGGTGATCGTGGATAACCGTTCCACGCCCACGAACGCCTCGTTCACCAGCCTGCCGGCGCTTTTGAACAAGACCGAGGATCTGCGTCTGACGTCCTGGGTGGTGACCAATACGACTCGGCTGGGCCTGACGACGAACTGCGCCATCGCGAGTTTGAACCTGAGCACCACCAACAGCACGCTGGTACTGAACGGCTGGACCTTGACCACCAAGGCACTGACGGTGACGAACAAGGTGTACAGAAGCGGCGAATATACTGCCAACGATATCAGTCGGTTCAGTGGCAACGGCAAGGTGGTGGTGATGGGAGCGGGGATGGTGCTCATGGTGTGGTGAGTGCGATTCGGTGGAAGATTGCGGTAGACGATGGCGTGTCTCCCTCGTAATCCGTAATCGTCGCCGTAAGCGTCCACCGATTCCGGGAGCGCTGAAAAGCAGGATGGTGGAGGGTGGAGGCGGGGAATGGTTGATGGTTGAGGGTTGAGGGACAGAAACGTAATCGACAGTACCTTGTCCTAATACTTTGTCTTTCTACCTCGTCTTTCTACCTTGTCTCGGGGCATAGACGGCGGGAGGGGGAGAGACGAAGTAGAAAGACGAAGCAGGAACAGGCGGCAAAACGGATGACGGAATAAGTCGGCGGCACGGAGTCCAAGACTGTGAAGGCATCGCGCAACGAGCGGAAGACAAGCGGAATGCGTCGCGGTAACGCGCATCGCGCGGCGTTATGTCTCCATCTCTCCCGCGCTACGCAACGCGGCGCGACGAATCTCCGCGCCCAGCCGAAACCCGCCGATCGACTGGAGCGCATCCAATTGAGCGCGCAGACTGGGAATCAAGGTTCTTTTGCGGGCCCACACGAGCACACCAACGGTACCCAGCACGGGTTGGGCCAGAGTTTGCGCAACGCTTCGGGCGTCCTTCTCGTCAAGCAGAATGGCGGCGCACGGCTGCTCGCGAAAGAGAGCAATGGCTTCCGCCTCTCCAGCGTCAAGTTCGCGCGAAAGGCTGAACACGAAATCCGCGTTTCGGACTTGAACGACGTGCAACCACGAGGCGGTTTCTATGTCTCGCACGCCGGGCCGGTTCCCTCCTTCGGTCACTACCTCGCGCCAGACGGCCTCGGGAATCCAGACGCCGTCCGTGAACAACCTGGGCAACAGAGGGAATTGTCCGATGCGGCTGAGTGCGATGAGCGTCGAGGAATTGGAGATCGCTTTCAGCGGAGCGTCTCCAGCGTCTCCAGGTCCGCGTTCAGATCCGCCTCGTCATACCGCCGCGGAACGCCTTCGTCGCCGAGTAACTGGCAGAATTCCCATTTGGACAAGCCGGCGAGCGCCCGCGATTTCCCGAGTGTCAGCAACCCCTTCGCGTACAGGCGCACAGCCAATTCGCAACGTACGCGGATATTCCGTTCCGCGGCGGGAACTCGCAGCGAATCAGCCAGTTCCGCGGGTATTTCCAGTGTCAACGCGCTCATGGGTGCATCTCCATTTATCGATAGTACTCTAGGGTGGAATCGGGTTCAGATCAAGCCAATTGAGTTGAAGGGTTATCTGCAGCCAGAACGGGGGATAGAACGATGAACCGTGCAACCAGCGTCGGAAACAGTGTCGGAACCAGCATCGGAACAACTGCCGAAAACAGGAGGTGGCGCATGCGAATTCCAGTTTTCACCTTTCAATTTTTCCGCCAAAGGCGGATCCGCCTCCGGCGGACACTTCTGCCCCGCCGTGCAGCGTGCTTGCTCTGCTGCACGGTCGCCCTCCTCCTCGCCGCGCTCGCCCCGCGGGCGGAGGCGGTGTCCGCCACCGGCGGGACGGTGACGAACTACACTGACGCCGGCGGCACGAATTGGATAGTACACACTTTCACAAACCACGTGGGAACGACGAGCCTGGTAGTCAATGCCGTAGGTGATGGCAAGATAGACGTTCTCATGGTGGCCGGTGGAGGTGGTGGAGCGGGGGGGGCCGGTGGCGCGGGCGGATTGGTGTTTACCAACAACTATACCGTTTCCCAGAGAACGTATGTCATCCAAGTCGGTGTTGGGGGGGATGGCGCCACGGTATCGTCCGGAAACGGTAACGGAAAGAACGGTTCGAATACTGTATTTGACGTTGGCGGCGGAAGCACTGTCACAGCGGTTGGCGGCGGCGGTGGAGGCGGGTACGATGGCCAGAGCGGAAGCGCCGGGGGTTCAGGAGGTGGTGGGGGGCAGTCGTCGGGGAATGGCGGCAAACTCGGCGGCGATGCCGACTACTTGAGTCCTCGACAGGGTTTTGATGGTGGCAATACCGGATACACCTCCCCACCCTTTCCGGGCGGAGGAGGTGGAGGTGCCGGTAGTGTCGGGTTGCCAGGTTCGTCATCGGGAGCGGGCAACGGGGGCGCAGGTACAAATGCGTATTCCGAACTTCTGGCCGCGGCCAATGCGGGTGTCGTTAGCAACGGGACGCGTTGGATTGCAGGCGGCGGCGGCGGGGCCACCTATAATAGTGGGACGCCCGGAACAGCAAGCGCGGGCGGTGCGCCTGGAAACAACAATTCGGCAAATGGGTATGATGGCACTGCCAATACCGGCGGCGGAGGTGGAGGGTGTCGAGGAAACTACGTTGGCGGCAAGGGCGGCTCGGGCATCGTGATCGTGCGGTATTTGTGGATGGACCCCTACCTGCCCACCATCCGCAACGATCCGGCTACGAACATCACCCAGACCTCGGCAAATCTCAACGGCTATCTGACCAGCACCGGCACGTCGGCCACGGCGGTGTGGGTGTACTGGGGGCCGACGGACGGGACCACGAACGCGAACCAGTGGGCCAACACGAACTTCTTCGGCACGAACACTGTCGGGGAGATAGGGTATACCACCAATACGGCCGACACAGTCCCGACGCTGACGCCGGCCACGGCGTACTACTACAACTTCTACGCCCAGAACGCCTCCGGCGGGGTGTGGGCGGCGACGTCGGGCGGGTCAAAGAGTTTCACCACCTACGGCCCGCCGACCGTGGCGGTTTCCAACGCGACGGTCGGCGCGGGCACAGCCACACTGAACGGCAGGCTGATCTCGACCAACGGCTCCCCGACCACCTTCTTCTTCTGCTGGAGCACGAACGACCACGGCACGAATGCGACCACCCCCTGGACCGTCCTGGACTGCGGCCCGGCGACCAACGGACAATCGTTCTCCACCAATCTCTCCAGCCTGACCTACGGGATCCAGTACTGGTACCGTGCCTACGCGACCAACGCCTATGGCGTGGCCTGGTCCTCTCCGACGAACTTCCTGACGGCCGTGCCAGGCGCTGTGGCCACGGGCGGAAACTATACCAGTTTGAGCGGCGCATACCGCATCCACGTGTTCACCAACAGCGCCACGGCCAGTAACTTCGTCGTCACCGTTGGCGGCAAGTGTGAAGTGCTGGTGGTCGGTGGCGGCGGAGGCGGAGGCGGGCGTGTGGGCGGCGGTGGTGGTGGCGGCGGACTGGTGTGGGCGCCGAACTACAGCATCGCCGCCGGCAGCAACTACACGGTGACGGTTGGTGACGGCGGCAACTACGGCACCGGTCAGACGCAGGCCGGCTCCAACGGCTTCGCCTCCTACTTCGGCCAGGGCGGCGGCGCCGGCGTGGAGATCAAGGCCCTGGGCGGCGGAGGCGGGGCATCGTATAACGGTCAAGCCGCCGGGGCGAACGGCGGATCCGGCGGCGGCGGTGCGTATAGTGCGACCAACGCCGGTACAGCCAACCAACCCGCCTATACGACCGCCAGTGGCCCCGCCGGGGCGACCGGCTACGGAAGCACGGGTGGCGTGGGGTACGCTTCGGGCTCGCCATTCAGTGCCGGCGGCGGCGGCGGAGCGGGACAGACCGGTTTCCCCGCCACCGCCACCATAGGCGGGAACGGCGGCAACGGCATGCAGTTCACGCAGTTCGCCGGGCTCATTCCGAGCACGGTGGGCACTCCGTCCGATGGTTACTTTGCCGGCGGTGGCGGTGGCGGAGCCACCGGGACTGAAGGCACGACCTGCGGCTCTGGCGGTCTGGGTGGCGGAGGCAACGGACTGTTTGGCGGCAGTACTGCCGGCACCGGCACAGCGTCCAATGGCCTGGCCAATACCGGAGGAGGCGGCGGCGGGGCTCCGGACAACAACAACACCGGCCATGGCGGCAAGGGCGGGTCCGGCATCGTGATCGTGCGGTACATCAACCCCGCCATCGGCTTGGTCAACAGCAACGCCACGTCCGTCACGGCGACCTCGGCGCTATTCAACGCGACGCTGACGCTGACGGGGAGCAACTCGACCTGGGACGTGTACGCGTACTGGGGGCCGGCGGACGGCACGAACAATCCGTCGGCTTGGAGCAACACCGCCTTTGCGGGTACGTACACGCTGAACACGACGTCCACGAACATCGCGTACCCGGCGTCGTCCGGCATCGTTGCGGGTACGACGTATTACACCTTCTT
>VGWJ01000028.1 GCA_016873635.1 Lentisphaerota bacterium | reverse complement strand
AGCCGCGCTAGCGGCGATAGGGTGCGACGGCGTGTTCGCATGTGCTCGCGATGCGGTCAAGCCCAGATCGTTCCGAGTCCCCCAGTCCGACGAAGCCGTTCGACGAAGCGTATCCGACGACGTGTGCGACTAAGCCGGGCGACGAAGTGTCCGAACCGACCGGAGGCCACACGTTGTCGCTCCACTTCGTCCCCACGCTTCGTCGTCTACGCTTCGTCCCCACACTTCGTCGATTCCGTTTTTCCGCGCGAACATGCGCATTGTAGACCGACATTTCGGAAATGCCGATCTGTGTTAGTTGGGAAATGCCACTGCCGGACGCGCAAGACTCACCGGCCTGCTTGGGGCCGGCAGTGGGCACCCCTCTTGGATGAAAATCTACCGACCGGCGGAACCTACGGCAAGAGGAAAGTAGGCCGGAAAACCGATTGGAAGCGCACCCCTGCGCCTCGCCGGCATGGCTCAACGACCCCTACGCATAACTGTGCCGCAACACCATGTCCATCCACCGCAGCCGGCACAGCTCCCCCACCTTCAGCCCGCACCCATACAACAGCCCGATCAGAAGCCGGTCCCGCACCGACTCCGCCGCCTGCACCAGCCGCCCGGCCTCGTCCATGTTCAACCGGCCCTCGATCCGGCCCTCGATCCGGCCGACGAGAGCGGGCGACGAGAGCGGATTACGATTTCCTTCGTCGGCTCTGTCTTTCTGTGCGAAGCTGCGCAACACCCTGCGCACGCTTGGGTTGGACAGCCCGGACAGTTTTACCTGGCACCGGCCTATGAATGCGGGCTGTGTTCTGCTACTGTTGCGCTGTTGCGGCGCTTTGCGGGGGGCCATTCATGTACGGTGCAGGAACGATCGAAACAGCCCGCCTTGTCCAGGTCCGTTTTCGCACGCCGCTATCGTCAACCGATCACATTGCAGGAAGGAGGCTCCATGCGTATCCGTCGAATCGCCATAGCCGGACTGTCGGTTCTGCCTCTCGTGATCGCCGCCAGTCCGGCCAATGCGTACGAAACCTCGCACGCGGAAGTCGAGGAATACCACCGGTTGTCCCCGCGGGTGGAGACGCGGCACACGAAGTGGGCGAGACCTTACGCCGGGGGCACCACTCGCGTGCTCTACTTCGTCGCGAGCAACAACGAAGGCATGGAAACGCATGCGCGTCACGCCATCGAATTGATGCAGCGCTTCGATGTCGAGGTGACCCCTGCTTACTGGTACAAGTTCTATACGCACCATTGGCTGGGCGGCATGGCCGGCAATCGGCGCATACATGCCCTGATGGCCGGGAAACCCTTCGATGTGTACGTGTTCCAGGGCGTATCGCCGACCAACCTGCCGACCTGGCCGATGGGCGACTCGGGGGAAGTCCTGACCAGGGCGGTCGCGGCGGGCGCGGGCATTGTTCTCATCGGCGCCGCCGACGGCGGCCTGATGACCAATCGGCAGGACATCTCAGAGTTGCCGGCCTTTCTCGCCGGATCAGGCGCCTCCCGCGCATTCACCGCCGGCAACGGCAGGGGCGTTGTCCTGCCCGGCCTGCCCAGCATCCCGTACCAGCCGGGATGGGAGACGGCGTACGACTACTGGCAGGAGGGGTTGGGACGAGCCGTGCTCTGGGCGGCCGGGCGCGCGCCGGACATGGGTATCGAGTTGACCGCGCCCGCGGCCGTGCAGCGCGCCGACCTGCCCGCGGATGCCGTTGCCGTCGCCTGGAAAAACGCGCCGAAGGGCGACGTCCGCTGGGAGGCGGTCCTCAGGCGCGATGACGGCGCGCAAAGCCCGCTGGGCGAAGGCCGGGCCGGCAAGCCGGTTCGCCTGCGGCTGCCCGTGCTGTGCGCGGGAAACTACCGCGTTGACGTCATCGCCCGCGGCGAGCGCGGCGTGGAAGCCTGGGCCACCGCCCCGTTTGAGGTGACGGCCTCGACCAGGGTGCAGGCCATCGCCCTGAGAACCGCCTGGGCCGAGGTCGGCGACGCGCTGGCCGGTGCGGTCAGCGTCACGAACCTCGGCCACGGGCAGACGGTTCGGATTCGGCTAAAGGACCGCCGGGCGGGGCCGCGTCCTGGCGCAAAATGACGTGAAGCCCGCCGGTACCGGCGAGGGCGTCAGGACGGCACCCTTCGAGTTTCCGATCCTGGAGTGGATGCCGATGCTCGTCACGGTGGAGGCCGTGGTGATCGACGGCGACCGGGAGGTGTCTTCGGGTCACCGGTTCTTCAACGTGACCAAGCGGCGCCGGGACACATTCAATTTCGTTCTCTGGGACATCAGCGTCAATCAGGCATTGGCCCCATACATGGCCGAGAGCATGCAGCGATACGGCGTGAACGCGATCGTTACCACCCATTCGGCCATGCCGGCCGCTGCCGCGTTTGACCTGGCCTGGGTTCCGATGACAGGCGGCAACGTCAACGCGCAGCGCCACCTGACCGTCAGCCCGCCGACGGAGCAGCTCTGCTGGTCAACGCGCCATTTCTCCGCATCGCGCGGCCACGGGGTGTTCCAGTATTCTCTCGGCGACGAAGGCGACGTTTTCGGCGCCGCGCCCACACCCCAGACACTGCCCGGCTACCGACTCTTCCTCAGGGAGGCGTACGGAGACATTGCCGCCCTCAACGCGTCCTGGGGCGCCGCGTTCGGGGGCTTCGACGAAGTGGACCTGTCCGAGAAGGGCGACGGTGATGAGAAGGCCGCGCTCAAGGCGGGGAACTACCCGCGCTGGTACGACCGGCAGGCCTTTCTGCGCTGGAACTTCATCGAGTACGCCAAGGTCCAGCGGGACGTCATGCGCAAGATCGATCCCGGGGCCACGATCGGGTTCGAGGGCAGCGGCGGATTCGCCCGGAGCGGCGACATCGACGCGTTCTGCCGCGAGATGGATTTCTGGGTGCCCTACGCCAGCAGCGCCGACGAGGTGATCCGATCGCTGGCGCCCAAAGGCATGGTCTACGGCAACTGGCTCGGCTACGATCACACACCCGATCCGCTGCTCAGCAAGTACTGGCGCATGGTCGTCAACGGCGCCAACAGCGTGTGGTGGTGGATGTGGTCGACCTCCGGCGCCTACGAGGGGTTCATAGATCCCGACCTCGGGATCCTGCCTATCGCCGGGGAGATGCTGAAAGACACGCAGGTCGTACGCGACGGGCTGGGCGACCTGCTGATGCAGTGCGAGATGCTGGACGACGGCATAGCCATGCTCTACTCCATGCCGTCAGGCTTCGCCGTCACGCTGCAGGAATGCCCTTCCTACAACGACTACGAGCCGAACCACCGGGCGTGGTTCACCGTGATCCACGACCTGCGCCTGCAGTTCCGCTACGTGACCGACCGCACGCTGACCCGCGGCGAGTTTGCGCCCGACAGGTTCAAGGTGCTGGTGCTGGCCCAGGCCCTGGCGCTCAGCGACAGGGAGGCCCAAATCGTCCGGGACTTCGTGAGCCGCGGCGGCACCGTGATCGCCGACCTCAGGCCGGGCGTGTTCGACGGCCACTGCAAGCCGCGCGAGCGCGGCGCGCTCGACGATCTCTTTGGCGTCGCCGGTCCCGTGCGGCAGAAGGCGGCGCGGGCGTCGATGACGGTGGAACTGCCGGGCGAGAAAGCGCCGCTGAAACTCGATTGGCCGAACGCGATCGTGGACCCCGGCACGCGGGTTGACGGCGGCAAGGCTTTCGGCTCGGCCGGCGAAACGCCCGTGTGGATCGTGCGCGAGCACGACAAGGGCCGCGCGGTGCTTCTGAACTTCTCGCTGTCGCAATTCCCGACGCGCCAGGTAGCCAGCGGGCTCACAGGCCAGGGGTCCACCGAGACCACGCCGCCGGCCGTCTGGAACGCGTTCCGGCAACTGCTCGCCGAGGCCGGCGTGGCGCCGGTGATTGACGTGCGCCAGTTCAAGGGCCCGAAGGAGCTGGGCAACGTCAAGCTGCAGCGCTGGCGCAACGGCGACATGCAGCTCGTCTCCGTCTTCCGCGAGACCGGCGAGCAGATCAAGGCCCATTTCATCACGGGGGCCGGATCCGAGAACTGGGTCTACGACCTCCGCAACGACATGGCGGTCGGAAAGATCAATGCCGGTTGGTTCAAAGGCGACTTTGTCATGGACGTGATTCCGTCCCGGGCAACGTTCTTTGCCCTGCTGCCGCGCGAGTTGCCGCGTCCGGTTCTCGAACTGGCGTCCTCGAAGGTGGCCCCCGGGCAGACCGCCGCGCTGCGGCTGAGCGTGCCGGAAGCCGCCGGGCTGCACGCGCTCAAGGTGACCGCCGCGCGGCCGGACGGCGCGCCGGCCGACTACTGGGAGCAGGTCGTGATTGTGGGCCGCGAGCCAAAGGAGGTGCCGTTCCCCGTTGCTTTCAACGACCCGCTCGGCGCCTACGTGTTGACGGCCCGCGATGTGTTCGACCGGAAGACCGCCCACACGGTGGCGCTTACGGTACAGCCATGAGGGAGGTTGCGATGTTTCGGTTCTCAAACAGGCGTGATTTCAAGATCGGGGCCTTCGGCATCGCCGCCCTTCGTCGGCCCGAGCCGCCGGGCGCGCCCCTATTCCTTCGTGTCCGTGGCCTTCTCCGTTTCGTCGGGCAGGACGTCGATCACCACGTCGTCAAGCTCCGGAATCAGGTAGACCCTTCCCGTGGGATGCTCGAACTCCACGGCGCCGACAATTTCGCCGGAAACCTGCCGCACCCTGTTGGCTTCCGGTTGTGCCAGGTTCTGCGCTTTGGAAGCCGCCGTGTCCACGGCGTCAATATTGCCCGTGAAACTGAACGCAAACGCTCTTGTCGTGTCGCCAAACGCGCCGACGGCGTCGGCGGCGACGAACGTGAACTTGTGCACGGCTTCGCCGGTCTCTGAGTCCCTGGTCTCCACATGGGTGAACTGAATGGCCTTCCACGTCACCCTCTTCTCTTTGTGTCCGTCGATGTCGGCCCTGACGCCGTCGTAGGACGGGCTGTCGGCCCGCGACGGGGTTATCTTCTTTTCCGCCGGCGCACCGGCACGGACGGAGACGGCCGCGAGAAGAATCGTCAGGATCGTGAGAAGAGGCATCGGAATCCTCCTTGTCCGGCCAAGAAGATCAGGCGCAGGAAAGGCCGGCATTCTCCCGCCTGCTGAGGGCCCTGGTGGCATCATCGACTCTCTCTTCCAACAACGAGTCGCAAGCCACTAGCATTGCGCCAAACGGAAAGCAAGCCGGAAGGCGACAATCCAGCGACCGCCTCCGCCGGGACCTCGTTGTTGCTGATTGCCCGCAACTCCCGGAACGGATGCGCGAACACGTCCAGATCCGGCCGCGCCAGCACGGCGTCCACATGATCCAGCCAGGCCCGCACACGATCCTTGACCGAATCCATCTTCGCGACCCATTCCAGGCAGTGGTCGCCGTAGAGGATCACATCGAAGTCTTCCGTGAAACGCGGGTCGTGCAGCGGCCGGCCGTCCCGCGACAGGTCGGTTTCGATGCCGAAAAAGACGTCGGGGTTGCCCAGCGCCCGCACGGCCTGCATGGCCGCGCGCAACCGCCCGTTGCCGGCCTCGCGGCTCCTGTCGGCCGCCTCGTCCGGGGCCCAGCCGGGGTTGCCCGGTGTTATCACCGGCGCTGGCCAAAGCGCGGGGGCTTCTGTTATAAGCATTCCGTTTTCACGGGACCGCCCGTTTTCAATCGCGACCCGAAAGGATTCCGTCATGAGCGATACGCAACGCATCGAGAAGGCCTTCGAGCTGGCTGGCGAACAGTATGCCGCGATCGGCGTGGACGCGGCGCAGGCCGTCGAACGGCTCGCCGACGTGCCGATTTCCCTGCACTGCTGGCAGGGCGACGACGTGGGCGGGTTCGAAAACCTCGGCGGCAGCCTCAGCGACGGCGGGCTGCAGGCCACCGGCAACTATCCCGGCAAAGCGCGCACCCCCGCCGAGCTTCGCGCCGACCTCGACCGCGCCATGGGGCTGATCCCGGGCAAGCTCCGCCTGAATCTCCACGCCTTCTACGGCGAGTTCGACGGCAAGGCCGTGTCCCGCGACGCCATCGGCCCCGAGCATTTCGCCGCCTGGATCGCCTGGGCGAAGGCGAAGGGCATCGGCATGGACTTCAACCCCACCTGCTTCGCCCACCCCAAGGCCGCCGGCGGCCTTACGCTGGCGCATCCGGACCGCGGCATCCGCGATTTCTGGATCGCGCACTGTATCGCCGCCCGCCGCATCGCCGCGGCCGTGGGACGCGCCCTCGGCTCGCCCTGCGTGAACAACGTCTGGATACCGGACGGCTACAAGGATCTCCCCGCCGACCGCAAGGCCCCGCGCGAAAGGCTCAAGGAATCTCTGGACCGGGTTTTCGCCGAGAAGGCCGACGCTTCGGTGCTGCGCGACGCGGTGGAGAGCAAGCTCTTCGGAATCGGGTCGGAGTGCTACGTGGTGGGATCGCACGAGTTCTACCTTTCGTACGCCGTCGCCAACAGGCTCCTCTATACCCTGGACAGCGGGCATTTCCACCCGACCGAAACGATCTCCGACAAGCTCTCCGCGATCTTGCTCTTCCTCGACGAAGTGCTGCTGCACGTCAGCCGCGGCGTGAGGTGGGACAGCGATCACGTGGTCATCCTCGGGGACGACCTGCGCGCCATCGCGCAGGAGATCGTGCGCGGCGACTTCACGCGGCGCGTGCACATCGGGTTGGATTTCTTCGACGCCAGCATCAACCGCATCGCGGCCTGGGTGATCGGCACGCGCAGCACGCAGCAGGCGCTGCTGGGAGCGCTGCTGGAGCCGGCCGCGCGCCTCCGCGAAGCCGAGGCCGCGCGCGATTTCACCGCGCGCCTCGCCATTCTTGAGCACGTCAAGGCTTTGCCGGCCGGCGCGGTGTGGGATTACTTCTGCCTGAAGCATGACGCGCCCGCGGGCCTGCGCTGGCTGGACGAGGTCCGCCGCTACGAGCGCGAGGTGTTGAGCAGGCGATAGCCTTCGCGCCTTGCGGCCTCGACGCGGAGGCCGGCGGCGGAACCCCGCTGCCGATCACGGCCCGGCGGCATCCCGGCCGCCCCTTTCCGGCGCCGCGCCGCGCTCGCGAATCCCCGGGGGAGGGTTCGCCTGCAGCAGGCGTTCGAGCTGGATCGCGGACAGGCGCGCCATCAGGACCGCGCGCGCCTGCTCCAGCGTGGCGGCGAGCAGCCCGCGCCGGGCGTCGAGCCGTTCGATTGCCGACGCGCGGCCCGCTTCCGCCGCGCCGGCCGCCAACTCGTCGCGGCGCAACGCCAGCGGGACGATCTCCCGGTCGTAGGCCTCGGCCAGCGCCCTGTTGCCGCGGTGCGCCGCCAGAAGGCGTGAAACCGCCGCGGCCGTCTCCACTTCCGCGGACCGCGCCGTCGCTTCCGCCGCGCGCGCGGCGTGCCGGGCCGCCGTCACGTTACCCTGGTTCCGGTCCCACAGCGGCAGGTCCACGCCCACTTGTCCGCCCAGACCCGCGCCCGACGTGCCGTCCGGCCGACGGGCCTCGATCTGCCGCGCCGCGCCCGCCACGCGCAGATCCATCCAGCGGCGGGCGCGCTCCAGGCGCTCTTCCGCCCTGGCGGCGGCCGCCGCCGCCCGGGCCGTATTAAGCGCCGGGTTGTTCGTCAGGGCCATGCACAGCAGGGCGTCGAACTCCGCGCCGTCGAGAAGCGCGAACGCCGGTCCGCACTCGATCCGGACGGGCGACGGCGGCGGCATGACGCCGATCGCCGTGAACACCCGCCGTTCCGCGTCCGCCGCCTCGGCCGCCGCGCCCTCGGCCGTGGCGCCGGCCGCGGCCGCCGCCTGCCGGAAGCCCAGCTCGGCGGCTTCCGACAGTTTTCCCGCCGCCCGCAGGCTTGCCGCCAGGTCCGCCATCTCGCGCTCCGCGGCGGCCAGGCGCCCCCGCAGGTCGGCCGCCGCGCGCAAGTAGTCCAGTTGCGCGAACGCTTCGCCGACACCGGCGCGCACCTCGGACCACGCTTCCGCCACTCCGGCGGCCGCCGTCGCGATCGCCGCGTCGGACGCCCCGGCGCGGGCCGCGCGCTTCCCGCCGAGCTCGATCGTCTGCGAAAGCGCCACCTCGGATTCATCCTCGGCCGGCTTGCGGAAGACGCCCAGATCCAGTTCGGGACGCGGCCACAGGCCCGCCTGCGCGCGGATGCCGCGGCTCCCGGCCGCCCGCTCCCTCGCTTCCGTCACCGCCGGATGATGGCGCCAGGCGTGAGTCAGCGCCGCGTCGAGGGTCAGCACCTCGGGAAGCGCGGGCGCATCGACCGGCTCCCCCGCGCGAGCCGGCGGCGCAGCGAAAAGCAAAGCCGCAACCGTGCGCGCGGCCGCGCCCGGAAGGAGGAATGTTGCCGCCATGCGGGGATTCCGGCTGCGCCTACCCATGCCGCAGTCCCTCGATCACCGTGAGGCGCAGCCCTTTCAGCGCCGGAAACAGGCCGCCCGCCAGTCCGATCAGGAGCGACAGGCCCAGCCCCGCCCCCAGCACCGCCGCGTCGGCCACGAGGAAGAACGCGCCGTACGAGAGGCTGATCGGCAGGCGGTTCAGGGCCGCCCCGGCCGCCACCCCCACGACGCCTCCGGCCAGCGCCAGCGCGACCGACTCGATCACGAACGACATGAGCACATCGCCCGTCGTGAAACCGAGCACGCGGTACGTGGCGATCTCACGCATGCGGTTCAGCACCGCCGTGTACATGGTGTTCGCGCCGATCAGCGCGCCGGCCGCGGCAATGGCGAGCACCATCAGCAGGGACATCCACAGAACCCACGAAAGCGCCGAACCGAATTCCACGTAGTAATCCCGTTCCGGCCACCCCTTGAAAAAGCGCTCCAGCGCGCCGGTCTGCTGGAACCTCGGCATGGCGGCGGCCACGGCGGCCGCGTCGGACATGCGCACCACGGCGAACGTATCCGACCTCCGCCGCAGCAGGTCCTTGAGCGTGTCGGCGCCGATCCAGATCTCCGACTCCGCCAGCGATCCGCCGGCCTCGAAACGGCCGCTCACGGTCCAGTCGGTGTCCTCGAAGCGCACGACGCGGCCGGGCGCCAGCGCCTCCGCGGGCACGCCCAGTTTCACGTGCGCGGTGCCGCCGGCCAGTATCTCGTCTTCCTGCTCGGGGATGCGGCCTTCGACGATGCGCAGCGCGCGGTGCACCTCGTACGCGATGGGCGTGATGCCGCGGACGTACACGGGCGCCCGCGCGGCCGCGCCCGACTCCGCGTCCAGGCATTCAACGGTGGCCATGTGCATGACTTCCGCCGAAACAAGCGGTTCGCCGAAGGCCCCCAGCGCGACGTCCGGCAGACTGGAGAGCTGCACCAGCTCGTCCGCGGTAATGGAGCTGAACATGATGTTCTGGCCCTGGCGGCTGATGAGCAGGATGTTCGCCTCCTCGCCCGAAGCGCGCACGCGGCGCTCCAGGCCGCGGTTGAGCGACAGCATCAGCACGGAGGCGAAGACGATCACCGCCACGCCGGAAACCGTCATCAGCGAGTGCCGGAAGCGGCGTCGCAGGTTGCGCAGGGCGTAGCGTGCGGGCAGCTTGAGCATGCGGCCTTACTCCTCGGGACGCAGCGCGCGCAGGATGTCCACGCGCGACGCGCTCCACGCCGGCAGCAGGCAGCCGAGCGCCGCCGCCAGGGTCACGACCGCCAGCGACACGGCCCACGGCCGCGGCCCCACCAGGAAGTCAACGGTCATGGCGCACGTGGCCACCGAACGGATCAGGCCCGCCCAGGCCAGGCCCTGCACGACCAGACAGCCGGCCAGAGCGCCGACCAGGCCCTGCAGCGTCCCTTCGCCGATAACCATGAACGCCACCGCGCGCCGCGGGAAGCCGAGGGTGCGCAGCACGCCGAATTCGCGAAACCGGTCCCGGGTCGCCATCGATATCGCGTTCCCGACCGCAATCAGCAGCACGACGATGACGATGCCGACCACGGCGCGGCTCAGCCTCACGAGGTCGGCGAGCTGATCCAGGATCGTGGTCACGAGGGCCTCCTCCGGCTGGGCGGTGACCTGCACCGTGAAAGGCATTTCGGCGATCGCGCGGCAGAGCGCGGCCGCATCCACGCCCGGCGCGGCCTTCACCAGGACGTAGTGCGAGAGGCCCAGCTCGTCCTCAATCTGCTGCAGGAACGAACGGTCCACGTAGATCAGGAAGTCGTCGGCCGAGCCGCGCGGCTGGACGATTCCGCGCACCGTGAAACTCACGCCCTCCAGCTCCTGGAGCGTCACGTGCTCGCCCGGCCGCCAGCCGTAGCGGCGCGCGATCTTGGCCCCCACCAGCGCCCCGGACGTGTCGGCCGCGAACTCCTCCCACTCGCCCGGCGCGACGTCGAAGTTCCGGAACCTGCGCACCAGGCGCTTGTCGACGCCGTGGAGGGCAATCACGTCCGTGCTGGACTGGCACGACGTCATCATCAGCCGGACCGGCATGACTTCCGCAACCTGCGGAAGCGCCCGGATGCGCTCGGATTCCGCATCCGGGATCAGGCTGGCCGTGGGTCAGTAGCGGTCCGTCTGGCGCACGATGACGTTGGCGTCCTCGCCCGCGGCCTGCGTCATGCGCGCCAGGCTCATCTGCGCCGCGAGGAAGAAGCACGTCACGAACGCCGCCGCCGTGCAGCCCAGCACCGTGATCATCAGCCTCGTCCTGGAGCGCGCCAGATTCCGCAGGATCGCGATCAGCAGTCTGGGAATCATCGCCTCAGTTCTCCTTTCCCGTTGAAATCAGCCGGCCCTTCTCCAGGCGCATGATGCGGCCGGCAAAATCCGCGGCCGCGTGGTCGTGCGTGACCAGGATCACGGTCTTGCCGAAGCGGCGGTTGAGCTCCCGGATGAGGGTCATTATCGCCTGCTCGGACCCGGCGTCCAGGTTCCCGGTCGGCTCGTCCGCCACCAGGATGCCGGCGTCGGTCACGATCGCGCGCGCGATGGCTACGCGCTGCTCTTCGCCGCCCGACAGCTGCCGCGGGAAATGCCGCGCGCGGGCCGCGATGCCCACGGCCTCCAGGGCCGCCGTGACGTGCGCGTGGCGCTCGCGCCGTGACAACGGCAGCGTCAGCAGGGGCAGCTCCACGTTCTCGTAGGCCGTAAGCACCGGAATCAGGTTGTAGAACTGGAAGATGTAGCCCACGCCGCGCGTGCGCCAGGCCGTGCGCTGCGCCTCGGTCATTCCGTCCAGCCGCACGCCGTCGATCGTCACGCTGCCGCCGGTCGGCCGGTCGATGCCGGCCATGATGTTCAGGAGCGTTGTCTTGCCCGAGCCGGAGGGGCCCATCAGCGCCACGAACTCGCCGGAAGCGATATCGAGGCTGATGTCCTCCAGGGCCGTTACCATTGTCTCGCCCTGGCGGTAGGTCTTGCCGAGTTCCCGGATGGCGATGAGCGGCTGCATGCTACCTGGTGATTACCTCCCTGCCGTCGGGCAGCCCGTCCGCGTGGCTTGTTACGGATGGCGATGAGCGGCTGCATGCTACCTGGTGATTACCTCCCTGCCGTCGGGCAGCCCGTCCGCGTGGCTTGTTATTACGCGCTGGCCCGCCGAAAGCTCGCCGCCGACCACGGCGGCGGAATCCGTGGTTTGCCGCAGCGTGACCGGGCGCCGGCGCGCGCGGCCGTCCTCGACCAGCAGGACGTAGGCGCCTTCGCCGTCGCGGCGCACGGCCTTGAGCGGCAGGGCGAACTCGCCGGGCCGCCCCGCCGCCGCCCGGCCGGACAGGAACGTCGCATGGGCCACCATCTCGGGGAAGAGCATTTCGTCCGGATTGTCGATGCGCAGGCGGACGGTGATGGTGTTCTTGGCCGCTTCGGCCAGCGGCTCGACGCGCAGCACCGTGCCGCGGTATTCGCGCGACGGATGGGCTTCGGTTCGCACGGCCACGGGGTTTCCGGGCTGGACAAGACGGATCTTCGCCTGCGGAACGTCCACGCGCATCTGCATGTTGGAGGGCGCGTACAGGGACACGACCGTCGGGTTGCGGTCGACCGCGATCCACTCGCCCGGCGCGTGGTGCACGGCAAGCACCTTCAGCCCGTCCGGCGCCGGCGGCGCCGTGATGGTGCAGTAGGCCAGCTCGTTGCTCGCCAGGTCAAGGGCGGCAAGCGCGGCGTCGTGCGCGGAGGCCGCCGTGCTCCAGGCGGCCGCAAGCTCGTCGCGCTCCTCGACCGACAGCGCGCCCGCCGGCAGGTTCGCGGCCCGTTCGCGGTTGGCTCCCGCGATGCGCAGCCGCTCCGCGGCCCCGGCGGCCTGCGCCGCCGCCGCGTCGCGGCGCGCCCGCGCGTCGCCGTCATACAGGCGGGCCAGCACCTGTCCGGGCCGCACCGCCTCGCCCTGCGCCACGTTCAACTCGTCCAGCCGCTGCGATATCAGGCTGGAGGCATGCACCGGAAAATGCGGCGCCGGAACCTCGATCCACCCGCCGGCGGTGAAAGACGGCGCCGCGGCCCCGCCCGCCGCGCCGACCATCACGGTGTCGACTTCGATCGGGCCGCCGCCCGCGCGGCCGGCCGACAGCCTGCCGGCCGCGAAGCCCGCGACCAGGCCGGCCGCGGCCGACACCAGCACGACGCGTCCGGCGCGCCAGGCCGCCGCCGGCGAATCGCCCTTGGGAATACGCAGTCGTGACAGATCCATCGCGCCGGCTACATCCCCTCGTTCCAGAACACGCAGAGCCCGTCCTTGCCCGGGACGACGATGTCAGGGCGGCCGTCGCCGTTGAGGTCGGCCGCCGCGAAGTGGATGCCGCAGCCCTTGGCCTCGCCGATGGGCCCGTAGTCGATCACCTGCTTGGCGAACCCCTCGCCCGTCCACTTGAAGTAGTACATTCCGTAGTCGTCCCACTCGCCCGGATCGTTGCCGCAATGCGCGCGGTGCCTTTTGCCCGTGAGCAGCTCCGGCTTGCCGTCGCCGTCGATGTCCAGCCACAGCATGTCGTGATACTGGGCGTTGAAGGGGTCGATCGGGTGGCTCTTCCAGGACCGCCTGCCGGCGGCATCCGCCGCCTGCTCCAGCCAGCACAGCCCGTAGCCGTGGCCGTTGCCGACGATGATGTCGTTGCGGCCGTCGCCGTTGACGTCGACCACCAGCATCGGCACGCTGCTGCCCCACCAGTCGAGCTTCCACTCGCCGGGATGCCACGTCCACTTTCCGGCCCACGGATCGGCGGGGGCTTCCAGCCAGCCGCCGTGCAGCACAATGTCCATGCGCCCGTTGCCCGCGATGTCGCCGCAGCCCAGCCCGTGTCCCTGCCCCTGCCCCTCCGGAAACGCGAACAGGACATGCCGCGCGAACGCGCCCGTTCCCCTGCCGTCGGCGCCGGTCTTCAGCTTGAACGCCGTCACGTTGGCGGCGCACGGCGTGTTGGGCACGATCTCGACGACGCCGTCGCCGTCAATGTCCCATGCGCGCGTGGTCTCGATGTTGCCGGTTTCGGCGATCACGTGTTCCGGCCACGGCTTTTTCGGATCGCCCGGGTTCTCGCGCCAGCGCAGCGTATTGCCCCACCAGCCGCCCGTCACGAAGTCCGGCCGGCCGTCGCCGTTGACGTCGAGTGCGATCGTGGAGAAATCGTCGTAATACTCGCCGGCTCTTCCAACCGGTCCGATCTCGGACTTCCGCCGGAAGTCCGGGCCCTTGTACCAGAACCCGCCGGAAACGATGTCGGGCACGCCGTCGCCGTCCACGTCAAACACGGCCGCCGACTCGAACGTTTCATCCGAGACCCACTGTTTCTTCCATTTCAACGGCATTCCATGTCCCCTTGTCCGTGACGCATCTGGACATAGTCCCGCGCCACTTTCAGGTCCTCGACCGCCTCGGCGGCCGTGCACGGCGGCGCCATCTCGCCGCGGCAGACCCTGACGAAGTTCACGGCCTGCTGCCGCATGGCGTGGATCCACGGCAGCGTCGGGCTCGACCGCATCGGCGTGGCGCCGTCGCCCGGATCGGCGAAGACCTCCACGCGCCCGGGGCGGTTGATCGCGGTCGGCGCGGGAAGCTCGATCCGCACGTAGCCCTTCTCGAAACACACGAGGATGCTTTCCTCCCAGTCGAGCGTGGTGCGGTAGGGCGTCATTTCGATCGTGCCGGTCACGCCGGACTCGCTCTGCACGGCCAGCAGCACGCCGGACTTCGGGGCGAAAACCACCTTATAGGCCTCGCCCAGCATGTGCCGCATGTAGTTGACCTGGTGGATGTAGTAGTTGACAAAGCCCAGGTAGTCGCCCGCCTGCCCCTTCCACTGCCAGCATCCGACGCCCTCCGCGGCGCCGGAGAACCCGGTCAGCGACGCCGGCTCGCGCGGGACGTCCTGCGTCGGCTGGTCGCCGGCGTTCAGGATGCCCATCAGGCCGTTGGCGGTCCAGTCGCCCGCCGGCATCGTGATGCGGACGTAGCGCAGCCGGCCCATTTCGCCGCTCTTCTTCCAGCGCTCGATCACGTCCTTCGCGTAGGCCGTGGCCGGATCGGACCGTTTGTGGTAGCCGACCATGTGCACCGTGCCGGTCTTTTCCGCCAGCGCCGCCAGCGTTTCCCCGGCCTTCACGCTCACGGCCAGCGGCTTCTCGGTGAACACGTGCTTCACGCGCCCGTAGATCTCCGGAAGCAGCGTCGCGTGGACGTCGAACGGCTGGCTGGCGACCACGCCGTCCAGCTTCTCGGCGTCGAGCATTTCCCCGTGGTTGCGGTATGCCTTCGGGATTCCGAAGCGGGTCGCCACCAGCCGGCCCGTCTTTTCGCGAATCTCGGCCAGCGCAACCACTTCGCATTCCGGGATGGTCAGGTAGTTGCGCAAGTGCGCCCGCTGCCCCATCCCGCCCACGCCCACGAAGCCGATTCTGATCATCGCCTATTTCACTTTCCTTGTCGCCAGGTCCCCGAAACGGTTGGCGATGGCCAGGGCCGGGTCCAGCGGCACGGCCACGCGCCTGACGTCTTTCGGCGCGGCGATCGCCGGCCTGGCGGCGAGCTTGCGGCCCTTGAACTGCGGCAGCCACTTGCTCTGCGCCTTGAGCATCTCGGCCGTCATCTCCCGCGCTTCCTTCAGCGTGCAGCACGCGCTGGTCAGCGGATCCATGGCGACGGCCTGCATGGCATACTCCGGGTCCCCCGTGAGCGCGGCTTCGACCGTCAGGATCTGCACGGTCACGTTGCTCTGGTTCAGGGCCGCGCACTGCGGCGGAAGCGAGCCCACGCGCAGCGGATGGATGCCGTGCGCATCGACGTAGACCGGCACTTCCACGCAGCAGCCGGGCGGCAGGTTGTCGATGTAGCCGTCGTTGCGCACGTTGCCCTGCAGGCGGAAGGCCACGTCCGTCTCGCGCGCCTCGAGGATGTGCGAGCAGTACTCCGCGCTGCGGCGGCCCAGCGTCGCGGACTCCGTCGCGAGGTAGTTCAGGCCCTCGTACTTGTCGGCGATCATGCGGCAGAACTTGTAGTAGGCGCCGCTTTCGCCGCCGAAGGCCGGCTCGTCGCAGTAGGCTTCCAGCGCGCGCTTGCTGGAGCGGAACCAGGGCACGTACTCGGAGAGGTGTCCCGTCGATTCGGTCATGAAGTAGCCGAAATGCCGCATCACCTCGCAGCGGACCTTCTCGTTGACGTAGTAGCCGGGCTTTTCGCAGTTCCTGCGGAACAGGTCATACAGGTCGCGCCCGTCCCGCTTGTCCCTGAGCGAAAGGAACCAGGCCATGTGGTTGATGCCGGCGCAGGTGAAATCGATCCGGTCCTTCGGCACGTTGACGTAGCCGCTGATCAGGTCAAGCGTGGTCTGCACCCCGTGGCACAGCCCGATGAACTGGATGCGGTCGGTGACGCGCCCCAGCAGGTAGCAGCACGCGCCCATGGGATTGGTGTAGTTGAGAAAGAGCGCGTCCGGGCACAGCTCCTCCATGTCGCGCATCATGTCGATCAGCACCGGCGCGGTGCGCAGCGTGCGGAAGACCCCTCCCGGTCCCAGCGAGTCGCCGATGCACTGGTCGACCCCGTACTTCAGCGGAATCTCGTAGTCGTGGCGGAAGACGTCCACGCCGCCCACCTGGATCATGTTGATCACGTAGTCGGCGCCCTTCAGGGCCTCGCGGCGGTCCAGCGTGCTCCACACTTTCGCGGGCAGGCCGTTCTCCGCGACCACGCGCTTGAGGAAGGCCTCCATCTGGGAGAGCTTCTTCCGGGTGCGGCTCATCAGGCATATCGCGCTGCCGCGCAGCGCCGGGGTCGAGAGAATATCCATGGCCAGCGTCTTGCAGAACACGAGGCTTCCCGCGCCGATCATCGCTATCTTCGGCATTGTCCTTCTCCTCCTTGCATGCGTCGTCGCCCGCTCGCGGTCTCTCCGCGCGGCAACCGTCCGAACAAAGCTCCCAATGTAGTCCTCTTCGCGGCCATGTCCAATTATATCGTTGCGGCCGCCTCACGGCGCGGCGCCGAGCTCGCCGACGCCGAACAGCGCCATCAGGACGCGGCACAGGACGGCCGAGAGCGCCGCGGACACGGGAATGGTGATCACCCAGGACGCGAATATGCGCCGCACGACCCGGCCGTCGATGGAGCTCAGGCCGCGCGCGAAGCCCACCCCCATCACGGCGCCCACCAGAACGAACGTGGTCGAGATCGGCAGGCCCAGCAGCGAGCAGACCAGCACGGTCGTGGCCGTGCTGAACTCGGCGGCGAACCCGCGCGTCGGGGTCACTTCGGTGATCTTCGTTCCGACGGCCTCGATGACCTTGTACCCGTAGGTGGCCAGTCCGACGACGATCCCGACTCCGCCGAAAGCCAGGATCCAGGCCGGCACCGCCGCGGCGCCGCTGACCGTTCCGCGGATCCCCTGCACCACGCCGACCACCGGCCCCACGGCGTTGGCCACGTCGTTGGCGCCGTGCGCGAAGGAAAGGTAACAGGCGTCCAGGATCTGCAGGCGGGCAAAGAAACCCTCCACCCGCTCGGCCTGCCGCGACAGGTCCCCGCCCGGCAGGCAACGCCGCCGCATGACGGCCCACACGACCACCCCGGCCACGTTCCCGACCACCAGCGCCGTCAGGGCCGCGATCCAGCACGCCTCCGCGCGCTCGATATGGAAGAAGCGGGGATAGGCCCCCTGCAGGATCGAGTAGAGCATGACGCATGACATGGCCGCGAGGCCGAGGGGCACGAAGTGCCGCGCGCGGCTGACCGGCGCGCGGCTGTGCAGGACAAAGCGCCGCAGGCCGTAGTACACCGCGAAACTGATGGCCGCCCCCACCAGCGGCGAAATGAACCAGCTCGCCGCGATGTGGCCCAGCTTGTGCCAGCGCACGCAGTGCACGTTCACCACGGACACGCCGAACCCGATGACGGCGCCGATGATGGCGTGCGTCGTCGAAACCGGCTGGCCGAAGAAGGTGGCGACGTTCAGCCACACCGAGGAGGCGATCAGCGCCGCCACCATGCCGACCGCAAACAACTGGGTGTTCCCGGCGAACATCTCGGGCGACACGATCTCCCCGCGGATCGTCTTGGTCACGTGCGAACCGGCGAAGAAAGCGCCCGAGAACTCGAACACGGCGGCCAGCAGAAGCGCGCGCCGCATGGTGATGGCCCCCGAGCCGACGGACGTGCCGAAGGCGTTGGCCACGTCGTTCGCGCCGATGTTCCACGCCATGTAGAAACCGGCCACAACGGCCGTGACCGTGAGCGCCTCAACCAGCATGTCGCGGCCTCCGCAGTCCGGTTCAATGCCGGATTATCATCAGACGGATATTCTTGCCGACGTTCTCCGCGTGATCCGCGACGTTGGTCAGCGCCCGGCAAAGCTTGTCCAGAATGATCACGGTAATCGGGTCCAGCCCGTCGGCCGCATAGTACCGCCGCGCGCACAACTGGCTCAGGCGGTCGGTTTCCCACTCCAGCCGGCATACCTCGTCGACTTTCTCCAGGACCTTGTCCGCGTTGACGCCCTCGAAGTCCTCCTTCTGCAGAACGGCCAGGTGCTCGGCGAGCTTCAGCAGCGCTTCGTTGGTCTCGACGGTCTTGTCGACGAGCGCCAGGAAATCCTTCTGAACGTCGGCCGGCATGTCCAGGCGCCGGAACGTGGCGATGACGGCGAAGTCCTCGGCCCCGTCGCCCATCTTGTCGAGCTGGCGGACGAAGTTCAGGATGTCCTCGCGCGCCACGGGCAGGAAGAACCTGCGCGGCAACTGCTGACGGATGGCCTCTTTCATGCGGTCCGCCTCGTACTCCGTCTTGGAGACCTCTTCCTGGAGGTAGTGCAGGCGATCCATGTCGCCGCTTGTCATGGCGTCGGCGATGGGCCTTATCCGGTTTACGCACTCGTGGACTTTGCGCGCGTGATCCACCATGAATTCGAAAGGCGACCGCCCGAACAGCTGGTCCAAAGTCTTCATGCGCTTCACTCCCGTCAATCGTTGCCTGGGGGCCCGGGCGGCGGTCAGCCGCCGCGCCCGTCGCAATCCAGACTGCCACGTCCCCGCCGCCGCGTCGAGCCAAACCCGCGCGTCTCCCGCGGCCGGCCCCGCGGCGGGGCGCCGCCCCGCCGCCGTCACCGGCGCGGCTCGATCACGACGCGCACGGGCAGGTGGTCGGAGTAGCCCGTGCAGTACGTGCGGCGTTTGGTCTGCGCGTCGGCAAGCATCCGGAACGGCAGCGGGCGGCCTGCGCCGTCAACGATCGACTCCGGCCGGAAAACCTCGTAGCTCCCCTCCCTGAGCGCCCACGCGGCGGCGGCGACCGCCGCGGCCTCGGGCAGCATCCCGCGGCTCACGCTTATGGTGTCGAAGGAATTCCACGCGCCGTCACGCCGGTAGTAGATGGTGCCGCGCGCCTTCTCATCCAGCCCGGCGTGCAGGTTGTACAGCCAGCCGGTCTCCGGCTCGGCGAGCACCCGCTTGCGGTCGCCGACGCTCCGCACGACGTCGGCGACGAGCGCATCGTCGAAGTCCACGTTGAAGTCGCCGGCGAGCAACACGGCCGCGGAGGGGTCGGCCGCCAGGACGCGATCGAGCTCGGCCCTCACGGCCCGCGCCTCCGCGGCGCGTATCCGCGCGGCCTCGGCCTTCGGACCCCACCCCGATTTCCAGTGATTGACGATCAGCGTGAACGGCCGGCCGTGCGCGGCGAATTCCGCCACCAGAACGTCGCGCTGCCCGGGCACGGGCGTGAGCCACCGTGTCGCGCGCGGACGCAGGCGGCTGAGCACGGCCACGTCAATGCCGCGCTGATCCGTGCCCTCGCGGTGCACGATGCAGGGGTAGTCGCGGCCGTGCCGTTCCCGCAGCGCGGCGGCGAGGTCTTCCAGCACGCGCCGGTTCTCGATCTCCTCCAGGCAGACGATGTCCCCGCCCAGCCGGTCGAGCACTTCCGCCAGGTGCGCGAGTTTGAGGGCGTAGCGGCCCTCCGTCCAGCACTGCCACCCCCCCGCGGTGAACTCGTCATCGCCCTCGTTGTCCGCATCATCCTCGGCGTCGAACAGATTCTCCACGTTCCACTGCACGACCGTCAGGGCCGGCGCCGGGCCGTTCTCCGCGCCGGCGGCCGCCGCCGCGAAACAGACCAGAAGCGCGGCGGCGGCGGCGCAACGCAAGGCGCATGCGCATGCGACGGGCCGTTTCATGCGCCAACAGCATAGCACGCCGCCGGCGCCGTTCCCAGTCCCATCCGGCGCCCGAACGGACTGCTTTCCACGCGCCCCCTGCTCCTGCTATTCTGCCGCGGCGTGAGGAGGGCTGAACGGCGTGACACCCGAACTTGTCGTGGACTGCCGCTGCGTCACCGGCGAGTGCCCCCTGTGGCACCCCCTCGAAAGGCGGCTGTACTGGGTGGATATCCCCGCGTGCCGCCTCCACCGGTATGACCCCGCCGGCGGCGCCCACGACGTCTTCGAAACGCAGAAGCCCGTGGGAGGATTCACGATCCAGGCCGACGGCGCGCTGCTGCTGTTCATGGCGCAGGGCACGGTGCAGCTCTGGCGCGACGGCGAAACGCGCGTCGTTCTGCCCGAGGTCGGGGGCGAGCAGGACAGCCGCTTCAACGACGTGATCGCCGATCCCGAGGGCCGCGTCTTCTGCGGCACCATGTCCACGCCCGCGCGCGCCGGCCGGCTCTACCGGCTGCGCGCCGACCGCGCGATCAGCGTCGCGGCGGAAGGCATCGGCACATCCAACGGCATGGGCTTCACGCCCGATCGCCGCGGCTTCTATCACACCGATACGCGCAGGCGGGAGATATACCTTTACGACTATGACCGCGCGGACGGCGGCCTCTCCGGACGGCGGGTGTTCGCGCGCGTGGAGGATGACGGGGCGGGCCGCCCCGACGGCCTGACCGTCGACGCCGACGGCTGCGTATGGTCGGCGCGCTGGGACGGCTGGCGCGTCGTGCGCCACGCGCCCGACGGCAGGGAGATCGACGTGTTCCGGATTCCCGTCCGCAACGTGTCGTGCGTCACTTTCGGCGGCGACGACTACCGCGACCTCTACATCACGACGGCCGGCGGAGACGAGCGGCCGCGCCACGGCCCGCACGCCGGCGCATTGTTCCGCCTGAAGCCCGGCTCCGGGGGCGTGGCGGAGTTCTTTTCGCGGATTACGGCTCCACCACGATCTTGACCGCGCCCGGATCCTCGCGCGCCGTATCAAGCGCCTTCTTCACTTCGTCCAGGCGGAACCGGTGCGAGACCAGCGCCTGCCCGTCCACCTCGCCGCCGCGCAGCAGCGCCAGGGCCAGCGGCCCGTGGAAGGCCGGCGAAAGGAACGCGCCCCGGACCTGCAGCTTCTTGAAGTGCAGATCGTTCACGTCGATCGCGACGCGCCGGTCGTCGCCGTAGCTGATCCCGATCAGCGCGATGATCGCGCCGCGCGCCGCCACGCGCACCGCGTCCGCGAGCGCCCGCGGCGGCGCCGTGACAAGGACGCGGTCGACCGGAAAGCCGATCGCGGCCTGCTCCAGCGGGCCGCCGTCCGGGTCCAGCAGCGTGTCCGCGCCGAAACGCAGGGCCAGCGCCCGGCGCGCGACGCGGTCCTTTCCCTGGCTGACCGCGATGCGCCCGGCGCCCGCCCGGCGCGCCAGGGCCGTCGCCATCAGGCCGATCGGTCCGGCGCCCATCACCAGCACGTTGACGCCCGGAACGACCTCGGCCGCGCGCACCATGTCAATGGCCACGCCCAGCGGCTCCTGCAGGCACGCCACGTGCGGGGCAAGACCCGCGTACGGAATGGCGGAAGCCGCCGGGGCGATCATCTCCTCCGCGAAACCGAACGACTGGCGCGCCCACAGGCTGTGCGGATCCGTGCACAGGTCCGCGCGTCCGTTGCGGCAGTTGTCGCACCGCCCGCACGGCGTCGAGGAATCCAGGGCGACTTCCTGTCCTTCCCGCAGCCCCGCGACGCACGGGCCCAGCGCGGTGATTCTCCCGGCCACCTCGTGCCCGAACGCGTGGGCCTCCGCGGCCCGCTCCGGTTTGACCAGCAAGTCCGACCCGCATACCCCGCAGGCCCTCACGCGCAGCCTGATCTCGCACGGCCCCGGATCGGGAACCGGAATCTCCCGCAGCTCAACTGCGTGCGCCTTCCTGAACGCGGCTTTCATCTTTCCCGGATGCCAACACTTAGACAAAGATCGCGCGGGCGATCAAGCGCAAGATTCCGCAACTTAACTTCTGGACAGCGACCGCGTTTTGTGCAAACTGCACTCGTTCGGCAAGCGAAAAGGTTACTTGCCCTGCAGGAAAGGAGTGTTCTTCAATGCCCAACGTCGCACAGGTACTCAAGGCCGAAACCCTGCGGCTCGCGCGCAAGGAAGCCCGCGCGGCCACCGCCAAGCTCCGCAAGGACAACGCCGCGCTCAAGCGGAATACCGCCGACCTCAAGCGGCGCCTGGCGGCCCTCGAGAAAAGCAGCCGCCAGCTTGCCTCCCTCGTACGCGATCGCCGGAGCGAGACGCTCGCGCCCAGCCGGGAGGAGATGGACAAGGCGCGCGTCACGAGCCGGATGATCCGGGCGCTGCGCAAGCGGCTTAAGTTGACGCAGGTCGATTTCGCGCGTCTCGTCAAGGTCACCCCGCTGACCGTCTGGACCTGGGAAACCAAGGACGGCCGCATCCGCCTCCGCACCGTGTCCAAGGCCGCCGTGCTGGAAGCCCGGAAGATGAAGGCGCACGAGGCCCGGGAACGCCTCGACGGCATCAAGCAGGCGGAGGTTGCGCGCGCCGGCAAGAAGAAGACCAAGCGCCGCAAGCGCTGACCTTCCTTGGCCGGATGGCACCCCCAAGGGGAATCGAACCCCTGTTACCAGGATGAGAACCTGGCGTCCTATCCGCTAGACGATGGGGGCGCGGCAAAAGGTCCGGTCCAAAGTCAGGGGCCAGACTATACTTGAGCGCCGCGCCGGCGTCAACCCGCCATTTCCCGGCGTTCTCCGGGCGATGATCACCACCGCCCGGAGACCGGCAACGCGGTCACGCTGGTCTACATCTCCTGGCGGTTGCCGCCGTCGCGCACAAGCCACGACACCTGCCTGCCCGTGACCAGGACCAGCACCACCCGGAAGTCGTCGCCGTAGGCGCTCCCCGGCGCGGCCCAGCGCACGTGCACGCGGTTTCCGTTGTGACCGTCCGGCCAGTAGATGCTGCGCGGCGTTTCGCCGTCGCGGCTGCCGCCGTCGATGTACACGCTGTCGATGCGGTCCAGGCGGTACTTGGCCGGGAAGAGGTTGACGGCATTGCCGTTGCTCTCCGAAACCGGCTTCCAGAGAAAGATGTCGCTTCCCGAGGCCGCGGGCTCGTCAGGCATCCCGTCCAGCGCGACGGCGGCGGCGTCGTTGGCCAAGTCCTGGTCGCCGGCCGCGCCATTCTCGCCGTCGTACCCGGCGCCTCCCTCGTCCCCCGAGGCGTCGGCGGAAGCATCGCCGGCGCCCTGACCGGCGCCCGTGCCGTCATCGTCATCGCCATCGTCAACGTCATCGCCATCGTCATCGTCCGCATCGTCGTCTTCGCCGGCCCGCGGGGGAGGATCCATTTCTTCAACCCGCTGCATCACGTAAGTCGCGTTTATCCTGGCGCCCGCTTCCTTGTAGCCGGCCGCGAAGACCAGCCGTTGGCTGTCGGCGCCATAATTGCCCGAAACCACGCGCCCGCCGCAGTCGACGACAAGATCCGCGCCGGACGCCTTCCAGGAACCCTCAAAAGTGCGTCTTCCGCCCGCCCCGCTGCGCTCTCCATAACAGGAGTAGTCCTCATGAAAGGCAATGCGGTCGAAGAAGCCATGTCCGGCGGAACGCGCCTCGCCGCCGTCCGCCGCCTTGCTCTGGCTGTTCACGAGCTTCCACGTGCCGACAAGGTATCCGCCCGCAAGCGCTTCCGCCGGCCTTTCCTGCTCGCAACCCATCGCCAATAGAACCGCCGCCGCCGCCATGACACTCTTCCGCATGCCGCCTCCTTTGCTCGTTCCCGTCTGCCTTTTCCGTTAGCGCATCACCTGCCCTCCGTGGCCTTCCACGCGCAGGGCGGAGCACTTGCCCGCATAAGATAGCAGCCCGCGGACGCGCCGGCAACCCTGATGGAAGAAAAAAACAGAAGTCAGGCGAAACAAGCGTGTCGTAAGGGCGCGGCATCCGCGCCGCCTGTCGGCGGCGGCGCAGCGGGCTATTGTTCCCGGCGTTCGGCGCCGTCGTCGATCGTCCAGGAGACCGTATCTCCGGAATCCAGGACCAGGACCACGTCGAAATCCTCGCCGAAATCCTCGCCCTCGGCGCTCCAGCGGGCGTGAACGCGGTTGCCGTTGCGGCCGTCGGGCCAGTAGATGCTGCGCGGCTTGTCGCCGTCGCGATCGCCGCCCTTGATGTAGACTTCCGCAATGTCGTTCAAACGGTACTTGGCCGGGAACAGCGTCACCGCGTTGCCGTCGTTCTCGGACTCCGGCTTCCACAGGAAGGTGTTGCTGCCCCCTGCGCCGCTCGATCCTCCGGAGTCGCGGCTGCCTCCATCCACGTCCCCGTCGCCATTCCCATCACCGTCCCACGCGTCCGGCGCCGGCGGACGCTCCAGCGCGGGAGCCCGTTTCATGATAAACGTCACGTCAACATCCACGTCTCCGTCCGCGCGCGTGGTCGTGAACACGAGCCGATCGTTCTCAACGCCGTACTCGCCGGCAACGACGGTGCCGCCGCAATTCACGATCAGTTCCGTCCCGGCGACCGTCCATGTCCCGTCGAAGTTCTGCGGGCGTCCGTCCGTGATCAGCTCGCCGTAGCAGGTGTTGTCCTCGAAAAAAGCGATACGCCCGAACATGCCCTGCGCGGCGGCCCGCCGCTCGCCGTATCGGATCGAAGTCCAGAACGGGGCGCCGGCCGCTTTCACCGCGCTCTCCTGCATACCCCATGTGCCGATCAGATCGCCGCCGGCCAGGGCCTTCGTGGGATCATCCATCTCGCATCCCGCCGCCAGAAGCCCGATCGCCACCGCAATCGCCGCCGTCGCCCGCCCGAATTGGGTACCGTTCTCGCTCATGCGCTATGCTCCCTGTTTTCCGAAGTCCGTATCCATGACTGCTTCGAAGGAAGCATAGCAGATTCCGTTCCAATGCAAGCGAAGGAATTGAAATGAGACGATTCACTCCTGTGCCGCGTTCCTGCCCTTCTTGCGTCCTGTCACGGATGAGAAAAAAACTTCCGCTGTGCACACAAATGAACATTGCGTTAAGATACGTACTCTGGCATGGTTCCCGGGAACAAGGTGCTGTTCCGGACAAGGTGAGGGCGGGCGGATGCCGCTGCCGGCCGGGGCACGCTGTTCCGCCGTCACGCGCTAAAGAGGAGTACATGCCATGTCGGTAGCGTCCCCGTTGGCGACCGTTGGAAGGATACGGATCTTGTCGGGCATTGCGCTGGCGCTGGTCTTCGTCTTTGGCGGATGCGAAGCGTTCAGGGGTATTGAGGGCGACTGGGGCGGTTACTGGTGGTACGCGGGCACGCGCGGCAACGTCTACATCACATGGTCGTTCGGCGACGGGCAGTTCCGCGGCGCGATCCCGTCGGCGCCGGCGAAGTTCTCGGGGACCTACACCGTCGGCGAAGGGGATGATGCCGGCACCATCGATCTCAAGGTCGCCGCATCGGACACGACCGCCTGGGTCATCGGCGAAACCTACCGCGGCTATTACCGGATCGACGGCGGGGTAATGTACCGCTCGCAGCTGTTGCCGAAGCGCCCGGCCTGGTCGGCTTCCCTGCTCGATCCCCAGGTCAGCACGGTATTCGTGGCCGAGCGGGCGGACTGACCGCCCCCGGCTCATCGGGGCTGTTCATCGGGTCGCGTTTGCGGCGGGAGTCGTCGTTCCATGCCCGACTTGCAGGACTACCTCAGAGAACGCGCGGCGTGGATTGACCGCGAGCTCGACGCGGCCATGCCGTCCGCCGACACGCCCCCGCGCGTTCTGCACGAAGCCATGCGCTACAGCGTGTTCTCCGGCGGCAAGCGCCTGCGGCCCATCCTGTGCCTGGCCGCCGCCGAAGCCGCCGGCGCATCCCCCGCGTGCGCGGTTCTCCCGGCGCTCGCCGTCGAGCTGCTGCACACTTATACCCTGATCCACGACGACCTGCCCTGCATGGACGACGACGACCTGCGCCGCGGCAAGCCCACCTGTCACGTGGTTTTCGGCGAGGCCAACGCCGTGCTGGCCGGCGACGCCTTGCAGGCCCTGGCCTTCGAAACGGCCGCGCGGTTGCACCCGTACGCCGTGCTCGAGCTGGCCAGGGCCGCCGGCAGCCTGGGCGTCGTGGGCGGACAGGTCGCCGACATCGCGCGGGGCGGGAAGGCGCCGTCCCGCGACGCCGTAGACTTCGTACACGAACGCAAGACCGGCGTCCTCTTCCGCGCCGCCGTGCGCATGGGCGCCCTGGCCGGAGGCGCGTCGCACGCGTCGCTGGACGCGCTCACCGTCTACGCCGGCCGCCTGGGAACGGCGTTCCAGATCGCCGACGACCTGCTCGACGCCGCGCCCGCGCCCGGCGCCGCGCGCGCCGAGCTCAGCCCGCACCTCGCCGTCTACGGCGTCGAGGAGGCCGCGCGCATGGCAAACCGCCTGATCGACGAAGCCGTGGCCGCCCTGAGCATCCTGCCGCCCGAAAGGACCGAAGCCCTGCGCGGCATCGCGCGCTTCGCCGTGGACCGGAAGCACTGACAGAAAAAATCGCCGAATCCGCGCTTGACGTATTCCCAATTTTTGTTGTGAGTAGGGGCCGGCGGCCGGGGATGAGCCCGGCGCCGGACAGCTCACGACGAAGCGAGGCGGATATGGAGGACCTTTCAAACTACCTTTTCACCCCCGGACACGAGTGGGTCCGCGTCGAAGGCCGCAAACTCGTGATCGGATTCTCGGACTACGCCCAGGCGAATTTCGGCGACGCGCTCAGCGTTGAGCTGCCCGAACCGGGCGATCATCACTACGAGTTCAACGAGGAGATCGGCGCGGTGGAGGGCGACGCCTCGACGCGCGAGATCCGCGCGCCGTTGTCCGGCTTTATCACGGCCATCAACACCCGGCTGCTGAGCCATCCCGAGCTGCTCAACCAGGATCCGTACGGCGAAGGCTGGCTCGCGGAGATGAAGCCCGACAGCATGGACGGACTGGAAGACCTCCTGCACGTCGACGAGTACGAGGAGGCGCTGCCGGAAGAAGAAGACGAGTAGCATGACGACGCTTCTCTTGTGCGCCGCTTCATACCTGCTCGGCGCCGTTCCCTTCGGCTACCTTGTCGGGCGGGCGCGCGGGATGGACGTCCGCCTCGCCGGCAGCGGCAACGTGGGCGCCACCAACGTCTGGCGCACGGCCGGGCGCACGGCGGGCCTGGTGACCTTACTGGCCGACGCCGCCAAGGGCTTCATTCCGGCCTGCGGTTTCCCGATGCTGGCCGCGGCGCGCGGCGCCGGCGACACCACGGCGCTGGGCGTGCTGTGCGCGTGCCTGGCGGTGGCCGGGCACAACTGGCCGGTCTACCTGCGTTTCAAGGGCGGCAAGGGCGTGGCCACGACCATGGGCGCGCTGCTGGGCATCGCGCCGGCCGCGCTGGGCGTGATGGCGCTGGTATGGCTCGTCCTCTTCGCCGCCACGCGCTACGTCTCCGTCGGATCCATCGGCGGCGCGCTGGCCCTGTCCGCCGCCGGATGGCTTCTCTACTTTCGCGAGCGGGGATGGATTCTGCCCGCGGCCCTTACGGCGCTGGGCCTGGCGGCCGTGTGGCGGCACCGGGGCAATATCCGGCGCCTGCTGAAAGGCACGGAGCGGCGAATGGGAAAGAAGGCGCGCGGGGAAGGAGCGGCAGGTTGAGCGCGGATAGCGGCGCGGAGCGCGTGGCGGTCATCGGCGACGGCGGCTGGGGCACGGCGCTGGCCGCGCTCCTGGCCGAAAGGGGATGCCGCGTCTCCGTGTGGGGATGCTTTCCCGACAACATCGCGCGCATCCGCGCCGAGGGCGAGAACCGGCTTTTCCTGCCGGGCGTGAAGCTGCCGCCCGGGATCGAATGGACCGCGGACCGCGAGCGGGCCGTCGCCGGGGCGGGCCTGGCAGTCCTGGCCGTGCCGACCAAGCACTTCAGCGAAGTATGCCGCTCCTTCGCCGGGCTGCTGCCCGGCGACTGCCGCCTCGTCAGCGTCGCCAAGGGGCTGGAGCGCGGCACGCACCGGCGCATGACGGAAGTCGCCGCGGACATCCTGGGGCGCCCCGCGGCCGCGCTGTCCGGGCCCAGCCACGCCGAGGAGGTGGCCCGCCGCATCCCGACGGCCGTGGTGGTGGCCGCCCGGGACCAGGCGTTCGCCGCGCGCCTGCAGTCGCTCTTCTCCGGCGACAGCTTCCGCGTCTACACCAGCGATGACACCGTGGGCGTCGAACTCGGCGGCGCCCTCAAGAACGTGGTGGCCGTGGCGGTGGGCATCAGCGACGGCCTCGGCTTCGGCGACAACACGCGCGCCGCGCTGATAACCCGCGGCCTGGCCGAGATCACGCGCCTCGGCTGCGCCCTCGGCGCGCAGCGCGCGACATTCGCCGGACTGAGCGGCGCGGGCGACCTGATCGTGACCTGCACCAGCCGGCTCAGCCGGAACCGGGGCGTGGGCGAGCGCATCGGGCGGGGCGAGACGCCGGATGCGATCATGGCCGACATGAAACAGGCCGTGGAAGGCGTGTGGAACTGCCTCAGCGCCAGCGAGCTTGCCCGATCGCACGGCGTCGCCGTGCCGATCACCGACGAGGTCTGCGCGGTCGTGCACGAGGGCAAGCGGCCGCGCGACGCGGTCGCCGCGCTGATGTCACGCGACGTGAGGCCGGAGGACTAGGCGTTAGCCCCTATCCTTTCGCCCGGGCGGCCGCCATGGCCCGGCGCCGGCGCTGGATCAGAAGCTGCGCGATGGCCAGGCACTGGCTCGTGGACCAGTACAGCACCAGCGCCGAAGGCATGCTGTAGAACACGAAGAGCATCACCACCGGCATCATCATCATCATCTTCTGCTGCTGGGGATCGCCGCCGGTGGGCGTCAGGTGCTGCTGCCAGACCGTCGTGGCGGTCATGAACAGGGGCAGGATATTGAGCGCGCCCACAATCGGTATCATGCCTTCCAGCAGGCCCTCCGGCTCGCTGAGGTCCTTGATCCACAGGAAGGGCGCGAAGCGCAGCTCAACGGCGCTGCGCAGCACGGTGAACAGCGCGATGAACACGGGAATCTGCACCAGCACCGGCAGGCAGCCCGACATGGGGTTGACCTTGTGCGCGCGGTACAGCGCCATGACTTCCTGGTTCATCTTCTGCGGCTTGTCCTTGAACCTGGCGCGCAGGGCGCTCACCTGCGGCTGCAGCTCCTGCATGCGTTTCATGCTCTCGGTGCTCTTGTGCGTGATCGGCCAGAAGAGCACGCGCACCAGGGCCGTGAGCAGAATGATGGCCACGCCGTAGTTGGGAATCAGGCGGTAGATGGCGTTCAGCGTCCACAGCAGCGGTTTGCATATGACCCGGAAGAAGCCGAACTCCATGACGTCGTCCCGGTGGTTTCCCAGCGCGCGGAGCAGGTCGTACTTCTTCGGACCCAGGTAGCAGTCCGACGTTCGCGACACGCTTTCGCCGGCCTCCAGCGTCTTCTCCGCGAAGAGCAGCCGCGCCGACACCGATCCGACCTCCAGCCTGCGCGCGACGGCCATGTTGCGGCGCGCCGCGACCTCGCAGCCCGCGGCGGGTTCTTCCGGCGCCGCGATCTGCACGAAGAACTTGTTCTTCACGGCGGCCCACGCAATCGGCTCGTCGCTCCGGCGCACGGCCGACGGCAGAACTTCGCTCATGTCCGGCGCGGCGCACGAGAACGCGGAACGGCGCTGTCCCAGCATGGCCGGCAGTTCCTTGCCCCAGTACTTCACGCCCTTGCCGCCGTGTTCGGCGAGCGTATCGGCGCCCAGGTACGCCATGCCGCGCGTCTGCGCCCTGGACTCGGTAAGCGTCATGGCGCCCAGATCCAGCCCGTGGGCCGGCAGGCGCAGGGGCGTCCCGCCTTCGTTGCGGAACGTATCCGTGATGCGCAGGCGGTAGCCTTCCTCCAGCGCAATGCGCCGCTCGAACCGCAACCCGCCCGCCGTCGCGCGGCTGACCAGCGCCGCGCGCCCGCCGTCGGCGAGCGCCACCTCGAAATCGGCGTTGGCGCCGAGCCCCGGGATGCCCGAGAGCGCGAAGGCCGGCGCATCCGTGAAATCCAGGAGCACGGGTCCGCTTTCCGGATCGACGGTCCGCCGATACTCGCGCATCTCCGCCGCAGCGACGGCCCCGCCCCAGGACGTCACGCTGAACGCCGCCACGCCGTTGGTGATGGTCACGATCCGCTCCGGCGCCAGGCGCTCCTCCGGCTGCGGGACCGGCTCGACGGCGGCGGCCGCCGGCTCTTCCTCCGCCGCGGGTTCCGCGGCCGCCGTCAGCTCGGGGGCCGGCCGTTCGGCGGCGGCCGCGGCCGGAACGCCGGAGGTGACGGCCGGTTGCGCGCCTTCCGCTTGCGGGACGCGGCCCGCGCCGGGCGGCGGGCGTTGAAGCATCATCCATCCCAGCAGCGCCAGGAAGAGCGCGACGACGATTGCGATTTCCTTCCTGTTCATGACGCGTCCCTTGTCGCCCGCGCGGGAACGGGGTCGAAGCCTCCGGGATGGAAGGGATGGCAGCGGCCGATCCGCAGGAGGCCCAGCCGGATTCCATGCAGCAGTCCGTGCCCGCGCAGGGCTTGAACGCAGTAGTCGGAACAGGACGGGCTGAACCGGCAGCAGGGCCCGAGCCAGGGGGAGAGAACCGCCTGGTAGACGCGGATCGCGAATGTCAGCAGTCGCACCATCACCGAAGCTCCGGTTCCTTCCCGTCCGCCAGCAGCCGCGCGCGCGCCGCCAGAGCGAGAAGATCGCGCTCCACCGCCGCCCGCCCGGCCTCCAGAATCGCCGCGCGCGCCAGCAGCACGACGTCCACGTCGCGGCGCAACGCGTTCCGGTTCAGGCGGAAGGCTTCGCGCAGCAGGCGCTTGGCCCGGTTACGGTCCACCGCCCGGCGGAACACGCGTTTCGCCGCCACAACGCCCAGGCGGGCGCCCCCCGGCGCTCCGCCCGGCGCCGACCAGATGACCGCGTAGCGTCCCGCCAGCCGCCGGCCCTCCCGCATGACGCGCGTAAAGGTGGATGAATCGGTAAGCCGATCCCGGCGGCCGAGTCGCAGGCGAGCGCCGCGCGCCCCGTCAGACCGTGAGCCGTGCCCGTCCCTTGCGGCGGCGGTTTGCAATGACCTTTCTTCCACCACGGGTAGCCATGCGCGCCCGAAAGCCGATCTTGCGCTGCCGCTTCTTCCTGGATGGCTGGTATGTGCGCTTCATTCCTGCTTCTCTCAACCGGAACGTGTCCAACAAAAAAGAGCGGGCAGCTTATCCGTTTCGTCCCGCGTGTCAAGCGCCGCGGAAGATTAATCGTGATGGCCCGCGCCGATCGCGGCCGCGCCGCCGGCCGGCCCCTGTCAATCCGCGGCCCGGCTCAACACCGCCTCCGTGATCGACCGGCCGTCCACGAGCACCGGCGCCTTGCGCGGCCGCCAGGCCCGCCGCTTGGCCATGGCCACCAGGCGGTGCCCGCGCGTGAGCAGCGCCAACGCATCCATCTGGTACGCAAGCTTGTAGATCAACCCGGCCACGGCGTACACGCGCCGCGCCCTCTCGGCGCGCCCCGTGGCGTCCAGCGCCGAGTGGCGCAGCACGGCCTGGACCGCCGCATCGGTCAGGCCCACGCCGAACCTCACGTAGGAACGCACCTGGTAGACGTCGAACCCGTGCTTCAGCAGCGCGAACAGCGCCGACTCCGTATAGCCGGGCCGCGCCATGCCCATCCGCTCGGGGCTGACGCGCAGCAGGCGCTGCAGCGGCCCCAGAAGCGAAACGGGCTTGGCGTGGTCAACGTGCAGAATCAGGCGGCCGTCGGGCTTCATGACGCGGTGGCACTCCGCGATGAAGGCCTCCTCGTCCGCCGCTCTCTGCAGCCCGCCGAACACCACCAGCACGTCGAACTGCTTGTCGCCGAAGGGAAACCGGCCGCCGTCATGAACGTGAACCTTGTCGCCCAGGACGGCCCTGGCCGCGCCGAGGTCCTGTTCCGGCCCCAGTGCCGCCTGCCATTCGCCGCCCAGCCTGCGCAGATGATGACTCAGGAGCGAATTGCCCGCCCCGAAGGACAGACATGCCTTGCCCTCCGTGCCGTCCGGCAGAAACCGCAGCGTTTCCTGCAGCTGGATCTGAAGGGTGAGGCGTCGCCGGAAAACGTAGAGTTCCTGCTCGGCCTCTACCGGCAATTGATCGGCCTGGACCGCCATGCCCGTCCCTCTCCTTCCTTCACGCTGCCGGGGGATTATAGGCCTTCAACCGTCCCCGTCAAGCCGCGCGCGCGGAGGGGAATGCGGGGTTCCCGGCAGCCAGGGACCGGCCGCTGATTCCGCGGGCCGGCGCGGCGGTGCGCGCGGACTGCGCGGAACAGGCGTCCGGCGGTCAGGCTCCGTCGCTTGACGGCCCGGCCGGCCCCCGCTATCAATGTCTTGTGGCTACGGTCCTCCTCATACGCGGCGGCCGGCTTCTTGACCCGACGGCCGGCAGCGACCGCATCGGCGACCTGTACGTCGCGGACGGAGCTGTCCGGGCCGTCCCCGCGTCCTTTCCTCCCGGCATGGCGGTGTTCGACGCGCGCGGCCTGACCGTCTTGCCCGGACTGGTTGACCTGCACGCGCATCTGCGGGAACCGGGCAACGAGGAAGCCGAGACCGTCGCTTCCGGCTGCCGCGCCGCCGCGCGCGGCGGCTTTACGACCGTCGTGGCCATGCCCAACACCGCGCCCCCGGTCGACCGCCCGGAGCGCGTGCGCGAACTGCTGGCCCGCGCCCGCGCGTCCGGGCTGGCGCGCGTGCTGCCCGCCGCCTGCGCGACCGCGGAGCGCGCGGGCCGCGCGGCAACCGACATGGAAGCGCTGGCCGCCGCGGGCGCGGCGGCCTTTACCGACGACGGCAACATGATCGCCGACGATGGCCTGATGGCGGCGGCCATGCGCCGCGCCGCCGCCCTGGGCAAACCGCTCATGGATCACGCGCAGGACCCCGTTCTGGCCGCGGGCGGCGTCATGCGCGACGGCCCGGCGGCCCGCCGCCTGGGTCTGCCGGGCATCCCCGACGAGGCCGAGATCCGCGCCGTGGAGCGCGATATCGCCCTGAGCCGCCGCACCGCGTGCGCCGTGCACGTGCAGCACCTCTCAACGGCCGGCGCCGTCGAACGCGTGCGCGCCGCGCGCCGCCAGGGACTCCGCGTTTCGGCCGAAGCCACGCCCCACCACCTGGCGCTGTGCGAAGACGACATCCGCGCCCCGGACCCCAATCTCAAGATGAACCCGCCGCTGTGTTCCGCGCGCGACCGCGACGCGCTGCGGCAGGCCGTGGCCGACGGCACCATCGAGGTCCTGGCCACGGACCACGCCCCGCACCGCGCCGCCGACAAGGCCCGCGGTTTCCGCGACGCGCCGTTCGGCGTCATCGGCCTCGAAACGGCCGTCCCCGTAACCTACACCTGCCTCGTAAAATCCGGACGCGTTGACCCCGCCGCCTGGGCGCGGGCGTGGACAACCGGCCCGGCGCGCGTGCTGGGGCTGCCCGCGCCCACGCTTTCCCCGGGCGCCGGCGCGGATCTGGTCATACTCGACCTCGCAACCGAATGGACCGTGCGGCCCGAAGAGTTTGCCTCGCTTGCGCGCAACACGCCGTTTGCCGGCATGCGCGTCACCGGCCGCGCCGTCCTCACGCTGCTGGCCGGCAGGCCGACCTGGCGCGACGGAGCGGCGGGAGAACGGTTGACAGGCACGCTCCCCCATGCGATAAACGACCCCATTCAGGCGCGCTGACCGTGGCGCTTCGGAGGCTGCGTGGCGGAACTGACCATACTGAGCGGCAACCGGCTGGGCGAAACGTTCGAGATCGAAGCCAACCGCGCCGGGATCGGACGCGCGGCGGATAATCTCGTCGTCCTGAACGATCCTTCCGTCTCCGGCCATCACTGCGTCATCCTTCGCGACGGATCGAAGTACACCCTGCGCGACCTGAATTCCACAAACGGCACACGCCTCAACGGCGAATTTGCCGACGAAGCGCGCCTCAAGACGGGCGACGTCCTGCGGACGGGCGAAGTGGAGATCCGCATCGACGGAGAAGACATCGAGCCGCTTCCCGCGGAGCCGGAGTCCGTGGCCCCCACCGCCGTGCTGCCGGGACAGCAGGTCTCGCCCGCGTTCCGGGCGCGGCGCGACACGCGCCCGCTGGTGCATGCCGCGGTGGCGCTCGCCGTGCTGCTCGCGCTTGCGGCCATCGGCTGGTTTCTCTACACGCTTTTCTTCAAATCCTGATCGCGGACAGCGATTCATCGGACGCGGGCAGCGCCTCAATCTGCCGCGCGCCGCGCGCGGAACGCACCCGGATCGCGATTGCCGCGTTGTTTGCGCCGTCGCTGTAGCGCGCGCATATCGCGGCCGCCAGACGCACCTGTTCATCCCCGGCGGTCATCGGCAACAGCGCCGTCGGCCCCGGCGTGCTTACGGGTTTCAGCACCAGGTCGTAGAGCTCGGACCGGCCCTCGATCGCCGCGTTTTCCGCTTCGTCGCGGCCGACGATCAGCTTGACCCGGTCCGCGAGGCGGAAATGACGCCCGATCCTCAGCAGCTCGATGGCGTGCAGGCCGTCCAGACCCTCGTGTTCCTTCAAGTCCGACAGCCGCCGGCAGAAGCCGGGCTCCGTGAGCAGGCAGCCCCCCGCGGGCGACGGGAAACTCTTCAGCCCGTAGCGCGCGGCGAGTTGAAGCTGGCGCTTGCGCCCCCGGCCCTGCACGTCGAGCAGGCGCCCGCGGTCAACCAGGCCCAGTCGCTCGGGCTCGGTCTCCGGCAGGAGCGCGGCGCTGAGCGGCCGGACGACGCGCTCCGCGTAGCCCGAGGCCCTGGCGACCGTCCGCAACCCCTGCCTGGTCTGCGACATCGGCCGCTCGTTCAGCACCTCGCCGGTCGCCAGAAAGGCGTACCCGCCGTCATCCATCAACTCCCCCGCGCGCCGCAGCATGAGCGCGTGGCAGTCGAGGCACGGGTTCATGCACGAGCCGAAACCGAAACGCGGCCCGTTGAGCAGCGCGACGATGTCCTTGGAGAAGTTCAAGGCGTGCAGCCGCAGATCCAGCGCCGACGCGCCGGCCCGCGCATGGCGTCCGTCGAAGAAAGGGCTTTCGAAGAAGACGCCGTGCACGACGATGCCCTGCTCGCGCAGCACGCACACGGCCAGCATGCTGTCCAGCCCGCCCGAAAAAAGGCACAGCGCGCGGACCGGTTCACGCTCTCCGAAAGTTATCTGCATGGGACTCCAGCATATGCGCTCGCCGGTTCGCCGTCAAAACTTTCGAGGCGAAGCGCGCCGCAGGCGCATGGATCGAACCCGGCCGCGATCGCCGCGCGCACGCGGCTTACGCGCGGATCATGGCCGTCACTCGCCGCTTGACAGGCCTCGCCTCCTCGGCTACACGGCCTCGCAACGGAGAAGCGCATGACCGAACGCACACAGGCCATCCGGCTGGACGAGTTGCCGCGCGGCGAGGTCCCGCCCGATCTGCGCGCCGAAACCTATTTCGACTTCGCGGCCCATCCCTTCGCGCACCGGGCGCTTTTCGACCGCGCGAATTCCGTCTGCGCGGCGATTCGCGCCATTCACGACTACGCGACGGGGTGGCTGCAGGAGCGCTTCCGGCAGGCGCCGGCCTCGGCGCGCGTTGCCGACCCGTCCGCGCTGCCCGGCATGGACGGCGTCGACGGCGCGGCCGCGCTGCGCGTCGTGCTCGAAGAAGGCGCCGTCTTCCGGCCGGCCCGCGTGATCCCGGCCGCCGCTCCGCGCCCCCGCACGATCTACCTGGCGCGGGACGCCCGGCTCATTGGCGCGGACGTCTATCTCGACCGGGGCGACATCTTCCTGGACGAAGCGGCCGCCGTCGAGCCGTCCGCCGGGCTGCGGGGGCCGCTGATCGTGGGGCGGCGCGCGCAGGTGCGGCAGGCCGCTTACCTGCGCGGCGACTGCATCATCGGCGAGGACGCGGTCGTGCGCGGCGAGATCAAGAACAGCGTGCTCATGGGCCGGGCCGAGTTCCCGCACCACTCCTACCAGGGCGACTCGCTCTGCGGCTATAAGTCCCATTTCGGCGCCGGCGCCACGACGGCGAACCTCGGCATCTTCGCCGGCATGCGGGAGGAGCAGCGGCAACGTTCCATCGTCGTCGCCTGCGCCGGGCGGCTCTATGACCTGGGCACGCGCAAGATGGGCATCTGCATGGGCGACTACTGCCAGGTGGGATGCAACAGCGTGTCGGATCCGGCCACCTTCCTCCGCCCGCGCACGATCGTCTACGCGCTGACGCGCATCCCGCGCGGATTCTACGGGCCGGACGAAGTCCTGAAGAACAAGCCCATGGAGCGGGGCGTCGTGGAGCGCGCGCCCCTGCGCCGCGAGGACTGACAGGCCCGGACTGCCGGCTATTCGCCGCCGGAGGCCGTTGCGGCCTCCTTCTCGTAGGCGGGCGTGAGGAAGCAGCGCTCCGCCACCCACGTTCGCGCCACCCTCCTGGTCCACACCGTGTACGAGCGTCGCGAGCCGTCCGGCATCTCGACCGGCACAACGATCTGCGCCGCGTTTTTCTGGATATGCAATTCAACGCCCCGCATGCCGGGCAGACGCGCCTCGGCCGGAACGTCGGAGTTATTTCGCACGGCCAGGCGCGCGGCCTCGTAGTTCGCGCGCTGCGCAGGCCGGGCGCATCCCGCGCAAAGCGTCAGCAGCGTCAAGAGGCAAACGCTCCTGGCGGCGCTCATTGTGCTCCCTCGCCCCGTTCCTTCTCCGCCAGCTTCCTGCGCAGTTCGGCGTTTTCCTCGCGCAGCCGGCGCACCTCCGCCTCCAGCGCCGCGATCCCTTCGGTTTTGCGGATCACGCCGCCCGGCTCTCCGGGCGGCAGCGTCCATCCGCCCTCCCCCTTCTCCAGGCGTCGCGACTCGATCGGGCCGGGCTCCGCCTCTTCCCGCGGGGGCGCCTTGCGCTCATCCTCCGCGCTTTGCCTGCGCGCCTCGCCGGGCAGCTCAAGGATCACGAAGAGTCTGCCCTCCAGGTTCACGATCTCCAGGTCCAGCCGCCGGCCCTCCTCGAGCCCGCGAATGAACGCCGCGTGCCGTTCGTCCGGACGCCAGACGCCGGATTCGGTCTTCATCCAGCGCGGCCCCACGGTGACCGTGCAGTCCACGAGCAGGTTCGGGTCCGCGGCCTTGTTGGTTTTCCATACGTTGAGGATCTGCTCGACGTACAAGGTGAACGTATCCTTCTCGCCCTTGGCCTTCACGACCCCGCGCACCTGCCCGCTGAAGCCCCGCGCCCTTTCAGGCACCGGCCCGGCGGCAATCCCCTCCGCCGCGGCGATTCCGAACGCGACCAGCGCCGCTATCGCTGCACGGTTTCTCACCTTGGCCCCTCCCCTTTGCCCGCCTCCGCCCGCCCTTCCCACTTGTCGAGCAGGGCGTCCATGCGGTCGGCCTGTTTCTCGAGACGGCTCTGCAGGGCCTCTTCGCGCGCCTGCAGTTTCTCGTCGCGCTCCATGGCGCGCTCGTAGCGCTCCTGCAGCTCCCTGTTCCGGCGCATTTCCAGGTCGCTTTGCTTCCACATCTCGGCGCGGCGGCGCGCGTCTTCGGCCTGCGCCTCCTCCTGCTGCCGCCAGGCTTCGCGCCGCGCCTCCAGGCTCGCGCAGCCCGCGGCCGCAACCGCCAGCGCCAGCATGGCCGCGCCCATCACCACTCCCGAAAACCCGGTTTTCATGAATCTCTCTCCGCTCAGCCGTTTCGCTCCGAAACGGCGATAACACGTCTACCAGACCGGGCATGCGAGCACAAGCGCGGAAGGCGGCCCCAAATCCGCGCGGAAGCACTGAAGCCGCAAAAAGCCGCAAAAAGGCTATTGACGCTAGAGAGCCGAAGGACTAGGCTAGTCGCAGAAACAACCCTGGTAGCTTCGGCGAAGGGGCGCGGAGCCGATCTGAAAAGATCGGCTCTTGCTTTGTCGGGGAAGCCGATGAAAACGTATGTCTATGTGGATGCGTTCAACCTCTACTACGGGGCCGTCAAGGGAACGCCGTACAAATGGCTCGACCTCCAGTCGCTCTGCCGCGTGATGATCCCCAAGAACACCGTCACCTGCATCAAGTACTTCACCGCCAGAGTGCAGCCGCGAGCCGACGACCCGGATCAGCCCACGCGCCAGCTTTTCTACCTGCGTGCGCTTCAGACGATCCCGAATCTGCGGATCATCTTCGGCCACTATCTTTCCCACGTTGTCTGGATGCCTCTGGCGTTCCCCGTCACCGGCCAGAAGCCGTTTGTGCAAGTGGTCAAGACCGAGGAGAAGGGCTCCGACGTGAATCTCGCAACGCACCTTCTGACGGACGCCTTCGACGACGCCTTCGAGTGTGCCGTCATCGTCAGCGGGGATTCAGACCTCAGAGCACCAATCCGAGTCGTGCTGGACCGCTTCCACAAGACCGTCGGTGTATTGAACCCCCAGAAGGTCCCCTGCAAAGCGCTCCAGTCAACGGCGCGCTTCTACAAGCACATTCACGAGCCCGCCCTGCAAGCCAGTCAGTTTCCGCCCGTGTTGACGGACAAGACCGGCTCGTTTCACAAGCCGGCTTCCTGGTAGTCGCACGGTCTCGCGCGTGTCCCGCTTCCTTTCGGGGCAATCCCTCATTACTCCTCTGCTTCCGGCGCCGGCGGCGCGCATGGGGAGCCCCCGGCTTGCCATCGCGCAGCGTGACGGCGCTGTGGCGCGCGGCATGGCGCGACGGACCCCCTCGCTCAACCTGCCGGGGGCGTCACGGAAGTGCAGAATGCCCGCAGATCTTGCTCCCCGCACATGCCAAGGGCAGACAGACTCCTCAGGCCGGTCAACCGGCTTTTTACGCCTTGAGGTCCGCTGTGTGGTATTGTGTGCCGCTCACGAGGAGGCCGGGGAGTGGATTCGACACGACACAACAAGGCACGAGACGGCACATCAGTCAGCGTCACGGCGCTCTATTATTGGCTATTTCGCGGTTCTCTGGCGGAAGATGCTGGAGCCAGCTCAGGGAATCGAACCCTGGACCTGGTGATTACAAATCACCTGCTCTGCCGACTGAGCTAAGCTGGCTGCGCGAACGGCCGCGCGGACGCCGCTCTCAAGATAATAACTGCCTTCTCCGGCCAGGCGCAAATCCGAAATCCCCGCGGGA
>VGWJ01000027.1 GCA_016873635.1 Lentisphaerota bacterium | reverse complement strand
CTTCGAGATTGCGTCGCTCCCCGCGCGGGGAGCGTGGATTGAAACAGGCACTCCACGGTCTCTCCGCGCCACCTGTCCGTCGCTCCCCGCGCGGGGAGCGTGGATTGAAACCTTCTCCGGCCGACCGTTGCGCCCCAGGTCCCCGTCGCTCCCCGCGCGGGGAGCGTGGATTGAAACGTACCTCGCCGTGGGAGTGACCAACTGGTGTCCGTCGCTCCCCGCGCGGGGAGCGTGGATTGAAACACGGTGGTCTCGTGCAGCAACGCGGGCTACGTGGTCGCTCCCCGCGCGGGGAGCGTGGATTGAAACACGTCATATCCCGTGACCAAGGCAGCCGTCTCCTGTCGCTCCCCGCGCGGGGAGCGTGGATTGAAACGTCACGGAGTGCTCGCCCGCCGAGAATCCCAGGTCGCTCCCCGCGCGGGGAGCGTGGATTGAAACAATGTTGTGCAGTGGCGCACGGCGCTGAGCGCCAGGTCGCTCCCCGCGCGGGGAGCGTGGATTGAAACGCAGAAGATCGTGGAGCAGTGGGCCGGCGGCGGCGGCGCTCCCCGCGCGGGGAGCGTGGATTGAAACACACGCTACTGCTCTCGATGATCGGGATGGCAGTGGAGCGCAGCGGTGGCGGGTCGTCCCCGGCCCGCCGGGGCGGGAACGGCGCGTCCCCCCCGTCAGGACTGATGCCACGGCCGGTCTTCGATGACGGTGTCCCGCGCCGGACCCGGCGCGAGGCCGGGGTGGTCGAGAGTGAAGTGCAGGCCGCGGCTTTCCTTGCGCCGCGCGGCCGAGCGCACGATCAGCTCGCCCACGGCCGCGATGTTGCGCAGCTCCAGGATGTCGGCCGTGACCAGGTAATCCAGGTAGTACTGCCGGATTTCTTCCCGCAGGTTGCCCAGCCGGCGCCGCGCGCGCTCGAGGCGCTTGTCGCTGCGCACGATGCCCACGTAGTCCCACATGCAGGTGCGCACCTCGTTCCAGTTGTGCTCCACCACGACGGCTTCGTCGCTGGTCACGGCGCGGCCGCATTCCCAGTCCGGGATCGCCGGCGCATTGAACTCGCGCGGCGGGCGTTCGCCCCCCAGCCGCTCCGCCATGGCGCGGGCGCAGACCACCGCCTCCAGCAGCGAGTTGCTGGCCAGCCGGTTGGCCCCGTGCAGGCCCGTGCAGGCCGTCTCGCCGCAGACGTACAGCCCCTCCAGCGCGGTGCGGCCGTCCACGCCGGCCGCGACGCCGCCGCAGAAGTAGTGCGCGGCCGGCACCACGGGGATCAGGTCGCGCGCCATGTCGAAGCCGTAGCGCAGGCAGGTCGCGTAGATCGTCGGAAAGCGCTCGCGCAGAAAGCGCTCGGACTTGTGGCGGATGTCCAGGAACATGCACGGCGCGCCGGTGGCTTTCATCTCGCTGTCGATGGCCCGCGCCACGACGTCGCGCGGCGCCAGCGCGCCGCGCGGATCGTACCGCTCCGCGAAGGAGCGCCCCGCGGCGTCCGCCAGCTTCGCCCCTTCCCCGCGCACGGCCTCGCTGATCAGGAACGACTTGGCCCGCGGGTGGTACAGGCACGTGGGATGGAACTGGATGAACTCCATGTTCTTGATCGGCACGCCCGCGCGCCACGCGATGGCCACGCCGTCGCCCGTGGCGATGTCGGGGTTGGAAGTGTAGAGGTAGACCTTGCCGCCGCCGCCGCTGGCCAGCACCATGTACGGCGCGCGCACGGCCGCGATCTCGCCGGAGATCCGGTCCAGGACGTAGGCGCCCACGCAGCGGTTCGGGTCCGGTCCGCCCAGCCAGCCCGTGGTGATCAGGTCGATCACCATGGTGTGCTCGAGGATCCCGATGTTGGGCTCCGCGTGGGCGCGCTCCAGCAGCACGGTCTCGACGTGCCGGCCGGTGATATCGCCGGCGTGCAGGACGCGGCGCCGGGAGTGGCCGCCCTCCTTGCCGAGGTCGTAGCCGCCGCCGGCGCTCGCGGCGCGCCCGGCGAAGACGATGCCCAGACGCTCCAGCTCGGCGATGGCTGCCGGCCCGGCGCTCACCACGGCGCGCACGACTTCCCCGTCGCACAGCCCGGCGCCGGCCTCCAGCGTGTCGCGCACGTGCGCTTCGAAGCTGTCCTCGGCCGCCACCGCGCAGGCGATGCCGCCCTGGGCGTAGTTGGTGTTGCTCTCGGCGCGTTCTTTCTTGGTGACGACAAGGACGCGGCCATGCCGGGACAGGTGCAGGGCCGACATCAAGCCCGCGATCCCGCTGCCGACGACGATATAGTCCGTGTCCAGTATCTTCATTTCCCGACCGGCCATGACAATGAACGTCCTCGCCCCGCCCGCCAAGCCGAAAACGCGCCGCGCGTTGCGGTAGCCGGCCGCGTCCGGAGAGGGAGCGCGCGCCTCCGCGGGCAGCCTCCGGCGCGAGAGAAACGCGCGCTAGTCCGGCCGGGCGACGAAGTCCTCGGCCATGCGGCGCAGGCGTTTGAGATCGAGTTTGCCCGAGCCCAGCAAGGGCAGCGCTTCCACGCGCACGTAGTTGTCGCGCCGCGGCCGCCAGAGGTTCGGCAGCGGGCTTTGCGCCGCGATACCGGCCAGCGCGTCGGCGTCGCCGGCTTCCGCCGTGTAGAAAACCACGAGTTGCTCGCCCTTGCGCTCGTCCGCGGCCGACGTAACCGCCACGACCCGGTCCATGGTCTTCAGGCCGGATGCGAGCGTCTCTTCGACCGCGAGGTGCGGCACCATCTCGCCGCCGATCTTGCTGTAGCGCGAAACGCGATCCAGGATATGGATGAAGCCGTCGCCGTCCAGGCTGGCGATGTCGCCGGTTTCGTACCAGCCCTCGCGCAGGACCTGTGCCGTTGTTTCCGGATCGCCCAGGTAGCCGCGCATCACGTTCGGGCCCTTGACCAGCAGCATTCCCGCCGCGCCCTCCGGCAGGGCGCCGCCCGTTTCGGGATCGACGACGCGCACGGCGACGCCCGGCAGGGGATGCCCCACGCTGCCCTCCCTGGTTCCGGTTTGCGCCACGCCCGCGACTTCCACGTCGGGCACGTTGAGGGACACGACGGGCGACAGCTCCGTGGCGCCGTAGCCTTCGAGCGGCCGCACGCCGAATTGCCGCGCGAAAGCGCCGGCCACCGCCGGTCGCAGCTTCTCCGCCCCGGCGATCACGGTGCGCAGGCTCGCGAAATCGTCGCGCGTCGCGCGGCGCATGTAGGCCAGCAGGAAAGTGGGCGTGGCCAGCAGCACCGTCAGCCGCTCGCGGCGCACCAACGCGGCGATGCCGGACGCGTCCAGGGGACTGGGATGGAAGAAGGCCGGGAATCCGCCCAGCAGCGGCACCCACAGATTGCACGTGAAACCGAAGGAATGAAACAGCGGCAGCACGGCGCACATGCGGTCATCGGCGCCGAAGCGGTACACCGACAGCACGGCCGCGACGTTGGACAGGATATTGCGGTGCGTCAGAACCGCGCCCTTGGGTTCCCCCGTGCTGCCGGACGAGAAGATCACCGTGGCCGTGTCGCCCGGCCCCGGCGCCGGCCCGGCGATCAGCCGGCGCGCGGGCAGGAAGCGGGCCCGCAGCAGGGCGCCGAGCTTCTGCCGGGCGCCGAGCTGCGCGATGAGGTCCTCGATGAAGACCGTTCCCGGCGGCGCCTGCAGCCGGCCGTACTTCTCCAGGAAGCGCCGCGACGAAATCACGGTGCGGATGCCGCAGCGGCGGATCGCGGCGTCCACGGCCTCGGCCGGCGCCGTGAAGTTCAGGTTCACCGGAATCCTGCCGGCCAGGTACGTCCCGAGATTGGCCAGCGCCGCGCCCACCGAAGGCGGCATGATGACGCCCACCATGGCCGCCTCCCCCGCCACGCGTGCGATGAGCCTGCCCAGGGCGACGGCCGCCGCGAGCGCCCGGCCGCCGCTGAGGCAGCGCCCTTCGGAGTCGCCCAGCGCCGGCGCGCGCCAGCGCGCGCGCGCCCCGCGCACGAAGGCGGCCCCCAGGTGCGCGTCCGGCGCGGCGCGCAGGTCGAAGTCCCGCGTGGAAAGCTCCTGGATGCGCGCGCGCACCTGCGCGCGCGGGCTGTCCGGCGGCATGGGAAGGCCGAAGACGACCGACACCGCGCGCCGGCGCCGGCCCGGACGGCGCGCCAGCAGCGCGCCGTAGCAGTGGCTGAAGGCGCTGCCCCACGCCCCGCCGATATGCACCGGTATGATCGGATGCGCCGAGCCGCGCACGATCCGCTCCATGCCGGGACGGAAATCGCGCAGGTTGCCGTTCCGCGTCATGGCGCCCTCGGCGAAGATGCAGACGATCTCGCCCCGGTCCAGCAGATCGCGGGCCCGGCGCAGGGCCTGCACCACAAGCCGCGGCGGGTCGCGCGGCGAGATCGGGATGGTCTCCATGGCGCGGAACAGGAACTGGAAAGGACGCCGCGCGTAGGCCTCGCGCCCCATCATGAAATGAACGCGCCGGCGCAGGACCGCCTGCAGCAGGGCCGGGTCGGCGATGGACTGGTGGTTCGACACCAGCAGCGCGCCGCCGCGTTCGGGCACGTTCGACGCGCCTTCCGCGCGGATCCGATGAAAGAGGCGCCCCGTCGCGCGCAGCGCCCGGCAGACGATGGCGGAGCCGTTCACGTTCATCCCCCGATGTTGCGGGTCAGCGAGATGATCGGCAGCAGGACCGACAGCGTGACCAGCAGCACGAACGCGCCGATCGCCAGGATCAGGGCCGGCTCGAGCAGGCTCAGCGACCGGCTCACGAAGTGGTCCCATTGGCCCTGGTAGCGTTTTCCCGCGCTCTCCATCAGGCCGGAAAGCCCGCCGCCGGCCTCGCCCACCTGGATCCAGCCGGGCAGCGAAGCGGCCAGGGGCGGGATGCGCCGCACCGCGTCGGACAGGCTGCTGCCGTGCCGCACGGCTTCGGCCTCGGCCTCGGCCATGTGTGCAATCCACGGGCTCCCGGTGGACCGTCCGGCCAGGGCCAGCCCTTCCACGACCGACACCCCGCCCCGCAGCAGGATGGCCAGCGCGCGCGCGAACCTCAGCGCGGCCAGGATCCTGTAACCCCGGCCCACCAGCGGCAGGCCGAAGAGCCGGCGGTCCCACGCCCGCCTCAGCTCGGGCCGGCGCCGGATTCTATCGCGCGCGACGGCGCCCCCGCCGCCGAGCAGGACGAGCGCCAGCCAGCCCCAGCGCAGCGTTGTCCGGCCCAGCGCCATCATGCCGCGCGTCAGCGCGGGCATGCCGGCGCGGCTGTCGGCCAGCAGCTCCGCGGCCCGCGGGATGAGCAGGCCCAGCATGAGCACGGCCACGCAGATGCCGACGGCCAGCACGATGGCCGGATAGACCAGCGCGCTCTGCACGCGCTCGCGCAGCTGCTCCTGCTCCTCGAGGAACTCGCCCAGCCTGGCGATCATCGCCTCGAGCGTGCCCGAGCGTTCCGCCACCTGCACGATGGCCAGCTCGAAAGGCGAGCGGAAGCGGCCGGCTTCGGCCAGCGCCTCGGCCAGCGAGCCGCCTTCGCGGACGCGGTCGCGCACGCCGGCCAGCACGCCGCTGAAGCGCTCCGTCTCGGGAGACGCGATGAGGATCTCCAGGGACCGCACGAGGGGAAGGCCCGCGGCGAGCAGCGCGCTGAGCTCGCGATACAGCACGGCGCGCGCGCCGACCGTCAGCCGCGCGCGTCTTCCGGTGGCCGACAGCCGGTCCGCGAGGATGCCCCGCAGGGCCAGTTTTTCGCGGGCATCCTTGACGCTCAGCGCCTCGATCAGTCCCCTTGAGGCGCGCCCTTCGCGGTCAAAGCCCCTGTACTCAAAGGTCTGCATGCTCCCGCTCGCCCCTCCGCGCGGGTCCGGCCGCGGCGCCGGAAGCAACCGTCACGACTTCCGCGACCGTCGTCGCGCCCGCCAGAACGCGCTCGATGCCGTCGGCCAGCAGGCCGCGCATGCCGCGCTCCTCGGCGCGGGCGCGCAAGTCCCCCACCCCGATTTTGCCGCCGCGGATGGTTTCCTGCATCCCGGCGTCGATCAGCATCAGCTCGAACAGGCCCGTGCGGCCGCGGTAGCCTTCGAGGCAGGCGGGGCAGCCCGCGGCCTCCCACGCCGTGCGGCCGATCAGCCCGGCGCCGGCGGGTCCCAGGGAAGCGACGTCGCCGGCCGCGAGCGTCACCGGCCGGCGGCACGCTTGGCACAGCGTCCGGACCAGGCGCTGCGCCAGCGCGCCGCGCAGGCAGGCCGCCAGCAGGTACGGTTCGACCCCCATGTCGATCAGTCGCAGCGCGGCGCCGGGCGCGTCGTTGGTGTGCAGCGTCGTGAAGACCAGGTGCCCGGTGAGCGCCGCGCGCAGCGCGATTTCGGCGGTTTCCACGTCCCGCGTTTCCCCCACCAGCACGATGTCCGGATCCTGCCGCAGGATATGGCGCAGGCCGGTCGCGAAGGTCAGCCCGATCTTGGGCTTGACCTGGATCTGGCCGATGTTGGGAAGCCGGTATTCGATGGGGTCCTCGATCGTCAGGATGTTCCGCCGCGACTCGTCCAGGCGGCCGAGCGCGGCGTACAGCGTGGTGGTCTTGCCGGAGCCGGTGGGCCCGCAGACCGCGATCAAGCCGTTGCTCTCGCGCAGCAGCGCCTCGAAGGCGGCCAGCACCGCGGCGTTCATGCCGAGCGCGGCCAGCGGCAGGAGCGCGGATCCGCGGTCGAGCAGCCGCAGCACGACGCGTTCGCCCTCGGCCACGGGAATGGTGGCCACGCGGATGTCGATTTCGCGCTCGCCGACGCGCACGCGCGTCATGCCGTCCTGCGGCAGCCGCTTCTCCGCGATGTCCATGTGCGCCATGACCTTCAGGCGCGAGACCAGCGGCTCCTCGATCTGCTTGGGCGGCGAGGCGCGCTCGTAGAGCACGCCGTCGATGCGGTAGCGCACGCGCAGCCGGTCCTCGAAGGGCTCGAAGTGGATGTCCGAGGCCCGCTGCTTGACGGCCTCCAGCAGGATGAGGTTCACCAGCTGCGTCACGGGCGCCTTCTCGGCCACGCGCAGCAGATCGTCCGCCGCCCCGCCCCGCTCCGCCGCGGCGCGCACTTCCGAGGGCAGCTCCTCGATGAAGGCCTCGGCCGAATTCTCGCGGCGGTAGTAGCACTGCTCGATGCTGCGCAGCACCGCCTCGCGCGGGGCCAGCACGGGGCGCAGCGGCGCGCCCAGCAGCAGCGCCAGGTACTCCTGCCCGCTCACGCGGGACGGGTCGGAAGTCAGCACGCAGAGGTCGCCGCCGATGCGCACGGGCAGCATGAGGTTGGCGCGCGCCCACTCCACGGGCAGGCTGTCGACCAGGGACGGATCGAGGATGGCCTCGTCGACGGCGGCCAGGTACTCCACGCCGTACCGCGCGGCGAGGCCGGGAAGGTCGGACGGCGATTCCGTCCCGGCCGCCGGAGGCGCGCGCCGGTCGGCGGCTCTCTCGGTGTCGGTCATGGCTGGCGGCCCAGGCGCCGGCGCAGTTCGGCGCCGGATACCGGCGCCGGCCCTTCCGGCGTCAGGCCGGTCCTGTCCTGCAGGTCGCGCGCGGCGCGGGCGGCGTCCGCGGCCCGCGTGACCACGCGCGGCGTCACGAAGATCAGCATGTTCGTCTTTTCCAGGGTCTCCGCGTCGCGCCGGAACAGAAGGCCGACGAGGGGAACCGACCCGAGCAGCGGGACGCGCCGCCGCACCCGGGTGCGATCCTCGCGCGTGAGGCCGGCGATCACGATCGTGGCGCCGTCGGGCACGGTGACCGTGGTGCTGACCTGCCGCTTGGCGATGGTGGGCGCGAACTGCGTTCCCGCCGGGCCCTGGTCGATGACCGCCTCGATGGTCGGATTCAGCGTCATGCGGACTTCGCCGCCCTCGATGACGTGCGGCGTGATCTTGAGCTTGATGCCCACGTCCATGCGCTCGATGTTCTGCACGATATCGCGGGCCGTGCCCGATCCGCCCTGGATCGTGGACTTGAGGATCGGTATTTCGTTCACGATGCCGACCGTGGCCTCGAGGTTGTTCTCCGCTTCCAGCGAAGTCTGCGAGAGGATCTTGAACGTGCCGTGCCGGCGCAGGGCGTCGATGTTGATCGCCGCCGGGAAGCCGCCGACGGCGACCGTCCCCCCGCCGCCCGCGGCCGCCGCTGCCGCGGCGCCCGCCGCCACCGTCCCGGGGGCGGACGCATCGCCCCGCGCGACGCCGATGGTCAGCCCGCGCGGCATGATGCCGTTCTGGATGCGCGTCAGGAGGCTCTCCGTGCCCTCGTCCAGGCGGCTCCCGCCGCTGATGACGGTGCCGGCCGGGCCGGGCATGCCCAGGGCCGCCATCTCCACGCCCAGGTCCAGGGAATCGTCGAGGCTGACCTCCGCGATGAGCACTTCGATGAGCACCTGCTCGCGCGGCTGGTCAAGCTGGTCCACCAGCTTCCTGACGACCTCAAGATCGCTCGGCGCGGCGTCCACGAGCAGCGCGTTGTTGGCCACGCTGGCTTCGATGGCGATGCGCCGGGCGGCCTCGGTCTGCGGCGCCTTGCCCGCGGACTTTTCCAGCAGCCCGTTGATGCTCCGGGCGGCCTCTTCGGCGGAGATGTACTTGAGGAATATGGCGTTGAGGCGTCCCATGCCCGCCTGCGAGTCCACGTCCATCTTGGCGATGATGGCCTTGATCTCCGTTATGCGCGCCTGGGGGCCCACCAGGATCAGGCTGTTCGAGTGCGGCGCGGCCACGATGGTCAGGCCGGGCGCGCCGGGGCCCGCGGCGCCCACGGCGGGCAGGCGCTGCCGCAGCGCTTCGGCGCGGCTTTCCGTTTCGGCCATGGCCATGCTCAGTTGCCGCGCCAGGTCCTCGGCGCTGGCGAAGCGCAGGGGCACGACCTCCGTGACCTTGGCCAGCCCCGGCTTGTCGATCTCGGCCACGATCTTTTCGATGCGGCGCACGCCCTCCGCCGTGTCGGTGACGATGAGGTGATTGGTCTCTTCCACGGCCGACACGGCGCCCGCGCCCGCCTTGGACTCGACCGCCTTGCGCAGTTCCTGGGCGCTGACGTGCTCCAGCCGGATGATGCGCGTGATCACGCCGCGCTCGGGCACGGCTTCGCCGGCCCCGTACACCGGCGCCGGCGGCGTGGGCCGCGGCCCGAGCGCCACGACCCGGGAGACCTTCTCGCCTTCGATCACCGAACAGCCGATGGATTCCAGGATGGACACGAAGATCGGGTAGGCGTCCTGCCGACGGATGCGCGGCGCCACGACGGTCACGCGCCCCTCCACGCCGTCGGACACGATGAATTCCCGGCCCGTGATGTCGCCCACCAGCTTGACGAAGGCGCGCACGTCGACCTGGTCGAAGCTGAAATTGATGTAGCCTTCCGGCTCGGGCGCGCCGCCCGCCGCCGGAAACAGGGAGGGGGCCTCCTGGGCGGACGGACCGGCCGCCGACAGCAGAAGCAGCGCGAGCGCGGCCGACGCCGGCCCGCGGCACGTTGGAAGCGGCCTGAAAAGCCGGGCTTTTTTCATCGCGTGATGCCCCGCTCGGACGATGCGACGAACTCCACCAGGTGCTCCAGCTCCGCGCAGGGCTCCAGTTCCGCGCGGATTCGCGCCAGCGCGTCGGGAACCGCCAGCCCTTCGCGGTACAGGATGCGATAGGCCTCCTTCAGCGCCCGGCGCGCCTTCTCGTCCACGTTGTTCCGCTTGAGCCCCACCGCGTTGAGGCCGTGCACGGCCGGCGGGCTGCCCACGACCATCATGTAGGGCGGGCAATCCTGGGAGATGCGCGAGAGGCCGCCCACCATGCACATCGTGCCCACGCGCGTGTACTGGTGTATGCCGACCAGCGCGCTGACAACCGCCCGGTCTTCGATCGTCACCAGCCCGCCCAGCATGGTGGCGTTGGCCATGATCACGCGGTTTCCGACATTGCAGCCGTGCGCGACGTGGGAGTAGGCCATCAGGAACGTGTCGCTGCCGATGCGCGTGACCCGTTCCTCTTCGGTTCCGGCGTTCACCGTCACATACTCCCGCAGGACCGTCCGGTCGCCGATTTCCACCGACGCCTCTTCGCCCTTGAACTTCAGATCCTGGCACTGCAGGCCGATGGCGGCAAAGGGAAAGACGCGGCAGCCCGCGCCGAGCGTGGTGCGGCCGTCGATGACGGCGTGGGCCATGACCTCCGTGCCGTCGCCCAGCCGCACGCGCGGGCCGATCACGCTGCAGGGCCCGATCGCCACGTCCGCCCCCAGCTCCGCCGCCCCGTCCACCACCGCCGTGGGATGAATCGTGCTCATGCGCCGGCCTTCTGCTCCGTGAGCATGCACATCATCTCGGCCTGCGAGGCAACGGCGCCTTCCACCGTGGCCCGGGCCTCGAACTTGGCGGTGCGCGACCTGATATTGAGGATCTTCGCCTCGATCCGCAGCTGGTCGCCGGGGCGCACCACGCGGCGGAACTTGACCTTGTCCATGGCCATCAGGTACGGCACCTGTCCGGCGGCGGACGCCATGCGCGCCAGCAGGATGCCGCCGGTCTGCGCCATGGCCTCGAGCTGCAGCACGCCCGGCATCACGGGCACGCCGGGAAAGTGGCCCTGGAAGAAGGGCTCGTTGATCGTGACGTTCTTGATGCCCACGATCCGCTCCCTGTCGTCGCACTCGATGATGCGATCGACGAGGATGAACGGGTAGCGGTGCGGCATGACGCCCAGGATTTCCTCGATCTTCAGGTCCGGCATGGCGGTTGTCTCCCTCTTTGTAGGCCACCATTTAGCACAGAACGGGGCGGGGTGGAAACCGAAAACCCGGCCGTTCGAAACCCGTCGTCACGCGGTGAGGCGAGGTAGGGCGGACCGTTCCGGTCCGCCGCGGCGCGGCCGGCTTGGCGCGCCGGAGCCTCCGGGCGAAGGCGGCACGCCGCGCCCTTCTACCGGCGTGTCTCCACCGCGTGACGGACCCATCACGCCATTCAGTTCGAGCGCGCCACCAGGCGCCAGCCGAGCAGCAGCGAAATGGCCACCGGGCACCACACGATCAGGTCGGGCCGCAGGAGCGGCTTGCGGGCCACGGCCTCGGCCGCGATCACGAACAGATAGAAGTTGAAGACGAGAAACAGGCTGATCGCCACGCCCACGCTGGACTGCCGCCGGTGGGCCCGCACGCCGAGCGGTATTCCGAGGAGCACGAACGAGAAACAGGCCAGGGCGAGACACAGGCGCTTGTTGATCTCCACGGCGTAGGCCATGCGTTCCGCCGCCAGATCGTCCGCGGACATCCACGGATACCTGGCGGGGGCGTTGAAGATGCCTTCCAGCAGGCCGTCCAGGGAAAGGTCCTGCCTGGTGACGCGGTACTTGCGCTGCTGGATCACGTTGGGGATCCGTATCACGGTGCGTCCCATGTAGCCCGGCCCCGGCGCGTTTTCCGAGAAGGGGTCCACGCTGACATCGAACAGCTCCGCGACCAGGTCGTCGCCGTCCGGGCCGGAGGTCACGTGGCCGGAGGCGGCGTGAATCTCGCGCTTCGCGCCGCGGCGCGTGTCGTAGATGCGCACGTTGTAGATCCGGTCGCCCTTCTTTTTGCCGATGTAGATCGAGAGGTTCTTGAAATCGTCCACGAAGCGGCCTTCTTCCAGAAGATCAACGGGCGCGCGGGCGCCCAGGGAAGTGATCAGGCTCCGGCAGGCGTGGTGGCTCAGGGGCGAGAGCGTGTCGTTGATATACAGGCACACCGCCGCCAGCAGTCCGGCGACCAGCAGCGGGAGCCGCATGACGCGCCAGAGGCGTATGCCGCAGGCGCGCATGGCGAGGATCTCGCCGTCGGCCGCCATGCGGCCGAAGACCAGCAGGGCGGCGGTGAGCGCGCTCATGGGAATGGAAAACGTCAGCGCGCTGGGAAAGCCCCACAGCAGGATCAGCAGGATCGGCTTCCAGGGCACGCCGCGCGCCAGCAGGGCGACGATCTCGAAAATCGCGCCGATGGACAGGATGAACGTGAAGATCACCAGCGTGGCCGCGAAGCTGGTCACGTAGGCGCCAAGGACATACCTGTCAATCGTGCGCATAGGCGGCAGAATCCGTCACCGTCCCGGCGCGCGCACCCACGAGTCGTCGCCCGGCCCTTCCACGCCCGTCAGGACGGCGTTCACGCTCACGAGCGGTATGTGCCCCTCGATGCGCGCGCAGACGCGCCGCCGGTCGCTCGAGAACCAGAAGTGCATCCGCCCCTTCCGTATGAAGATCTGCCCGAACTTCGCCAGCGGCTCGACTCGCAGGCACGGCCGCGTCCCGTAGCCGGGCAGGGCGACCTGTTCCAGGTCGTAGGCCGTGACGTGCAGGTCGTAGAGCTTGTTGTCCACCAGGACGCGGAAGGAGGCCGACTCCCCGGGCGCCATGCCCCGCCGCCGCATCTCGTACATCAGCGAAAGGGCGTCGCGCGTATCCGGCGCGATGTCCAGCTCCATCGTCTCGCCGCTGAGCAGGCAGCGCCAGCGGGCCTTGCCCGCCGCGTGATCGAAGACGACCACGTCCTTCTCCCGCTCCCAGCCCTGGTCCAGGTCCTGGGCGCAGCTCAGCGGCAGCATCGTTTCCGGATCCACGATGCTCTCGATCATGTCGTTCACGGGGTAGATCGCGGCTACGACGGCGGTGGTGCGGGCGGTGGCGCGGATGGCTACCAGGCGCCGCCCGTCGCGCTCGATCCAGCGCGTGCTGAGCGTGCCTTCGCCCACCGGGATCAGGCCCCAGCGCAGCCTGTAGCGCAGCGTCTCGCCCACCGGGAAGCCGGTTTCGCCGGCGGAAGCGCCTGACGGCGCGCCCGTGCAAAGCGCGGGGCACAGCGCCAGGCACAGGGCCAGGCACAGGGCCGCGGCGCCTGCCGTGCGCCCCCCGGGGCTGCGGCTGGTTCGGTCCGGGCTTCTCATTCCCCTCGCGCGTGTCAGGAGCTTCTCGGCTCTTTCGACAGGCTCGACGCGACGGCTCAGTAGCGATACGTCGGCGTCTTGAACGGGCCATCGCGCTCCACGCCCAGGTAGGCGGCCTGCGCGGCGGTCAGCCGGTCGAGCGTGACGCCCAGTTTGCGCAAGTGCGTCCGCGCCACCTGCTCGTCGAGTTTCTGCGGCAGGACGTACACGCCGACGGGGCGTTGCGCGCCGTTCGCGTAAAGGTCGAGCTGGGCGAGGACCTGGCACGTGAAACTGTTGGACATCACGAAGCTGGGATGCCCCGTGGCGCAGCCCAGGTTGACCAGCCGCCCCCGGGCCAGCAGGATGATGCTGCGGCCGTCGGGGAAGAACACGCGGTCCACCTGCGGCTTGATCGGGGTCCAGCGGTACTTCGCCAGCCGGGACACCTGGATCTCGCTGTCGAAGTGGCCGATGTTGCAGACCACGGCCATGTCTTTCATGCGGCGCATATGGCGCTCGGTGATCACGTCGCAGCAGCCGGTCGCCGTGACGAAGATGTCGCCGATCCGGCAGGCCTCGTCCATGGGCATGACGGCGTAGCCCTCCATGGAGGCCTGCAGCGCGCAAATGGGGTCGATCTCGGTGACGATCACCCGCGCGCCCTGGCCCTTGAGCGCCTGGCAGCAGCCCTTGCCCACGTCGCCGTAGCCGGCCACCACGGCCACCTTGCCGGCGATCATCAGGTCCGTCGCGCGGCAGATTCCGTCGATTACGGAGTGGCGGCAGCCGTAAAGGTTGTCGAACTTGGACTTGGTCACGGCGTCGTTGACGTTGAAGGCCGGAAAGAGCAGCTCGCCGCGGGCGTGCATCCGGCAGAGCCGCCGCACGCCGGTGGTCGTCTCCTCCGACACGCCGCGGATATGCGGGACGATGCGGTGAAAACGCCCCGGATCGCGCCGCAGGGCCCTGCGCAGCTGGGCCAGCACGACGCCTTCCTCCTCGTTGGCCGGCCGGCGTTTGAGCAGGGCCGGGTCTTCCTCGGCGCGGTAGCCCATGTGCACGAAAAGCGTGGCGTCGCCGCCGTCGTCCACGATCAGGCTGGGCCCCCGTCCCCGCCCCCAGTCCAGCATGCGATCGGTGTACTCCCAGTATTCCTCGAGCGTTTCGCCTTTCCTGGCGAAGACCGGCGTGCCCGCCGCGACGACGGCCGCGGCGGCATGGTCCTGCGTGGAGAAGATATTGCAGCTTGCCCAGCGGACCTCGGCGCCCAGCGCCTTGAGCGTCTCGATGAGCACCGCGGTCTGCACCGTCATGTGCAGCGACCCGCTCACGCGGGCGCCCTTCAGGGGCTGCGCCGCGCCGTGTTTCCGCCTCAGCTCCATCAGGCCGGGCATCTCGTGTTCCGCCAGTTCGATCTCCCTGCGCCCGAAGGCGGCCTCGGCGAGGTCGGCCACGGCGTACTCGCGCGGCAGCGCCCGCCGCGCGCGGGCCGGCTTGCGCCTCTGTCCGTCAATACGGCTCATGTTGTTTCTCCGCGGTTCCTCACAGGGCGGCGCGCAGCGCCTCGGCCCGATCCGTGCGCTCCCAGGTGAACAGGCCCGCCTCCGCGTTCCTTCCGAAGTGGCCGTACGACGAGGTGGGCTCGTAGATCGGCCGCAGGAGGTCGAGCTCCCGGATGATCTGCGCGGGCTTCAGCCCGAAGACCTGGCGCACCGCGCGCTGGATGCGCTCGTCCGGCTGCGTGCCCGTCCCGAAGGTGTCCACGTGCACGGAGACCGGCTCCGCGCGGCCGATGGCGTAGGCCACCTGCACTTCGCAGCGCCGCGCCAGGCCCGCCGCGACGATGTTCTTGGCCACGTAGCGCGCCATGTAGGAGGCGCTGCGGTCGACCTTGGAGGGGTCCTTGCCGGAGAACGCGCCGCCGCCGTGACGGCCCATGCCGCCGTAAGTGTCCACGATGATCTTGCGGCCGGTCAGGCCGCAGTCGCCCTGCGGGCCGCCCACCACGAAGCGCCCCGTGGGGTTCACGTGGAAGCGGGTGCGCCGCGTCAGCATGCGCGCCGGAACCGTCGGCCTGATGATTTCCTCGATCACCGCGTCGCTGATCTCCCTGTGCTTCACGTCCGGCGTGTGCTGCGTGGAAACGACCACCGTTTCGATTTCCCTCGGCCGGCCGTCCTCGTACAGCACCGAGACCTGCGACTTGCCGTCGGGCCGCAGGAAGGGGAGCTTGCCGGCGCGGCGCACCCTGGCCAGGGCGCGCGTCAGGCTGTGGGCGCACATGATCGGCAGGGGCATCAGCTCGCGCGTCTCGTCGCACGCGAAGCCGAACATCATGCCCTGGTCGCCGGCGCCCTGCTCTTTCGACTTGCGCGCCGTCACGCCGCGCGAGATGTCCGGCGACTGGCGGTTCAGGGTCACCATGACGGCGCAGGTATCGCTGGAAAAGCCGGCCATGGGATCCGTGTAACCGATGCGTCTGATCTTCTCGCGCACGATGTCCGCGTAGGGAACCCGGGCCGCGCTGGTGATCTCGCCCGCGACCACGACCAGGCCGGTGGCCACCAGCGTCTCGCACGCCACGCGGCTGGCTTTGTCCCCGGACAGATGGGCGTCAAGAATGGCGTCGGAGATGCCGTCGGCCATCTTGTCGGGGTGGCCCTCGGTGACCGATTCCGACGTGAAGATCATCCTGTCTGTCATGCATGTTCTCCCGTTGCGTGTCCGCCGCGGCATACGATTCGCGGCGCAAAAGCGGGTATTATGCGGCCCCGTTCAGACCAGTTCAAGTATTTCCGGCGCCACTTCGCGCGTCAGGTCGCGGCAGTGGCCCAGCACTTCCGCGGCCGTGCGGCAGGTCAGGGCCGTCCTGGCGAGGGCCTGGGCCTGCGCGAAAGTCACGGCGCGCACCGCGTCCTTGACCAGCGGCACGGCGCTGGGCGCGACGCTGAACTCGTCCAGGCCCATCCCCAGCAGCAGGGGCGTCATGAGAGGGTCGGCGGCCATCTCCCCGCACAGCCCCACCCAGATGCCCTGCGCGTGTCCGGCCTCGACCGTGTGCCGTATGAGCCGCAGCACCGCGGGATGGGTCGGCTCGTAGAGATAGGCCACGCGCTCGTTGACCCGGTCCACGGCGATGGTGTACTGGATCAGGTCGTTCGTTCCCAGGCTGAAGAACTTGACGTGCGCGGCGATGCAGTCGCTGGTCAGGGCCGCCGCGGGGGTTTCGATCATCACGCCCACCTCGACCGCGGGGTCGAAGTCAAGGCCCTCCGCCCGCATTTCGCCCTTGGTCTCTTCAAGGATCTCGTTGGCCCGCTGCACCTCGCCCACGTTGCTGATCATCGGATACATGATCTTCACGTTGCGGCGGGTCGAGGCGCGCAGGATGGCGCGCAGCTGCGTCTTGAACACGTCCACGTGCCGCAGCGAGAGCCGGATCGACCGGCAGCCCAGGAAGGGGTTCGCCTCGCGCGTGCCGTCGGCGTCGCGCATGAGCTTGTCGCCGCCGATGTCCAGGGTGCGGATGATGACCGGCGCCGGGGCCAGACGGGACGCCACGCGGCCGTAGGCCGCGGCCTGCTCATCTTCGCCGATCAGCGCGTTTTTCGACAGGAACAGGTATTCCGAGCGGAACAGGCCGACGCCTTCGGCGCCGTACTGGAGCACGGCGCCGAGCTCCTCCTCCTGCTCCAGGTTGGCCGAAAGCGTGACGCGGCGGCCGTCCCTGGTCTCGGCCGGCGCGTGGCGCAGGCTCGCGGTCAACCCCTCGGATATGGTCCGCCGCGCCTCGGCCATCTTGCCGTATTCCGTGAGGTGCTCCGACGTGGGATTCACGATCACCACGCCGCGGTTGCCGTCGATCAACACCTCGTCGCCGGTGCGCACCCGCCGGCTTATGTCGTGCAGGGCCACCACGGCGGGAATCTCCAGGGCGCGCGCCATGACCGCCGTGTGCGACGTGGGACTGCCCATGTCGGTGGCGAACGCGATGGCCATGTCCTTGCGCAGGCTGGCCGTGTCCGAGGGGGCCAGGTCGTAGGCGATGATGATGTGCTTGTGGCGCAGCTGCTCGAGCAGGTCCGTGCCGCGGCCGCTCAGGTTGCGCATGATGCGGCGGGCCACGTCGCGCACGTCGGCCACGCGCTCGCGCACGTAATCGTCCTCCACCCCGGCGAGGATGTCCACGTAGCGCTCGGCCGTCTTTCTGACCCCCCCCTCCGCGTTGACGAGGTCCCGGCGGATGGTGTTGATGACCTCCTCGATGAACGCGCGGTCGTCCAGGACCATGAGGTGCGCGTCGAGTATGGAGGCCTTGCCGCCCGCGGAATTGGAGTCGAGGTTGGCCTGGATGGCCTTGATCTGCTGGCGCGTCTCGATCAGCGCGTCCTCGAGCCGCACGATCTCCTCCCCGGCCTGCCCCTCCGCGATGCGGCGTTCGGCCGCGTGAAAGCCCGTGTCCAGCATCAGGTAGGCCGGACCGATGGCCACGCCCGGCGACACCCCGATGCCGCGCAACGTCGTTTCCCCGGGACGCCTCGGATCCGCCACGTACATGCTATTCCTCGCCGAACTTGCTTTCGACCAGCGCCGCCAGCTCGTCCAGGACCTGCTCCGCGTCGGCGCCCGCCGCGATGATGCGCAGCCGCGTGCCGCGCGAGGCCTCCAGCGTCATCAGGCCCATGATGCTCTTGCCCGAAACGCGCGAGTTGTTCTTCTCGACATACACGTCGGCGTCAAACCGCGAGGCCAGCTTGACAAACAGGGCCGCCGGACGCGCGTGAATGCCGTACTGGTTGCGGATTTCCACTTCGCGCACCAGCTCGCCGCTCTGAACGGTCTCCGCCATGGATTACTCGATCCCGCCGCCCTTGGTCATGAGCGTCCGCAGCCGCTCGTCCAGTTCCTTTTCCGCATCGTGCCCCAGGAGCCTGAGCTTCTGGTTCAGCGCCGCCGTCTCCACCAGGTTGGCCAGATCGCGGCCCGCCGCCACGGGCACGAACACGCGCGGCACGTCCAGGCCGAGAATCCGGCGGGGCTGGCGGGTCAATCCGCTGCGGTCGTCCTCGCCCTGGGCCCCCGGCTGGCACAGCGTCGCCACCATGTCAAGGCGCTTCTCCGCGCGGACCGACGCCACGCCGAACAGGCTGGGCACGTGCACGATGCCCATGCCGCGGATTTCCAGGTGGTAGCGGGTCGCGCGCGGCGGCGAACCGATCAGGAAGCCGCCGCTGTCAAGACGCAGGGCGGTGATGTCGTCCGAGATCAAAGCATATCCCTTGCGGATCAGCGCCAGCGCCGTTTCGCTCTTGCCCACCCCCGTGCGGCCCTCGATCAGAACGCCGATGCCCAGTATCTCCACCATGGTGCCCTGGATGGTGCAGTGGGGGGCCATCAGGTTCTCCATCAGGATCGTCGCGCCGTTTATGAAGCGCTTGGTGATCAGCGCGCTGCCCAGCACGGGAACCCTGAACTCCTCCGCCATGCGCCTCATCTCCGGCATCACGCGCCGGCCGCGCGAGACGACCACGCACGGGATCTTCGCCGCGAAGAAGTCCCGCAGCCGCCGCCCCCGCTCCGCGGCTTCCAGCGACGAAAGGAACGACAGCTCCGCCGCCCCCAGCACCTGGATGCGCCGGTGCGCGAAGTAATGGAAGAAGCCCGAAAGCGCCAGACCGGGCCGGTTGATGGCCGCCTCCGTGATGTGCCGGCGCAGCCCGCCCCCGCCGGCCAGGACGTCCATGTGCAGGGACGCCCGGCCCTCTTCCAGAAATTCGCGGACCGTAACCGACGCGTCCCGGTCAAGCGGACTGTGCGCGTCCACCGGCGCCCCCTTTCTCCAGCTCCGCCGCGTTCTGCTTCATGGCCGGCTTGTGATCCACCGCCTTGTCCCGCCAGCGACGGAGCTGCTTTTCCGCCTTCTCCACGGCCCGGTCCACCGACGCGCGCAGGTTGTCGGACGACTCGGCCGACTCGATGCGGACGTGATTCCTGGCCTGGACGACGACTTCGGCGATCTGGCGATGCTTCTCCTGGTCCAGGATGACGTGAATATGCTCGACGCGTGGAAATTCCTCGATGACCTTCGCGGCCCTTTCCCGGGCGTATTCCTCGACGTCCTTGACCGTGTGCAGATGCCTCGCCGTCACTTCTATCGCCATATGCGCCTCCTCGGTTTCTACATGTGAAAATCGCGCCCCAGGTAGAGCTCCCGGCTCGTCGGGTCGCCGATCAGGAAGGAGCTCGCCCCTTCCTTCAGCACGCGCCCCTCGTACAGCAGATACGCCCGGTCCACCACGGCCAGGGTCTCGCGGACGTTGTGGTCCGTGATCAGCATGCCCAGCCCCCGGTCGCGCAGGTCCCGCACGATGGACTGGATGTCGCTCACGGCGAGCGGATCGACCCCGCTGAAGGGCTCGTCCAGCATCATCAGCGACGGGCGGATGGCCAGCGCCCGGCTGATTTCCAGCTTGCGCCGCTCGCCGCCGCTGAGCGTGTAGGCCTTCTGCTTCGCCACCTTGTCCAGCCCCAGATCGTCCAGCAGATCGGCCAGGCGCGTCCTGCGTTCGGCCGCGCCGAGGTCAAGCGTCTCCAGAACCGCCAGCAGGTTTTCCTCGACGGTCAGACGGCGGAACACCGACGGCTCCTGCGAAAGATATCCCATTCCCAGCCGCGCGCGCCTGTACATCGGCAGCGCCGTAACGTCGTCGCCGGCGAACGTCACCCGGCCCTTGTCGGCGCCGATAAGGCCGACGATGATGTGAAAGGTCGTGGTCTTGCCGGCCCCGTTGGGGCCGAGCAGACCCACGATCTCGCCCCGCCGCACGCGCAGGTCAACCCGGTCGACCACGCGGCGGCGATGGTAGGACTTCTCCAGGCCCTCGGCCAGCAGAAGTTCGCGTTCATCCTTCACGATCTGCAATCGCCCTCAATTCCGGAACGCCCCGCAGGGACTCGCTCCCGCCCGGCCCGGGAAACAACGTCAGCGTGCCTTGTTCGCACTCGATTCTTTCGTCTTTCAACCCGTACACGACCACGCGGCCCTCCATCCGTCCGCCCGGCCCGTCCACGCGGGCGCCCCCCTCCAGCGTCACGCGGTTCTCGGCCCGCACGTAGGTGGCCGTCTCGCAATTCGCCGTACGCCGCCCGTCTTCCAGCCGCACCGCGCCGCGGGCCACGCTCCGCGTGACGGACCGCCCCTCCCCCATCCAGACGGTCAGCTCGGCGGCGCTGAGCCCGAATTCGGGGCCCCGCGCCGTGACGTTGCCCCTCAGCTCCAGCATCCCGTCACGGCGGAAGTACTCTAGCACGTCGCACGCGGCCACGCTACAGTTCGTTCCGGACGGCCCGCCGTCGCCCGGCGTCCACTTCACGGGGCCCTCCGCCGCGCTTCCGTCCCAGACGCCGGGCGCCGCGACGATGCGCACGTTGTCCTCCACGACCGCCTCTTCGTTCGTGATGCGCAGCCGCATGGAATCGCCCGTGATCATCGCGCCCGGGCGCTCGATCCGCACGCCCGCGCTGCAGGCGATCCACTGCGACTCCCGGCTGTAGTCGCAGTAGCCGGTGCGCACCACCGACTCCAGCGCCCCGTCCGCCGCGTAGAACTCGAGCCGCACGTCGCGGGCCTTGACGTGCTGCCGCCGCCTGGCCGGCACCAGCGCCGCGGACGCGAAGATCTGGGACTTGATGGTCCCGTTGGTGTGGTACTCCACCGGCAGGCGCAGATCCTTGAACGGCATCTCGTCCGCCCGCGGCCCGCCGTCTTCCTCGTCCGCCACGTCCGGCGCCGCGCCGGCCGCGCCCGCCGCCAGCAGGCACAATCCGAGCGACAGCGCCCGCGGAACCAACTCGCGGAAAACGCGAACGGCCCCGCGGCGGCGCGGCGCGGCGCGGCCCCGTTCTCCCGCCGCATCATTGCGCAACGGCTTCATGGATCCTTCTCAGGGCGCGCCACAGGGCCGGCAGATCCGCCAGCGCGATCATGTTCGCGCCGTCCGACAGCGCCTCGCCCACGTCCGCGTGCGTTTCGACGAACACCGCGTCGCATCCCGCCGCCACCGCCGCGCGCGCCAGGACCGGCGCGTAGCGCGCGTCGCCCGCGGAACGGTCGCCCGCGCCGCCCGGCCGCTGCACCGCGTGCGTGGCGTCGAAGACCACCGGATACCCGGTTTCGCGCATCAGCGGGAGGCTGCGCATGTCGACCACGAGGTTGTTGTAGCCGAAGGAGACCCCGCGTTCGGTCAGCAGGATGCGGCGGTTGCCCGCGCTCTCGATCTTGGCCACGACGTTGCGCATCTCCCAGGGCGCCATGAACTGGCCCTTCTTGACGTTCACCGGCCTGCCCGTGGCCGCGGCGGCCAGCACAAGGTCGGTCTGCCGGCACAGGAAGGCCGGAATCTGCAGCGCGTCAACGAACGCGGCCGCCCGCGAGGCCTCCAGTTCCGAGTGCACGTCGGTCAGCACCGGCAGGCCGTACGACGCCCGCGCCTCGGCCAGCACCTCCAGGCCCTTCTCGAGTCCCGGCCCCCGGAACGAGGCGTGGGACGACCGGTTGGCCTTGTCGTACGAGGCCTTGAAGATCAGCGGCACGCTCTCCGCGGCGGCGAACTCGGCCAGGCGGCCCGCCAGCTCCAGGCAGGCCTCGCGGCTTTCGATCACGCACGGCCCGGCAATGAGCGCCAGCGGACGGCCCGCGCCGACCTCCACCGACCCGACTCTTACGATCGTCTGCATCGCCCGTCCTCCGCCCCGCCGCGCCGGAGCGCGCAACGTCACGCGCCCCGCAGGGCCCGCTCGGCGCGCGCCAGGTCTTCGGCCGTGTCCACTCCCACGCCCGCCTCATCCTCCGTTTGCAGAACCAGGATCCGCGCCCCGATGTGCAGGGCGCGCAGCTGCTCGAGCTTCTCCGCGCGCTCCGCCGGGCAGCGCGGCGCCTCCGCGAACCGGCGCAGAAAAGCCGCGCGGTACGCGTAGATTCCAAGGTGACGCCGATACAGCGGGGCGTCGAACGTCTCCCCCGCGTCGCGCACGTGCGGAATCAGCGCCCGCGAAAAGTAAAGCGCGCGGCCCTCGGCGTCGCAGACGACCTTCACGATCGACGGCGAGGCCGGGTCCGCGTCCGCTCCCAGCGGCGCGGTCGCCGTCGCCATGTCCCAGCGCCCCTCCGCGTCGCGTTCCAGCGCCTCCGCCAGGCGGTCGATCAACGCCGGGGAAATCGTGGCCTCGTCGCCCTGCACGTTGATCACCACGTCCGCGTCCAGCCCGCGCACGGCCTCGGCGCAGCGGTCGCTGCCGGTCGTGTGCTCCGGGCCGGTCATCACGGCCTCGGCCCCGGCCTCGCGCGCGACGGCGGCGATGCGCGCGTCGTCCGTGGCCACCAGCAGCCGCCGCGCGGCCTTCGCCCGCGCGGCGCTCTCAATCACCCACCGGATCAGGGGTTTGCCCGCGACGGGCTGCAGGGCCTTGCCCGGCAGCCGCTTCGAGCCCCAGCGGGCGGGAATCACGGTGACGACCTTCAAAACGTCTCTCCTTCGCCGGCGTCCTCCGCGTCGGCGCCCGGCGCGGCGGGCGGCCGCGCCCGCGGCTCATCCCACGGCGCCGCGCGAACGGCCATGTCCTCGATGCCGTCGCCGGACAGCCACTCCATGCGCAGCTCGCGCGGCAGCCACCCGTCGCCGGACAGGGCGCGCACCGTGAGCGCGTAGTGGTACAGACGCCGCCCGGGCACGCGCACCGGCGTCAGCGCAAAGTCCATGCCCCGCGCCGCGCCTATCTCGACGCCCGCCGCGTCCGTCCAGGCGACGTCGCATCGCCGCAGGTCGAACGCCACCCGGCGCCGTATGCCGGACGTCAGACGCGACAGGCGCCCGCAATCCGCGGGATTGAACGGCGCCAGCCGGCCGAGCGCGCCCGGCCCCCACGCGCCGTCGGCGGCTTCGCGCAGCCGCAGGGCGCCCTCCCGCACCGCGACCTTCCAGCGGCCGCGGAACGGCAGACCCAGGCGCACCTCGCGCGCCCGCAGCGCGGGCCCCGCGTCCGCCTCGCCCCCGGCCGAGGCGACGTTCTCCAGGACCAGCACGTACGGCCACGCGACGCGCACGCGCTCGGCGTCGATCTCCAGCCCCAGGCGCCTGCCGATCCATTCCCGGATGTACGCGGACCCGCCCGCCGTGCGCGCGGCCAGGAACCCGGCCGCCAGCAGAATCGCGGCCAGCAGCGCCAGCGTCGCCGCCACCCGCCGCAGCCCGCCGCAGCCGACGCGCTCCGTCGTCGCCATTTTCATTGTTCCGTCGCCTCGCTCTCCGCCGCGGCCCGCGCGCCCGCCCCGCGGCCGTTGCGCGCCCCGAAAAGCGCCGTACCCAGCCTGACCAGCGTCGCGCCCTCTTCCACCGCCACCTCGAAATCGTCGGACATGCCCATGGACAGATGCGCCAGCTCGCCGCCCGCCGCGGCCCGCCAGCGGTCGCGGAGCTCGCGCAGGCGCCGGAAGTGCGGGCGCGCCTCTTCCGCGTCCCGGCTGAAGGGCGGAATCGTCATCAGCCCCACCACCTCGACGCAGGCCAGGCCGGCGCACGCCTCCAGCGCGGACGGACCGTCCTCCGGCGGCAGGCCGAACTTGCTGCTCTCGCCCGACACGTTGACCTGCAGGCAGACCGGCATCCGCACGCCGGCCTCTCCGCAGGCCGCGTCGAGCGCCCGCAGCAGCCGCTCCGAATCGACCGAATGAATCATGCCAAAGAGCCGCGCCGCGTCGCGCGCCTTGTTCGTCTGCAGATGCCCCACCATGTGCCATTCGACGCCGCCCGGGCACAGCGGTATCTTCTGCCGCGCCTCCTGGACCTTGCTTTCGCCGATGCGCGTCTGCCCGCAGGCCGCGGCAACGGCGACGTCCTGGGGGCCGAAGTTCTTGGCCACGGCGACGATCGCCACCTCCGCCGGGTCGCGCCCGGCGCGCCGGCAGGCGGCCGCGACGCGCGCCCGCGCCCGCTCGAGCCTTGCCGCAAACTCCGTCGCGTCCATCGCCGTCAGGCCTCCTGCCGCCCGCGCATGGCCCTGGCCAGCGTGACGGCGTCCGAGTACATGACCGCGCTGCCCGCCGGGAGGCCGTAGGCGATCCGCGTCGTCTTCACCCCGCGCTTGCGCAGCAGCTCGCCGACGTAGGCGGCCGTGGCGTCGCTTTCGACGTCCGTGTTCAGCGCCAGCACGACTTCGGCGATTTTCTCTTCCTGCACGCGCTTCAGCAGGGCCTCGATGCGCAGGTCGTCCGGGCCCTGGGCGCGCATGGGGGAGATCCGGCCCATCAGGGCATGGTACCGGCCGCGGTAGCCGCCCGAGCGCTCGATGGCGACGATATCGCCCGGGTCTTCCACCACGCACAGGATCCCGGCGTCGCGGCCCGGGTCGGCGCACAGCGCGCACGGTTCGCGGTCCTTGTCCGTCAGCGACCCGCAGCGCGAGCAGGGGCGCACGTTCGCCTCCACCGCCCGCAGCGCCGCCACCAGCTCGCCCACGTATCCGTCCGCGCCGCGCGCGATGCGCGCGGCCATGCGCTCCGCGGACCGCCGCCCGACGCCGGGCAGGCGGCTCAACGCCGCCGTCAGCCTGTCCAGCGCATCCATTTGGCCGCCTGCCTCTTTCTCCGCGCCCCCTCGCCGCGCGACGCGCGCGCGCCGCGGACCGTGATCCGGCCTACCCCAGCAGGTCCGCCGGCAGTCCCAGCCCGGAGGTGATCTTCGCCATCTCCCGGCCGGCCTCCTTCTTGGCCGCGGCCAGCGCGCCGTTCACGGCCGCCGCCAGGTCGCGCCCCAGGTTGGCGCGCGCGGCCGACTCGACGTATTCCGGCGCGATGTCGATGCTGGCCACGCTCAAGTCGCCCCGCGCCACCACGCGCACGCGTCCGCCCGCCGCGTCGTATTCCACCGTCCTGGACGCCAGCTCCTTCTGGACCTTCTTCATGTCGCGCTGCAGCGAGGTCGCCTGCTTTATCATCTGCATGAAATTCGCCATGCCCTACTCCCTGATTTCCACTATGGTGCCCTTGAAAACATCCATCGTTTTGCGCACGGCCGGATCGTCCGCCCAGGCCTTGCGCTTCCGCCCGCCCGCGGCGGGCTCGGGTCCGTCCGGCGCGGCGGCCGCGGCGGGCGGCGCGGCCGCGGCTTCCGCCGGCGGCGGCCCCGCGTTCTGCGCGGGCGCGCGGCGGCCGGCGCGCTTCGACGGCGCGTCCCCCAGCGTGAACGCGACCGCCACCGACCGCTTCAGGACCTGGCGCAGCGCGCGCTCGACCGCCATCCGGTTGCGCGGCGCGTCGATCTCCTGCTGTTCTTCGGCGAACTCGCGATCGAGCGCGATCGTGACCCTGTCGCCCTCCACGGCCGCCGGGCAGGCGTCGGTCAGCAGCGTTCTGGCCATGACCGAGAACTTCGCCGCCGCCTCCATGATTTCCGGCCACCGCGAGCGCAGCACTTCGAGTTCGTCCGGCGCGTCCGCGGAACCGCCGCCGGCCGCGGCCGCGGGGGTTGCGGCCGGAGCCGGCATCCGCCGCGCGTCCGCGGACGGTTCCGCGTCGCGGGCCCCTTGCGGGGAGCGCGCCGGACCGGCGGAGGCCGGGACCTGCTCCGCGCCGCCGCCTTCGCGCAGCAGGCGGTTGACGGCCGCCAGGAGGTCTTCCAGCGACGCCACGCTGGCCGCGCGCGCGCAGCGGATGAGCGCCGTTTCCAGCAGCGTGCGCCGCGACAGCGCGAAACGCATGGCGTCCGCCGCCTCGGCGAGGATCTCCACGACGCGCATGGCGCGCCCCGGGGTCGCCAGTCCGGCCTGGCGCTTCAGGACCTGCATCTGGCTCCCGGAAAGCTCCAGGACGCCTTCCGGGTCGCTCACGTGCAGCACGATCAGCAGGTTGCGGAAATGCCCGATAAGCTCGACCAGCAGGCGATGCAGATCCTTGCCCTGCCCGTCCAGGGCGGCCACGCCGGCCGCCAGCGCCTCGACGTCGCCCTTGAGCGTGTTCTCGGCCAGTTCCTCCAGCGCGCGCCGCGCGACCAGCCCGAAGACCGACAGCACGTCCTCTTCCGCGATCTTGCCGCGGCAGAAGGAAACGAGCTGGTCCAGGGCCGATTCCGCGTCGCGCAGCCCGCCTTCGGCCCCGCGCGCGATGGCCAGCACGGCCTCTTCCTCGATCTTGATGCCCTCGGCTTCGGCGATCTCCTTCAGGCGGGCGGCGATGAGCGGCTCGGGAATGCGCCGCAGGTCGAAGCGCTGGCACCGCGAGAGGATCGTGGGCAGGATCTTCTCCGGCTCGGTCGTGGCAAACATGAACTTCACGTGCGGCGGCGGCTCTTCGAGCGTCTTCAGCAGGGCATTGAACGCCGCGGTGCTCAACATGTGCACTTCGTCAATGATGTAGATCTTGTACCTGCCCCGGGCGGGAGCGTACTTGACGGTCTCGCGCAGGTCGCGGACCTGCTCGACGCCGTTGTTGGAGGCCCCGTCGATTTCCATGACGTCCAGGCTGGCGCCGCGCGCGATCTCCCGGCAGGCGTCGCAGGCGTCGCAGGGGTTCAGCGTGGGGCCCTTCTCGCAGTCCAGGGCCTTGGCGAAGATGCGGGCGATGGAGGTCTTGCCGATCCCGCGCGGCCCCACAAAGAGGTAGGCGTGGGCGAGCCGGTCGCTCTTGATGGCGTTTTTCAGAGTCTGCGTAACGTGGTCCTGCCCCACAACGTCGTCGAACTGCCGGGGCCGCCACTTTCGGGCCAGGACTTCATACGCCATGCCGCATACTCCCTTTCCGGACCGTTCCCGGTCTCACGCCGCAATGAATACCGTCCCGTCGCGGTCTTGACAAGGAGATAGAGAAATCGGTCGTGCTGTCGGTCGTGGTTGCGCCGCCCCGGCGTATGTGTCATTCTCCGGCCCGTAGAACCCGAACCATGCAGCCCCGTACCCACGAGGATTTCATGCTCCTGGCCGTCCGGCAGGCGGAAGCCGCCGCGGCGGAAGGCGAGGTGCCCGCCGGCTGCGTGATCGTGACCACCGCGGAGACGCCGGACCTGCCGCCGGGCACGGTGATCGGGCGGGCGCACAACCAGGTGGAGCTGCTCAAGGACCCCACGGCCCACGCCGAGATGATCGCCATCACCCAGGCCGCCGAAGCCGTGCGCGACTGGCGTCTGACCGGGACCGTGCTGTACGTCACCAAGGAGCCGTGCATCATGTGCGCCGGCGCCATTGTGCTGGCCCGCATTCCGACCGTCGTCTACGGCGCCCCGGACCCGCGCCGCGGCGGCGTGGCCCTCTTCAACGCGCTGCAGAACCCCAGCCTGAACCACCGCTGCGAGGTCGTCGCGGGCGTGCTGGCGGACAGGTGCGCCGCGCTGCTCACCGACTTTTTCCGCGCGCGCAGGGAATAGGCGGCCGCTTCACTCCAGCGCGCGGCGGAAGTAGCCCGCGTCGTAGCGCTGCCGGAAGACGAAGGCACGACCTGCCGCCGGACGGCGTCGCGCTGCGCCTTCGTCAGCCCGCGGCAGGGAAGGCGCGGCAGGAGGGCCGCGGCAAGCAAAACGGCCGACCCGAATGAGCGGCAGGACATTGCCGGCTTCATCTCAATCGTCCGCGTTCAGATCTCGTGCAGCGCGCCGTCGCGCAGGTTCAGGACCCTGTCGCTGGCGGACGCGATCTGTTCGTTGTGCGTGACCACGACCAGGCTGCGGCCGCGGTGCCGCGAAAGGCCGAAGAGGTGGTCCAGGACCTGCCGGCCCGTGTCGTCGTCGAGGTTCCCGGTGGGCTCGTCGGCCAGAATGATGTCGGGGTCGTTCATCAGGGCCCGGGCCACGGCCACGCGCTGCTGCTCGCCGCCGGAAAGCTCCATGGGGGTGTGGGCCGCGCGCGCGGCGAGGCCCACGGCATCGAGCAGCCCCATGGCGCGGCGGCGCATGTTGCGCCGCGGCGCCCCGCTGCGCGTCACGGCCATGGCCGGCAGCATCACGTTCTCCAGCACGTCCATTTCGGGCAGCAGGTGATACGACTGGAACACGAAGCCGACCTTGGTCGCCCGCAGGAGCGTCCGCCGCGCGGCGGGGGCCGCGTACAGATCCTCGCCGTCGAGCCACACGCCGCCCGTCTGCGGCCGGTCCAGGCCGCCCAGGATGTGCAGCAGCGTGCTCTTGCCGGCCCCGCTGGCGCCCACGATGGCCACGGACTCGCCGCGCCGCACGCGCAGCGCCGCCCCGCTGAGCACGCACAGTTCGTGCCGGCCCATCTGGTAGGTCTTGTGCACGTTCGCCGCGCGCAGCAGTTCCGAAGGGTCGCGCGTCGCGCCGGAACGGGCTGATGCCGTCATGAGTTCCCTCCCCGCGACCGGCTTGACGCCTTTCTGCGCGACGCGCATGGTTACTCCTTGCGCAGGGCCTCCACCGGGTCCAGCCGCGCCGCCCACCCCGCGGGTATTATGCTCGCCAGCGTGCAGAAGACCATGACAAAAAGCGCGATGCGGGCGATTTCCCCGAAAGACGTGCTCCACGGAATCTCGCTCAGGCGGTAGATCTCCTTGGGAAAGACGTTGAGGTTCATGGAGCCCAGCCACGCCGCCACGGCGTTGAGGTTGTTGAGCACCAGCAAGCCCAGGCCGATCCCCGCCGCCACGCCCGCCAGGCACTGGATCCAGCCGTGCAGCACGAAAGCCGCCATGATCTTGGCCGAGCTGAAACCGATCGCCTTCAGCAGGCCGATCTCATGCGTCTTGTGGACCGTGATCACGATCAGGGTGTTGGTCACGCAGAAGATCGCCACGATCGTGATGAACACCAGCAGCACGAACATGATGGTCTTCTCGTGGCTCAGCGCGCTGAACATCAGCTCGTCGACCTCGCGCCACGTGCGGACCACGCAGGCGGGTCCCAGCGCCTCGCGCACGCGCGCGGCGTATTCGTCGAAGCGGAACGGATCGGCCGTCATGATGTGCACGGCATCCGCGCCCTGCTCCACGCCGGACAGGTCGCGCGCGGTGTCCAGCGACGTCAGCATGAAGCGCGAGTCGAAGTCCCACATGCCCAGCTCGAACAGGCCGGTCACGGTCAGCTCTTCGGGCAGGTACATCTCGTCCGGCGAGACGACGTTCTGCGGCGAATAGACCAGCACGCGGTCGCCCACGCCCAGGCGCATGCTGCGCGCCAGATCGATGCCCACCACGGCGTGATCGCCCTCGATGTCGAAGGCGCCCTCGGGCACGAAATCCGGCACGCGGCTCACGCGCGCGGCCCGTTCCGGAGGCACGCCCACGACCACGGGCGCGGTGGCCATGCCCGCGTGCTGCATCAGCACCAGGGTCTGGATCACCGGCGCCGCGCCGCTGATGCCCGGGATCGCCTCCACCGTCCGGCAGACCTCCTCCTCGTTCTGCACCGGCCCGAGGCGGCCCACGACGGTCAGGTGCGGCTTGAAGCTCAGGATCTTGTCGCGCCACATGTTGTCGAAGCCGGTCATCACCGAGAGCACGATGACGAGGATGGCCACGCCGAGCAGCACCCCGACCACGGAAATGGCGGTGACCACCGAGATGAAGGACCGCTTGGGCTTCAGGTATTTCAGCGCGAGAAACAGCGAGAACGGAACCATATTTCCAACCTTCAGTCCGCCCGGATCCGGCTACGGCTTCACGGCTCTTTTCGCGGGCGCAGTTGCGGGAACAGGATCACGTCCCGGATGGCCTCGGCGCCGGACAGGACCATCAGCAGCCGGTCGATGCCCACGCCCATGCCGCCCGCGGGCGGCATGCCGTGCTCGAGCGCCTCCAGGAAATCCTCGTCGACCTTCTCGCGGTCCGCCCCCGCCTGGCCTTCGAGCCTGCGGCGCTGTTCCAGCGGATCGTTCAGCTCCGTGTAGCCCGGCGCGATCTCCTGGCCGCCGATGACCAGCTCGAAAACGTCGGCGCACGACGCGTCGTCGGGACAGGCGCGGGCCAGCGGCACGATTGCCGCCGGCAGCCGCGTGACGAAGGTGGGCTGCACGAGCGTGCGCTCGATGACCTTCTCGTAGATTTCGTGGCTGATCTCGGCCAGGCCCCAGCCGGGTTCCGCCGCAACGCCCCGCTCCGCGGCGCGCCGCCGCGCCTCGTCCGCCGGCAGCGCGTGCCATCCGGCGCCCATGGTCTCCTCGAGCAGTTCACGGTAGGCGACCTCGCGCCAGGGCGGGTTCAGATCGATCGTCGTTTCGCCCATCCTGACCGCGCGGCCGCCGTAGACGGTGTCGGCCAGGTGCGCGACCATGTCGGTCACCAGGCGTTTCATGCTCTGCACGTCGCCGTAGGCCTCGTAGATCTCGAGCATCGTGAACTCGGGATTGTGGGTCCGGGAGAGGCCCTCGTTGCGGAAGCAGCGGTTGAGCTCGAAGATGCGGTCGCAGCCGCCCACCAGCAGGCGTTTGAGGTAGAGCTCCGGGGCGATGCGCAGGAACATGTCGGCGTTCAGCGCGGCGTAGTGCGTGGCAAAGGGCCGCGCCGCCGCCCCGCCGGCCTGGGGCTGCATCATGGGGGTCTCGACTTCCTGGAAGCCGCGCGCGTTCAGGAAGGCGCGCACGGCCGCGGCGGCGCGGCTGCGGCGCGCGAAAATCTCGCGCGTTTCGGGGTTGCAGGCCAGGTCGAGATAGCGCTGCCGGTAGCGCGCTTCCACGTCCTTGAGCCCGTGCCACTTCTCCGGCAGCGGCCGCAGCGCCTTGGCCATCATTCGCCACGCGCGCACCTCGATCGTCTGCTCGCCGGACCGCGTCGTGAACAGCGCGCCGGTCACGCCGATGTGGTCCCCCAGGTCCAGGCGGCCGGCGGCCGCGAAACCCTCTTCCCCCAGGGCGTCGCGCCGCAGGTAGATCTGGAAGCGGTCCGAGCCGTCCCGCAGGTCCATGAACCGGCTCTTGCCCATGTCGCGCATCGTGGCGATGCGGCCCGCGGCGCTGACTTCGCGGCCCGCGGCGAAGGCGGCCCTGATCTCGGCCAGCGTGCCGGTGCGCGCAAACGCGCTTCCGAACGGATCGTAGCCCATGCGCTGGAGCTCGCGCATGTTGGCCAGGCGCTGTTCCCGGTATTGGTCCCCCGTCGCTTCGGTCATGCGGGCGATACTAGATGATCTTGACACGCGTTGTCACGTTTTACATGATTGTCGTTCAAAATCGAGGGAGAGACAAATGAACCGCAAGCTCCGCATGGGCATGGTCGGCGGCGGGCGGGACGCCTTCATAGGCGCCGTGCACCGCATGGCCGCGCTTATGGACGGGCGGATCGAACTGGTCTGCGGCGCTTTCAGCCGTACGCGACAGAAGTCCCGCGAGAGCGGCCGCGACCTGTTCCTGGCGTCCGACCGGGTCTACGGGACCTACCGCGAGATGCTGCGCAAGGAGGCGCGGCTGCCCGACGGCCAGCGCATGGACTTCGTCAGCATCGTAACGCCCAACAACATGCACTATCCCGTGGCCATGGCCGCGCTGGACGCGGGGTTCCACGTGGTCTGCGACAAGCCCATGACCACGTCCATGGACGAGGCCGTCAACCTCGCGCGCAAGGTCAAGCGCTCGGGGCTGCTGTTCTGCCTGACGCACAACTACACCGGCTATCCCATGGTCAGGGAGGCGCGCGCGCTGGTCGCGCACGGCCGCATCGGCGCCGTGCGCCGCGTGGTGGTGGAATACCCGCAGGGCTGGCTCGCCACGCGGCTGGAGGCGTCCGGCCAGAAGCAGGCGGCGTGGCGGACGGACCCCAAGCGCGCGGGAGACACCTGCTGCATGGGCGATATCGGCAGCCACTGCGCCAACCTGGCGGAATACATCGCCGGGCAGCGCATCAGCGCGGTGTGCGCCGCGCTGCACACTTTCGTGAAGGGCCGGCTGCTGGACGACGACGCCTCCGCGCTGCTCCGCTTCGACGGCGGCGCAACGGGCGTGCTGTGGGCCAGCCAGATCGCCGTCGGCGAGGAGAACGGGCTGAACATCCGCGTCTACGGCGAAGAGGGCTCCCTTGCCTGGCGGCAGGAGGAACCCAACACGCTGCACGCGCTGTGGCCCGACCGCCCCGCGGAACGGCGGCGGACCGCCATGCCCGGGCCCGGCAAGGAAGCGGCGGCCGCCACGCGCCTGCCCGCCGGCCATCCCGAGGGCTACGTCGAGGCCTTCGCCAACATATACGACGCCTTTGCCGGGGATCTGGCGAAGCGCCTTGAAGACAAGCCCGCCCACGAAGCGGCGGACTATCCTTCCGTGCAGGACGGCCTGCGCGGAATGGCTTTCCTGGACGCCGTGCTGACCAGCGCGCGGCAGAAAGAGAAGTGGGTGGAACTGAAGACCGAATGACGCCGCCGGCCCGGCGGCCGGAAGCGCGCGCCGACGCGAAAGGAGGAATGAGCCATGGGCAGACCGGTTACGTTGTTCACGGGACAGTTCGCGGATATCCCCCTGGAGCAGCTTGCCAAGCGGGCCGCGGACTGGGGCTATGACGGGCTCGAGCTGGCCTGCTGGGGCGACCACGTGGACGTCGACAGGGGCGCGCGCGACAAGGCCTACGCCCGCGGCCGCGTGGATATCCTCGCCCGGTACGGCCTGAAAGTCTACGCCATCAGCAATCACCTCGCCGGACAACTGGTCTGCGATCTCAACGACGACGAGCGTTCCGACATGTTCGCGCCCAAGTCCTGCAAGGGCGACCCCGAGGCCAAGCGCCGCTGGGCCGTCCAGGCCATGAAGAACACGGCGCGCACCGCGGCCAACATGGGCCTGAAAGTCGTGAACGGGTTCACCGGCTCGTCCATCTGGCACATGCTCTACAGTTTCCCGCCCGTCTCCGCGGAGATGGTCGAGAAGGGCTTCAAGGACTTCGCCCGGCGCTGGAATCCCATCCTGGACGTTTTCGACCGCTGCGGGGTGAAGTTCGCGCTGGAAGTGCATCCCACCGAAATCGCGTACGATATCGTCACGGCCAGGAAAGCGCTGGACGCCGTCGGCCGCCGCAAGACTTTCGGCTTCAACTTCGACCCCAGCCACCTGCACTGGCAGATGGTGGATCCGGTGGCGTTCCTCAAGACGTTCCGCGACCGCATCTACCACGTGCACATGAAGGACGCCGCGCTCACGCTGGACGGGCAGAGCGGCATTCTCTCCTCGCACCTGAACTTCGGGACCCCGGGCCGCGGCTGGGACTTCCGCAGCCTGGGGCGCGGCGGAATCAAGTTCGAGGAGATCATCCGCGCGCTGAACGTGCTGGGCTATGACGGGCCGCTCTCCGTGGAGTGGGAAGACGCCGCCATGGACCGCGAGTTCGGCGCCGTCGAAGCGTGCCGGTTCGTCAAGGCGCTGGACTTCCCCAAGTCCGATCGCGTCTTCGACGAAGCCTTCGGCGAATAGACGGGCGGGAGGCGAACGGGCGTGCCCCTGACCAGGAAAGAACTGCTGGGCATTGCGCTGGCGGCGGCCGTGGCGCTGCTGGCGCCGTGCGCGGAGGCGGGCTGAGGCCCGTCACCCCGCGACTCGGGCAGTCGCGACGTTCAGGTCGTCCCGCGCCTTTCGCTCCCGCAGAAGTTCACGCTCGCCGCCGGCGTCGTCGCCTGGGCGATCGTGCTGGCGGCGGTCTCGGCCGAAAGGCGCCGCCGCACGCAAGCTACACCCCGGCGCCGGCCGCCCGGAAGTCGCACACCAGGGGCAGGTGGTCCGAGTGAAGCACACGCGGAACATCGAAGCCCAGCACCTGAATCTCGCGGCTGTGCAGGATGAAATCCAGGCACCGCCGCGGCAGCCGGCTCGGATAGGAAAGATAGGGCGACACGGCGGCGTTCCGCAGGCCGGTCGCCGCCTGAAACAGCCGCAGCTCGCGTTCGCCCGTCAGCAGGTTGAAGTCACCCGCCACGATCAGCGGCTTGCGCACGCTCCTGACCAGGTCGAAGAGGTCGGAAAGCTGCCTGTGCCGCACGCGAAACCCGATCGAAAGGTGGACGAGGAACACCACGAGGTTGTCCAGCTCCAGCTCGATCGTCAGGCGCTTGAGACCGCGGTCGAAGTAGTGAAAACGCTCGTTCACGATCGTATCGCGCGTGAGGAACGCGTTGACCTGCTTGTTCATCACGGGAATCATGCGCGCCAGCGAAAGCTCGTCGTACTTGCACTCGTAGATGTGGTAGTGCCCCAGCGCGTCCGCGATCACCTCCGCCTGGTTGCGGCGTCCGGACCGGAAAGAGCCGGCGTCCACTTCCACCAGCCCCACGATATCCGGCCTGAGCGAACGTATGAAAGCCACGATCTGATCGAGGTTTTCCTCCGACCGCTTCAGGTAGCCGCTCCACGGCAGAGGCAGGTGGAAACGCCGCCCGGTGCCCGCGCAGTACCTGAGGTTGTACAACAGCAGTCTCATTCCCGCACCTCGGCGCGGCGCCTGACGGTTGCCGCGTTGCCGCGCGCCCGCGGGACGCAGGCCCGGCAATGGTGAATACCTCCCGACGGGCGTCTTGTCAACGCCGCCCTCTTCCTCTATCTTCCGCCCGTGCCTGAATCCGGAACAGCCCCGCGCAAGGTCGCGCTGGCCGCCTGTGCCGGCTACGGCCCCGGCCTGGACGAAGCGCTCCGCGCCCTGCTGGCGCACCTGGGCGGAATCGGGGCCTTTGTCCGCCCCGGCCAGTCCGTGCTCGTCAAGCCCAACCTCCTCACCGACAAGGAGCCGGAACGGGCCGTGACCACGCATCCCGCGGTCGTGCGCGCCCTGGTCCGCCTCGTCAGGCAGGCGGGCGGCAAACCGCTTGTGGCCGACAGCCCCAACAGCGTCGCCAAACTGACGAAAGTCTGGGAAGCCAGCGGCTTCCGCCGCATGTGCGCGGAGGAAGACGTCCCGCTGCTGAACCTGGAGCAGGCGGGCTCCGTGGCTTTCGAGAAGGACGGCTGCCGTTTCAGCATTGCCCGGCCGGTGCTCGACGCCGATGTCATCATCAACGTGCCGAAAGTCAAGACGCACGTGCTCATGACGCTGACCGCCGCGGTGAAGAACATGTACGGCGCCGTGCCCGGCTATCAGAAGACGCAACTGCACCGCGATCATCCTACGGTCGCCGCCTTCGGCCGTCTGCTTGCCGCGGTCTACCGGACGGCACGCCCCCACCTGAGCATAGCCGACGGCATACGGGGCATGTCGGGCGACGGACCGTCCGCCGGCGAGCCGGTGCAACTGGGTTTCCTGGCCGCTTCCGCGGACGCCGTGGCGCTGGATCTGACGCTCTGCCGCATTCTGCGCATCGAGCCGTCGGCGGTGGCCTATCTCGCCGTCCTGACGGACGGAAGGCTCGACGACCCCGTCGAGATCGCGGGCGAAACCGTCGCGCGCGTGGCGCCGGCCTCGTTCCGGACGCCCGGCGCCGTCCTCCCGCGACTCATTCCTTCGGCTGTCGTCCGCCTGATCCGCCCGCTGGTGTGGATCCGCCCCGCATTCTCCGACCGCTGCGTGGGCTGCGGGCGCTGCGTCAGGGCGTGCCCGGCGCAGGCCCTCCGTCTTCCGGCACAGGCCCCGGGCGGCGCAAATGACCGGCCGGAAGAACGACGCGGCCGCGTCCGGCCCGAGCTGGCGGCCTCAGCCTGCATCGGCTGCTGCTGCTGTCACGAAGTCTGTCCCGAGAACGCCGTGAGCATGCGGCCCAGCCCTCTCCTGAGCATCATGCGAAGGGGAAAGCCCCTGTAGCCCTGCCTCTTCCTGATCCGCATCCTCCGATCTTCCAGTCTTCCATCTTCCGCGGTTCCGGGCGCCCCGCCGCGCGCCCGTCGTCGCTTGCGCGGGGCCGTTCCATCCGCTATCTTCGCGCATGCCTCATCGCCCGAAACACGTCATCGAGTATCTCGCTCTCCGGGCTGTGTCCCTCTTTGTCAATCTGCTGCCCTACCGCGGGGCCCTGGCCGTGGGCTGGGCGGTGGCGTTTCTTTCGCACTTCGTGTTCCGGTTCCGCGCCGCCGCCGCGATGCGCCGGATCCGCCAGGTCTTCGGGCCGGGTATGCGCGCGCGCGAAGTCCGCCGCACAGCGTGGCGTTCGTGGCTTGGCATTGTCTTCACGGCGGTGGAAACGCTTCGTCTGCCGCGCGTTACGCCGGAGTATACCGCTTCGGTCTGCGACTGCGCGGACTTCCTGGAAACGTTGCGCAGGCACGCCGGCGGCGGCGCAGGCGCGGTGCTGGCCTGCCCGCACATGGGCGCCTGGGAGCTTGCCGCCGCGGTCTGTCGCCAGGCCGGCCTGCCCATCTTCAGCATTGCCGCGCCCCAGAAGAACCCTCTCGCGAACGCCTACCTCGACCGTCTGCGGCGCAGCCCGGGCGCGGAATCCATTGCCCGCGGCAGCGGCACGCTGCGGCAGGTCGTCCGGCGAATACGCGAAGGCGGCGTGCTTGCGATTCTGCCCGACGTGCGTTCCGCCTCGCCGGGCCTGTCCGTTCCTTTTCTGGGAGGCAGGGCCAACGTCGCCAGGGGCATGGCGGCCTTCGCGCACGCGGCCGGCGTTCCGATCTTTCCCTGCTGCGCCGAACGCGCGGCATGGACGCGCCACCGCATCCGCGTCTGGGACCCGATCCGCCCCGACGCCGCCGCGGACAGGGGCGCGGATGTCCGACGCATGACCGAAGAGGTCTTTGCCGTCATTGACCGCGCCGTTCGCGACCGGCCGGAACAGTGGTTCTGGTACAACAAGCGCTGGATCCTGGACCCGCTCTGAAACCCGCTCAGGCGCCCTCGGCGGCCACGCCGGCGCCGGCAACGATCGTGTCCCCGCGGTGCACGCAGACCCTGTTCCGGCCGGATTCCTTGGCCTGGTAGAGGGCCTTGTCCGCCGCGCTGATCAGCTCCTCGGCTGACGAGGCCGGAACCAGCGGCCAGGTTGCCACGCCGAAGCTCGCCGTCACCTCCAGCGCTTTCTCCTCCCACGTCACGGGCGAAGTCTGAATCACGCTTCGCAACCGCTCCGCAACACGGGCGGACTCGGCCATGCCGACTCCCGGCTCGATGATCAGAAACTCCTCGCCGCCGTAGCGGCAGGCCACGTCGCCGACGCGAACGTGTTTCTCGGTGAGCCGGGACACATGCTTCAGGACCGCGTCGCCGGCGTCATGCCCCTGCGCGTCGTTGAACTGCTTGAAATGGTCTATGTCGAACATCACCGCGCTCACGGGCACGCCGTGGCGCACGGAGCGCGAAAACTCCTCGTTGAGGCGCCGCACGCCGAAGCGGCGGTTCAGAATGCGCGTCAGGTCGTCAATGGCCGCCAGGTCCCGGATCTTGCCGTGCAGCACGGCGTTCTGCAGGTGAGGCGCGACCTGCGTCCGCATCGCTTCCAGAAGCTGGCGCTGCCCGGCGGTCAGTGTCCGGGCGTCGCACGCCAGGATGGCAATGCCCGCGGCCTGCCCCTTCGCCGTGAGCGGGACCAGCACAATGCTGCCCGGCTGGAAGCGCCCCAGGGGGGTCGAGTGCCGGATCCACTGCAGGCCGCCCTCCCCGGGCGTAAGGGCGGTGATCTGGCCGCTCTGCATGGCGCCGGTCACCGGCCCCAGGCGGGCGCTGAGGCGTTCCGGCACGTGCTCGGTGATGTCCACCCCCGTGTCGGCCACCCGGTCGAAGCCCTCGCCCGTGTCGCAGTAGATCAGCCCGGCCATCGCGCCCGAGGCGTCCACAAGCCCCCGCAGTATCCTGCCGGCCACGTCGGGCAGTTCCACGCTCGTGGACAGCAGGGAGAGCAGCGATCGCGTGCTCCATTCCAGGTTCACCCGGCGCGCCACCGCGTCCGCCATCTCGTTGAACGACCGTTCGATACGGCCGATCGCGTCGCGCGTGCTGATCGGCAGCTTGAGACTTGCCCCGTCATCCATGCGTTCCGCCGACTCCATGCTCGCCAGCATGCCGCGCATGGCGCCGGCCACGCGGTCAATGGCGCGCGAGACAACCAGCCGGAAGAGCAGGAAGTTGAACAACCCCACGATGGCGCCCGCCGCGACGCACATGGCGAAGAAGTAGGCGGAGAGGGCTTCGTCCACGTCCAGCACGATTTCGGCGAACGGCGGGAAGATCAACCCGATCAGGACGCCGAAAACCACCATCGACAGGAACAGGTTCAGGAACACGCTGCGGCGGGGCAAACGCTCCGAGGCTCCTTCGCGTCCGGTTTCTTCGCCGCGCCTGCGCATGCGCCCTCCGTGGTCTTTCCTCCCTAGCATGACGCGCGCCGCCGCGCAAGCGCAGAACAGGCCGCCAAAAAAAAGAGAGCCCCCCGAACGGGGGGCTCTCTGCAAGAAAAACCCGGCAACGTGCTACTCTCCCGCGGTCTAGCCCGCAGTACCATCGCCGCTGAGGCCCTTCACTTCCGTGTTCGGTATGGGAACGGGTGTTACCTCCTCGCCATGGTCACCGGGAAAAATGGCGAGCGGCAGATGGCGCATCGCAGGCGCAGCGATAAATCCCTCGCCGCCTGCCGCTGCGCACCAGCCGCTCACTGACATAGAGAACGGGCGAAGCAGCTTCGCCGATCATTCGATTCCCGGCGGGTTCCCGCCAGCGGGAGTCCGCGATCGAAAATCGAAAATGGAAAAATGGTCAAGCCTCACGGCTGATTAGTACCGGTCAGCTGAATCCCTCGCGGGACTTGCACGCCCGGCCTATCAAGGTCGTAGTCTTCAACCAGCCTTCAGATCCGTCTTGCGACGGATAGGGAGATCCAGTCTTGGAGGAGGCTTGGCGCTTAGATGCTTTCAGCGCTTATCCGTTCCGTACATAGCTACCCAGCGATGCTCCCGGCGGAACAACTGGAACACCAGAGGTACGTCATTCCCGGTCCTCTCGTACTAAGGAATGTTCTCCTCAAATCTCCTGCACCCACAGTGGATAAGGACCGAACTGTCTCACGACGTTCTGAACCCAGCTCGCGTACCGCTTTAATTGGCGAACAGCCAAACCCTTGGGACCTTCTCCAGCCCCAGGATGCGATGAGCCGACATCGAGGTGCCAAACCGC
>VGWJ01000026.1 GCA_016873635.1 Lentisphaerota bacterium | reverse complement strand
TCCCCGCAACCCGCGCCGCTACGTCATGGACACCTCTTTCCTGCCCCGCGCCCGCGCTACCGGTCCCATTCGCAAATGAAGCCGGCAACCGCGGGCACGGTCCAGTGAGCATGTCCCCCTTGGCCCAGTGCGCCGTACCAGTGTCCCGCGTACGCGCGGGGCTTGAGGTCGCGTCTGCCGCCCAGGAATCCCTCCGGCTCGCGCGCCTCCCGCGCCGGGGTCCCGAAGAACATGTAGTCCGCATCCGCCGCCCGGCCGTCGGGCTGCCCGGGGGCCCAGTCCGTGAAGCTGAAGGCCTCCCCGCTCACCCATTTCCACGCGCCTTCGCTTTCCGCGTCCGACCCGCCCACCCAGAGGCTCCGACCGTCGCTTATTCTCTCGATGAAACGGTTTTCGCCGCGCGTGCCCATACACGCCAGATATCCGCCCATCTCCCGGCAGCGCGCTTCGGCCGCGGCCCATCCCTCCCCGGACGCGAACACCTTGTACCAGTGACCGTCGAAAGACACGGCGTCCGGCGGACGCCCGCCCCCCCCGGCAACCGGCGCCGTTTCCGCGGTTCCCGCGCCGGCATCGGCCGCCGCGGCCTTCATGCGCGCCGCGTATTCCGCCGCCACGAAGGCCGCCGACGTGTAAGTCGCGCTCCCGCGCGCGCGCTCCGCCTCCTGTTTCACGGCGACGGCGTCGTCGATCTTGCCGGTCCGCGTCAGATCGGCCTGCATGCCGCTCAAGACGGCAAGATACCTGTCGGTGAGATCCACGATCCGGGCGGCCGCTTCGGCCTCCGCGCCCCGGCGGGCCGCGCGGTACTTCTCCCGCGTCTCGCCCAGCGGCTGCGGCGCATTGGTTGCGGCCGCCGCCGGCTCCCGGTCCCCCGAGCGCAGGCGCGCGCGTTCCTCGCGCACCGCGAGAAGGCCCTCCAGATCGCCTTGGCGCTGGAGTTGTTCTTCAAGGTTGCGCAGCGCGCTTTCGTAGGCGGCTTCCAGTTCCTGCAGCTTGCGCTCGCCTTTCTGGCCGGCCGCGTCCAGAGCGGCCTCGTAGGCGGCCCGGGAACCGGTCAGGCGCGCCGGCTCCGCCGCGCCTGCCGGCGCGCACACCGCCAGCAAGCACACCGCCAGCCAGCCCGTTGTCTTTGCCATAGCGCTCACGCCACGCCCAATCCGGCGCCGATCATCCATTCCGAGAACTCAGAACGTCACGTAGCAGCGAGGCAGCAGGGCCCTGACCTTGGCCTTGGCTTCGGGCGAGAGGTTGTTCCGCTCCAGGCGCAGCCAGCTCAGCCGCGTCAAACCGCCGATCTCGTCCGGAAGCGTCGTCAGCGCGTTGCCTTCCAGGTCCAGCCTTTCCAGGGAGCGCAGCTCGCCGATCCACGGCGGCAGATTCTCCAGCCCGTTGGCGGACAGGCTCAGGTCGGTCAGGGCGCGCAGCCGCCCAAGCCCCTCCGGAAGCTGTTTGAGCGTGTTGCCCTGCAGGTAGAGCCGTTGCAGGGCCGCAAGATCGCCGATGCGCTCGGGCAGGCGCGCCAGCCGGTTGTTGTTGAGACGCAGCCATCTGAGCTTCGACAGCGAGCCGATTTCCTCGGGCAGCTCCGTGAGAACATTGCCGTCAAGGTTGAGATAAGCCAGTTCGCTCAGGCCGCCGATCTCCGGCGGCAGGGCGCTCAATCCGTTGTAGTTGAGGTAGAGCGCGGTCAGGCCGGTCAAGCGTCCGATCCCGGCCGGAAGCGCCGCCAGCCCGGTTTCGCCCAGATCCAGCCATTTCAGCGACGTCAGTCCGGCAACGGAGGCCGGCAATTCGCCGATCGGATTGCGGCGCAGGCTCAGCCGGGCCAAGTTCGGAAAACGGTCCAGTTCCGGCGGCGGCGCGCTGAGCCCGGCCCCGTCCAGGGCGAGAAAGAGGACCTTCTCCGGTTCCTGCAAAGCCTCGTCGACGCTCGTGTATTTGTGGAGGCGTTCCGGCGCGCGCCAGGGGTGGCAGCCGGCCGCCGCCAGTCCGACGGCCGCCAGGCACGCTGCAAGCAGGCGCTTCATGTGCATCCCGGACAACCCTCCCTTCCCTGCGCGCCGAACCGTAGCATGGCCGTTGCCCCATTGCAACGTGTCTTGAACCGGAAAAAAGAACCATTAATCGCTTGCCGCGATCCGACGCGTCTTCCTACCATACGCGCCATGAAAAGAACCTCCGTCTTCCTTCCCGTCGTCGGCGCCGTCATCCTCGCTGGCGTACAGCCCGTCCGCGCGGTCCCGGTCGGCTCCAGCAACGATTCCCGCGACTACATGATCGCCGCCCGCCAGTTGGGGAACTGGAGTTGCGGCACGCTTGTGTACGCGGAACAGCGCAGCGTCACCGCCTTCGGCAGCGGATCGACGCCCATGAATACATCCGCCGGGCTGGCGTTCCTCGGCTACGATGTGGCCCGCTGGATCACGTTCTACGGCCTGGCCGGCGGAAGCGAATACCGGTTCGGGCGCGAGCGGCCCCCGATAACCGGCATCTACGGCGCCGGATTGCATTTCAACCTGTTCGATCACGATCTGATGGACCCGACCCTGTTCGAAGACCGCGTGCGCCTGAACGCCGACTGCCACGCCACCTACACCGTGGGTGAATTGCGCGGCCGCCGCGGCGTCGAGCTGCTGGACATCAACGCCGCGGTCACCGGGAGCATCGTGAACGATCTGGAGGGGCACAAGTTCTTTGTCCCGCGCAGCATTGCCCTTTTCGCGGGACCGGTTTACGCCTCAGTCCAGAATCCGGACAGAACGGTTCGCACCGTCACGCCCTTCGCGTCATGGCCGGCCTGGAGATGTACTGGAGCCCCAAGATGGCGTGGCATATCGGCGCCCAGAGCTTCAACGGCCGCGTTCAGCCCCGCAGCGGGCTCAATATCCGGTTCTGAGCCCGAGAACAGGGGCGCGGGCGTTTCGCGGCCGGTTGCCGTTTCGCGGCCGGTTGACTGACGCCGGATCCGGATCATTTGCCGGGAGCGGCCGCCGGTATCGCCGGTGACCCGCGGGGGCTGCGCGTACCGGGGCGGGAAGTCATGCTGGAACGTCTCTTCAACCTCAGGGCGAACAACACTTCGGCCCGCACGGAGGCGCTGGCCGGACTGACCACGTTCCTGACCATGGCCTACATCATCTTCGTACAGCCGGCCGTGCTGTCGGGATCGATGTTCGGCATCTCGACGGGGATGGATGCCGGCGCCGTCATGACCGCCACGTGCCTGTCCGCGGCCGCCGCCTCCGCGATCATGGGCCTCTACGGACGCTACCCCATTGCCCTCGCGCCGGGCATGGGGGAAAACTTCTTCTTCGTTTTCAGCGTGATCCCGGCCGCGGCGGCCGCCGGCTTTGCCGAGCCCTGGCGCGTGGCGCTTGGCGTAGTCTTCATTTCCGGCGTTCTTTTCTACGCGGTATATCTGCTCGGCATCCGTGAGCGGATCTTCGATGCGATCAGCCCCGGCATGAAGAACGGAATGGCGGCGGGCATAGGCCTGTTCATCGCGTTCATCGGCCTGCAGAATGCCGGCCTCGTCGTCGCGGATCCCGGCACCGCCGTAAAGCTCAACCCGGCCATGGCCCCGCCGGACCTGCTGGTCTTCGCCACGGGACTGGTCGTGGCGGCCGCGCTCCAGGCCCGCCGGGTTCGCGGCGCGATTCTGATCGGCATCGCGGCGGCCTCGGCCCTGGCCGTGTGCCTGCGCCTGGCGCTTCCCTGCCTGCCGCCCCGATTCGCGGCCGATTCCATGCTGGCCGCCCGCTTCACGCTCGCCGCGCGCATCGTTTCCCCGCCGCCGTCGCTCGCGCCGACCCTGCTGAAGATGGACCTGGTGAACGCCGTGGCCGGACGCATGTGGCCGTTTATCATCCTCTTCCTTTTCATGGACACCTTCGACACGATCGGCACGCTCATCGGCGTGGGCGAGCAGGCCGGTTTCATCAGGGACAACCGGCTGCCCCGCGCCCGCCAGGCCATGCTTGCGGACCAGGCCGGGACGCTCATCGGCGCCTGCCTCGGCGCGGGCACGACCACAAGCTACATCGAAAGCGCGGCCGGCGTCGCGGCCGGCGGACGCACGGGCCTCACGAGCCTCGTGACCGCCGCGTGCTTCCTTGCGGCGCTGCTCTTCAGCCCGGTCATCGCGATGATCAGCAGCTACCCGCCGATCACCGCGTCGGCCCTGGTGGTCATCGGCGCCCTGATGATGCGCAACGCAAGCAAGGTCGACTGGTCGGACCACAGCGAAGCCATTCCCGCCTTCCTGGTCGTCGTGGGCATCCCTTTCACTTATTCCATCGCCGACGGTCTTGCGCTCGGCTTTCTCGCCTACCCCGCCGTCAAGCTGCTCAGCGGCAGGGGCCGGCAGATCGGCTGGCTGATGTATGTGCTGGGCGCCGTTCTCGCGCTGTATTTCATTTTCGTGCGCCCGAAGATCGCATGACGCCTCATGTCCAGACAGCCGGCCATGCGCCGCGCCGCGCGGCGGGAATCATCCTGCCGGCCTGCGCGGCTCTGGCTTTCGCCGCCCCGGGGCGGGCCCAGGCAGACACCCTCGTGCAGCGCCTGATCGCGCGCTACGCGTCCCTGGAATCGGTCGCCTGCTCGGTGCGCAAGACCACCAGCGCGGGCGACGCGACCGTGCGCCTGCTCAGCCGCGTGGCCTACCGCCGGCCCAACCTGCTCAACGTGGCGATCGTCGCGCCGACCGAACGCCGCATTGTCTGCGACGGCGAACGCCTCTACTACCACGAAAAGGGCGGCCTGCGCGGTTTCTCGCGGCCGGTGGCGGAGTTGAGCCCGGAATGGGCCGCCGCGCTGCGCAACATACCCGCCACGCCCATGGAGAACCTGATCCGGCTGCAGGACTGCCCGGAAAGGGCGCTGCCGCCGACCGCGGAGTTTCCGTTGCGGCGGGCCTACGCGGCGTCCAACGTGCACGTGGTCGTCTCCTGCGACACCAATGAGCGCCCGGCGCGCCTGGAGTTTTTCAAGACCGCCGAGCTGCGGGAGAGCACCGGCCGGTACGACTACGGCGACTTCGTGCGGGCGGGCGGCTGCTGGCTCGCGCGCGAGCACAAGGCCGTCGTTTTCATGCCCGACGGATCGGAGATTCGCGAGACGCGCCGCGTCGACAACCTGAAGGTCAACGCCCCCGTGGACGAAACGCTTTTCGATTCCGGCCGCTTCTTCCACGGTGTCGTCTTCACCAACGACTTCGCCATGACCTACACGGACGCCCCTCCGGCCCGGCCGGACGCGGACTGATCCCCCGGCGAAAAGATCCCGGCCGGGGTTCCGGCGCCGGTGCATGCCCCTTCCGAATCTCCCGCAAATCCCCCGCCACCCCGCTGCGCTCGCAAACAGCCGCTTGACCGCCGGCGGCGTCTGCTGGTATCGTCGCCGCATCATGCCGCTGTTTCGCATGAGACGCCTGACATGAACAGATCCGGCGACATCCTCAATTACCTCTCAAAGCAGCAGGGCCCGGCCGAAATCATCATTGCGCCCAATGCGCCGCCGGTCACGCGCGTGCTGGCCGGCGTGGAACTGGCCCTGAACGTCGTGCTCGATTCCGCCGACGCAATGGACACTCTCATGGCCCTGCGCGCAAGATCCGCGCAGCCCGAGACCGCGGCCCTGCCGCAGGCGGGGTCGTTCTCTTTCGGCGTGCCCGACGTCGGCCGCTTCCGTGTGGCCTATGTCACCCAGCGCGGCTCCAAGGCCGTGCGCATCGTCCGGGTTCCTTTCACGGTGCCCGATATCGATTCCATATCGAGAGACCCCCGCCTGTTGCGCCGCCTCAGCGATGCCATGCTTTCGCGCCGCCGCGGCGTGGTCGCCATCTGCGGCACGAGCGCCATCGCCAACAGCAAGCTCGCCTACGCCCTCCTGCGCTGCGTGAACGATAAGCTGCGCGCGGTGATCTGCGTGCTGGAGCGGTCGCTGACGTACCTCATGGCGCACGGCAATTCGATCGTGGTGCAAACCGAGCTCGGCATCGAGGTGCCGGCGCTCGACGACGGCGTGCGGAACGCGTTTCTCCTTGAGCCCGATGTGATTTTCGTGGGCGACCTGTGGCCGGCCGACGAAGTGCCAAGCCTGGCGCGGGCCATCGAGGGAGGCACGCTCACGGTCCTCAGCAGCGTGGCCCTGAGCGGCGAGGAGCTCCTGCGCCGCTTTGCCGGCGAAACGGGAAAGGAATCCGCGCGCGATCCCAACGCCCTGCGCCTCATCGCGCGGGTATTCACCGAAAACGACGGCATGTTGCGCGTGGAACTCGAAGGACACATTCCGGAGTGACGCGGCGGAAGCGCGGCCTATGGACGCAGCCACACAGTGGTTTCAGCAGCGCCTGTCGCCGCGCCTCGACGCGCTGCAGGTCCTGCTGCAGGCCATTGCCGCCCGCGAGGCGGATGCCGAACCGACCGCGCGCCGCATGGCCCGCTCGTTGCGCGACCAGGCCGTCGCCTACGGATGCGACGAAGTCGCCCGCGCGTCCGGCGCGGTCGCGGAATGCAGCGGCTCCGCCCTGAAAGTCCACGTTCAACACCTCATCCGCGTGCTGCGCGAAGAGGCGGCCCGCGCCCAGCGGGTCTCCACCGTCATTCTCGTCGTCGGCGTCGATCCGCGGATCACCGCAGTGATCCGCGGCGCCTTGAGCGCCCCCGACCGCGACGTGACCGCCGCCGATACCGCGGCGGAAGCTCAGCACGTGCTCCGCGAGCAGGACGTGGCGCTCGTGGTCCTCAATATCGTCCTCCCCGACGCCGACGGCCGCGCCCTCCTCGGCCGCATGCGCGACAGCCCGCTGACGGCCTCGATTCCCGCCCTCGTGCTTGCGCCCAAACTCAGACCGTCCATCCGCGAGGACGACCTCGCGCTTGCCGCCGACGGCATCATGGAGCAGCCGCTGGACATGGATGCCGTCCTGGCGTGGATCAAGGCGCGCCTGCGCCGCGCCCACGAAACCATCCGCGAGGCGCGCCGCGATCTGTTGACCGGGCTGCTCAACCGCGCGGCTTTCCGCGAGAGCGTCGGCGAGGCCGTCCGCGTCTGCGCGGAGTCCGGCGTGCCCCTGGCGCTCGGCCTGATATCCGTCGACTCCCACCGCGCCGTCTTCGATGCGCACGGCGAGTCCGCGGCGAACGAGGTTCTCAGGCGCGTCGCCCTGCTCCTTTCCGCGTCCCTTCGGGTCACCGATGTCCTGGGCCGCTGCGACGTCGCGAAGTTCGCGGCCATCTTCCCGTCGGAAGACCGTTTCGGCGGCGCGCGCGCCGTGGAAAAGGTCATCGAGAAGGCCGCAAGACTGCGCGTCGAGATTCCCGACGGCGCTGCCGTCGGCGTAACGCTGTCCGGAGGCATCGCCTCCGTCAGCGGACCGGCGTCGCCCGACGAGTTGATGGCCGAGGCCGAGCGCTACCTTTTCCAGTCGGTCTCCGCGGGCGGCAACCGCGTGACCGGCAGCCAGTCCAGCCCCGCCGAACGGAGCCGGCGCGTGCTGGCCGTCGTCGGCGACGCGCTCGCCGGCAGGGTGGTTGAACAGCTGCTCGAGAAGGAAGGCCTGGCCGTGGATCTGCTGACCGACGGCGTACGGGCGATTGCCGAAGCGGAGGGGCATGCCGTTTACCACCTTATCATTCTTGACGAGAAGATCGCCGGCCCGTCCGGGCTTGAGGTGCTCGAGCGGTTGCGCGGTCAGGCGCGCCTCAACCGTGTGCCGATCCTGATGCTGCTCGCCCGCAATGCCGAGGATTCCATGGTCCGGGCGCTCGAGCTCGGCGCCAACGACTATCTGGCCCGGCCCCTGGCGCCCGCGGCGCTCCTGAACCATGTGCGGCGGCTGCTCACACGGGGCGGAGAAGCCGCGGCCGAAGGCTCTGAAGCGCCCGTCATCCTCGTCGTGAGCGATTCCACCCGCGACCTCCTCATGGTGGCCACGGCGCTTCGCGAGCGCGGCGGTTTCCGGGCTTTGCTGGGCTTTGGCGGCTCCGACGGACTGCGGCGTTTCGAGGCCGAGCGCCCGGATATTCTCCTTCTGGATTTCGACATGTCCGACATGCCCGGTCCGGAGTTCATGGAGGCGCTCAGGCGTAAGACCGACTTCGCGCACACCCGCGTTGTTTTCGCGTCGGCAGCGAAAGACGAATCCGCCTGGAAGGAATACTTCGACCAGGGTGTATGCGGCGTCCTGCCCAAGCCTCTCGATCCCGTTACGCTGGCAGTCCGGATCGAGGAAATGCTGGGCATGTCCGGCGTCCCCGCGCGCGCGCTGGAGGGCACGGAGCACCTCAACGCCGAGATTCTGCGCGTGGTGCGTCTGGGCGGAACAAAAAAACCGCTTGCTCCCCCCGGCGCCACGTCATAGGATCAGGCGGGTTCTGGGTATCTTTCTCGAAAGGAGGAGGATGGCATGAAGAGAGTGGTGGCGATGTTGTGCATCGTCGGGCTGCTCGCGCTGCTCCCCGCGCAGGCATTCTGCGCGGAGGAGAAGGCGCCCGCGAAGGCGGCCGAAAAGGGCAAGGGCGGACTGCCCGCGTTCTTCATCGGTTGCTGCCTGGGCATCCGCGAAGGCACCGAATGGAACGAGGGCAAGGAACTCCACTGGCGTGAATGGGTTCACCTTCCCCTCTCGGCAGGTGCCATGATTCCCTATGTCGGCTTCATCTTCGGCGCCGCTTCGGGCGTCATGATGATCTGGAACGGCATCGAATGCGGCACGGGCACAACCGCCCATCAGTTCGCCGAGAAATACGGCACCAACTGGTACTGATCCGCTGATGGAAGGAGTGCAGCCATGAAGAAGTTCATCACCTTGTGTGTACTGATCGCCCTGTGCCTCACGCTCTTCCCGGCCGCGTCCCAGGCCAAGGTGCAGCGCAATCCGGGCGGCATCATGCCCTTCCTGGTCGGCTGCTGCTGGGGCCTGCGCGAGGGCACGGAATGGAACGAGGGCGCCCAGATGCACTGGCGCGAGTGGTGCCGCATCATCCCCGTGGTCGGCCTTGTGATCGCCGTCTGGGACGGCATCGAATGCGCCGGCGGAATCACGGCCCACCAATGGGCTGAAAAGAACGGGGCCAACTGGTATTGATCCGGAAACGGCCAACGAAGAACCAGCGAAGCCCGGGCCCATGGCCCGGGCTTCTTGGTTTGACGCTTGTATGCATTGCGGCCGCGCGCGCCGCCGACGGCCGGTCCGTTGACCTGCGCCTGGCCGCCGAACTGTGCGGCGAGGGCTCCTGGGGCGCCTGCCTTGTCGAGAGCCGGCGGGTTCTGGCCGCCGATCCCGGCAACGCGGAAGCCGCGGCCCTCGAGAACCGCGCATCGTCCGGCCTCTCGTGCGTACGCGGCGAAACCGGTCGGCCGCGCGGCGGTCGTGTGGCCCGCGACCTTGCGGATCCCTCCGCGGCTTTCCGCCGGCCTTCGGACGGCGACCAGCCTTGCCGGACCCGCTTCCTGCTCACCGCCCCGGTCCGGTGGGCCATCCTCTTGTATCGCGCCCAGATTGCCCCCGCCCTGGGACGGCGCTGCTCCCTGCTCCCCTCCTGTTCCGAGTACACCCTGCAGGCCCTTGGCAGGCACGGCCTGCTCGGCATCGCCATGTACGCGGACCGCGCCGTGCGGGAACCCAGCGTGGTGGCCGAGGCGCGGAACCCCGTCTTTGAGCGCGGTCGGCGCCGCTACGCCGATCCGGTCGAAGCGCATGACTGGTGGATGAAATGAAGGCGCCGCCGGCAAGATGCCGCCGGCCGGGCGTCGGCGCCGCGGCAAAACGCCTTCCCCGGGCCGTCGCTGCCGTCGTGTGGACCGGCGCCCTCCTCGCGCCGGCTCGCGCCGCGGAACCCGACGTGAGCCGGCGACTGGCAATCGATCTCGACGCGCGCGGCCAGCACGAGGCCGCCGCCGTGGAATACCGCCGCCTCGCGCTCTCCGCGGATGACGCCGCGGAGCAGGCCGGCTATTACTGGGCGGCCGCCTACGAGTACCGCCGCGCCGGACTGAGCGACCTCGCCGCCCGCATGCTCGACCGCGCCGAAGACCGCTCCCCCGCCCTGCGCGCGCCGGTCGCGCTGCTCAGGGCGGAAACCGCCCTGGACGACGGCCGCGCCGCGGAAGCCGAGTTTCATATCGCGACGTTGATCGAGGGCGCTGCCGCACCGGATGAAACGCTGCGCGATTTCCTCGCCCGACGCCTGGCCCGCGCCAGGCTGTTGCAGGGCGACGTGGATGGCGCCGCCGCGGCCCTCAACGATCTCACCGCCCCGTCTGACAAGGCGCGGCAATCCCTGGCGCGCTACCGCCGGGAACACGACCGTATTCCGTGGATCGGCGGCGCTCTCGGGGCCGTCCCGGGACTGGGCTACGCCTATTCCGGAGAGTTTGCCAACGCCGCCCGCTCGCTGCTGCTCAACGGGCTCTTCATCTTCGGCATGGCGCACACCGCCGAACGCGAACAGTGGGGCGCTTTCGCCATAATCTCCTTCTTCGAGCTGACATGGTACACCGGCAGCATTTACGGCGGCATGGACGCCGCCCATCGCCATAACCGGGAGCGCCTCGAAGCATGCCTGACGGACATCGACGGCGGCGCCGCCTATTCCGCGGACCTGGGGCGGCTGCCTCTCGTGTCGATCAGCTTCGGTTTCTGAACGGCCCGCGGTCCTCCGCGCACGGCCCGCAGGGCCCGCCCGGCGCGTCCCGCCGACGTATAGGTGAAAACCCTACCCTCCAAACAGGGAAACCCCGATTCCCGCCCGGCGCGCTCGCTGCTATCTTCCCCGCAGAGAGGTAGACCAGCCCGCTGCTTTCCGCCGCGGCGGTCTTCCGGGAGAGGCAGGCGTGAACGATCCTGCGCCGTGCGCGCATCGTGGACAAGAGACGTGCCCAATCGTCGGCGGTCACCGCCAATTCGCGGCGCCGGATGCGGCGACCCCGTGGCCTGACTGCAGGCTGTGCGGCCGCCGCGTACTGGTCGTCGACGACCAGGCATCGATACTGGCGCTGATATCGCGGGCGCTCGGAAACATGGGACTCAGAGTGACGACCGCGGAAGACGGATACAAGGCTCTGGATATCTTCAATCGCAGTCCGCTCGACGTTGATCTCGTCGTTCTCGACATCGGCATGCCCGGACCCAACGGCTTTGAGGTCTGCCGCAACATGCGCCAGGTGCGCCCCGACATCCCGGTCCTCTTTCTCACCGGATACGAAGGCCTTGACCTGGAAACGCAGCTCGCCGGGTTCCGTCCGGCGATGCTCGTCAGAAAACCTTGCGCGCCCGCGGTTCTCAGGCAGACGGTCGGCGGCATTCTGTGCGGCCCGCCATGTGTCGATCCGCCGGACGCGATTCATCCTGGAGTCGGTCAGCGCGGCGGAACGCCGGCATCCGCGATTTGAAAGCCCATCCCTTCGGCGATTCTTCCCGTGGCGTTCGGCGTGCTGGCGTACCTGGCAGGACTCGAACCTGCAACCTTCTGATCCGTAGTCAGAAGCTCTGTCCAATTGAGCTACAGGTACGCTCGTTTTGGCGGGGAAAACCGCGGGAATGCTAGAGCCGCCCGGCGTTCATTGCAACCTCTTTTCTGCGGGTGTTTGCCGCGGGCGAGAAGACGACAGGGCGAGAAGACGAGATAGACGGGGCAACCGGCCCATGCTAGCCTCCGGCGCATGAACATGGCGCTTATGGAGGAATCGCTGGCCGCGGTATGCGCGCGCCTGCCCGCCTGCCGACCGCACTGCGCCCTGATCGCGGGCTCGGGCTGGGCCCCGGCGCTCGACGCGCTCGCCACGCGCGCCCGGACGCGCTACGCGGACATACCGCATCTCGGCGCGCTTGCAGTCCCCGGCCATCCCGGCGAACTCCGCCTGGCGACCCACGCCGGCTGTGAGGCGCTGGTTTTTGCCGGGCGCCGCCACTGGTACGAGGGCGGCGGATGGGAGCCGGTTGCCCTGCCCGTCTACCTCGCGCTCAAGCTGGGCGCGTCGGTCCTGGTGCTGACCAACGCCGCCGGCGGCATTCGCGAGGACCTCGCCCCGGGCGACCTCATGACGATCACGGACCATATCAACGCGATGGGCGTCAATCCGCTCGTGGGCAACCGCGACCCTCTCTGGGGACCGCTTTTCGCCGATCAGACCTGCGTCTACGACGCGCCGCTGCGACTATGCCTCGACGCCGCGGCCGCGCGCTCCGGAGTGGCCCTGACCCGCGGCGTCTACGCCGCGGTCAGCGGGCCGGTCTACGAAACGCCCGCCGAAATCCGCGCCCTGCGCGCCGCCGGCGCCGACGCGGTAGGCATGTCGACCGTGCCTGAAGCGCTCCTGGGCTCCGCGGCCGGAATGCGCGTGCTCGGAATCGCCTGCGTTTCGAACCGGGCCGCCCGTTCCAACGCCCCCCGCCTGAATCACGCCGACGCGGTCGCCGTCACGACCGCCGCCGCGCCGCGCATGCGGGCCCTGCTCTGCGCCCTGCTGGAGGACATCCCGAAGTATGCCGCCCTCCCCCGCGAAAGCGCCTGATCCCGCGCGCCTCAAGGACCTGGCGCGGCAGACCGTGCGCCGCCTTCAGGAGGCGTCGTTTACGGCCTACTGGGCCGGGGGATGCGTGCGGGATCTTCTGCGCGGGCAGGACCCCAAGGACTACGACATCGCAACCAGCGCCGCTCCGGACGATGTCCTGCGCCTGTTTCCGCGCGCCGCGGAAGCCGGCAAGGCCTTTGCCGTCGTGCGTGTGCGCGTCGAGGACGCGGAATTCGAAGTCGCCACGTTCCGGCGCGATCACGCCTACCGGGACGGACGCCGCCCGCAGGGTGTCACCTTCGCCGATCCGCGGACCGACGCCCGCCGTCGCGACTTCACGATCAACGCGCTCTTCTATGACCCCGTGGCCGGGAAAGTGCACGACTTCGTGGACGGACGCCGCGATCTGGAACGCCGCGTCGTGCGCGCCGTGGGCGCGGCGGCCGACCGCTTCGCCGAGGATCACTTGCGCATGCTCCGCGCGGTGCGCTTTGCCGCGACGCTGGCATTCGACCTCGATCCCGAAACCGCCGCGGCGATCCGCGCGCAGGCCGCGGATCTGGCGCGGATCAGCGCCGAACGCGTCCGCGTGGAACTCACGCGCATGCTCATGGAGGCGGTCCGTCCGGGAGCGGCGGTCGTCATGCTGGAGGCGCTGGGCCTGCTGAACGTGATTCTCCCCGAGATCCAGGCCCTCAAGGGGCTGGCCCAGCCGCCCGAGTTCCATCCGGAAGGCGACGTCTTCGCGCACACGGTGTTGATGCTCGACCTCATGCAGGAGCGCTCGGTTCCCCTGGCCATGGCGGCCCTGCTGCACGACGTGGGCAAGCTCGCGACCGCGCGCGTGGCCGACCGCATCCGATTCGACGGCCACGCCCAGACCGGCGCCGGCCTTTCCGCCGCGATCATGCGGCGCCTGCGCTTCTCCCGGGAAGAGACCGACACGGTTACGCGCTGCGTACGCGATCACATGCGCTTCATGGACGTGCGGCGCATGCGCGCATCGACGTTGCGCCGCATGGTTTCGGCGCCCACGTTTCCGATCGAGCTGGAACTGCATCGGCTCGATTGCCTGGCCAGCCACGGGGCGCTTGACAACTACGCCTTTCTGACCGCCTTCCATGAGAAGCTGCGTTCCGAGCCGGTTCTGCCTCCGCCCTGGATTGACGGCCACGACGTGATGCGCCTGGGAGCGGCTGAAGGCCCCGAAGTGGGGCGCTGGAAGCGCGCCGCTTACGACGCGCAACTCGAAGGGCGCTTTCCGGACCGTGAGGCCGCTCTGCGGTGGCTGGCGGAAGCCGTCAAAGCGGAACCTGCGTAGGCCCGGGATTCGAGGCAAAGCATCTGCCCGCCGGCGGTCCCGTCGCTACGCGATCTTGCGGTCCGGAACCGGGATGGGCGGAGCCGGCGCTTCCAGGCCCAGAACGGACGCCTTGGTGACCCGCAGGGGGCCGTGGCGCGTCCTGCGCGGCGCGTCGAACATCACGTCGAGCATCAGGCGCTCAACCAGCGCGCGAAGCCCGCGGGCGCCCGCGCCGCGCCGGGCCGCCTGCCGGGCCAGCTCGCGCAGCGCGCCGCCGGTGAAAGTCAACTCGATGCCCTCCATGGCCAGCAGCTTCTGGTACTGCTTGACCAGGCAGTTGCGGGGCTCGGTCAGGATCGACACGAGGTCGTCCTCGGTCAGCGCCTTAAGGGCGGCCACCACCGGCAGGCGCCCCACGAACTCCGGAATCATGCCGTAGCGGATCAGATCTTCGGGCTCCACGTCGACGCTGCCCGCGCCCGCCGTCACGGCGCTTCCAAAGCCCAGCGCGCTCCGTCCGATCCGTCGCCGCACGATATCCTCCAGGCCCACGAAAGCGCCGCCGCATATGAACAGGATGTGTTCCGTGTTGATCTGGATGTATTTCTGCTGCGGGTGTTTACGGCCGCCCTGCGGCGGAATGTTGGCAACCGTCCCTTCGAGAATCTTCAACAGCGCCTGCTGGACGCCCTCGCCCGAGACGTCGCGCGTGATGGAGACGTTTTCCGTCTTGCGGCCGATCTTGTCGATCTCGTCCACGTAGACAATCCCCATCTCCGCCCGGCCGATGTCCATGTCGCAGGCCTGGAGCAGCCCCAGCAGAATGTTCTCGACGTCCTCGCCCACGTAGCCGGCCTCCGTCAGCGTCGTGGCGTCGGCGATCGTGAAAGGCACGTCCAGGAAGCGGGCCAGCGTGCGGGCCAGGAGCGTTTTTCCGCTGCCGGTGGGGCCGAGAAGCAGAATGTTGCTCTTTTCGATCTCGACGCCGGCATGCGGGTCGCCGGCCGGGAAGTGATCCGCCTGCTTCAGGCGCTTGTAGTGGTTGTGAACCGCCACGGCCAGCACCTTCTTCACATGGTCGTGGCCGATGACGTACTCGTCCAGGAAAGCCTTGATCTCGTGGGGCAGCGGGACGCGCAGCGCGCCGGCATGCTTGCGCTTGCTGGCCCCGCCGTCGTCTTCGCGCAGGAGCGAGTTGCACGTCTCCACGCACTCGTTGCAGATGTAGACGCCGGGGCCCTCGATGAGCCGCCGCACGGCGTTCGCGGGCTTGCCGCAGAATCCGCATGCGCCCTGGTCGCGTTTGGACATCCGTTCAATCCTCGCCGGTCCGCGCCCCCGCCGCCCTATGTCGTCTTTTCTTTCGATTCCCTGGCCGGCTTGCCCCCGGTCGGCTTGCGGCTTTTCACGACCTCGTCCACAAGCCCGTATGCTTTCGCTTCGTCGGCCGACATGAAAAAGTCCCGATCCGTGTCGCGCGCCACCGCCTCCAGCGTCTTCCCCGTGTGCGCGGCCAGGATCTCGTTGACGCGGTCCCGCAGGCGAAGGATCTCCTTGGCCTGGATGCTTATGTCGGCGGCCTGTCCCTGGACGCCGCCCCAGGGCTGATGGATCATGATGCGCGCGTTGGGCAGGGCATAGCGCTTGCCTGCCGCCCCCGCCGCCAGGAGCACGGCCCCCATGCTGGATGCCTGCCCCACGCAGTAGGTGGCCACGTCGCAGCGCAGATACTGCATCGTGTCGTAGATGGCCATTCCCGCCGTCACAACGCCGCCCGGGCAATTGATATAGACGCTGATGTCCTTTTCCGCGTCCTCGGCCTGGAGAAACAGCAGTTGGGCGATGATCAGATTGCTGATCTCGTCGTTGAGGACCGTGCCGATGAAGATGATCCGATCCTTGAGCAGGCGCGAGAAGATGTCATAGGCCCTCTCACCGCGGCCCGTTTGCTCGACAACCATGGGCACCAACGCCTGGTTACGCACGTTCATGTCGCCGCCCTCCCTATGGCCCTTTTACCTTGGCCTCCTGAAGCAGAAAGTCGAGCGTCTTTTCGATCCGAATCTGCCGCCGCAGCCAGTCCAGGCCTCCGTTGTCCTGCATTTCGGCCCGCACGCGCTCCGGCGTCGCGCCGCGCTGCGCGGCAACGGCGGCGACGCGTTCGTCAACCTCGCCTTCGGACGACTCGATCCTTTCTTCATCCGCGATGCGGACGAGAACATAGGACACCTTGACACGCTCCAGCGAAGACTTTTGCGCCGCCTCACGGATATCGACCAGGCGTCCGGCGATCTGCTCCCGGGTGGCCCCGCGCATGGCGATGCTTTCGATCATGTCGCGCGCCGCGCGATTGCTCTCCCTTTCCAGAAGCGACTGGGGCACGTCCAGGCTGGTCTTTTCCAGAAGGTAGCGCGTGATCTCGTCCTTCAGACGCATCTCTTCGTCTGCCTTTGCCCGGGCTTCCAACCGCCCGCGCACTTTTTCGCGCAGTTCCTCCGGCGAAGCCGCCTGCCATTGCTTCAGGAACTCGGCGTCAATCTCCGGAAGCTGCCGCGCCCGGATGCCCTTGAGGACAAACCGGCAGGCCGCCCGCCTCCCGGCCAGTCCGGCGATCCGGAAATCGGCCGGAAACGCAATCGGAACCTCTCTCGCCTCCCCGTTGCGCATCCCCGCAATCGCGTCGGCGATCCCGGGCAGCAGCTCCGGCTCCCCGAGCAGCGCCCAGACGTCCCGGCCTTCGCCGATGCCGGCGCCTTCCGGCTCGACCGTTTTCAACGGCCGCCCGTCCAGCGCGGCCTCGTAGTCCAGGCACACGAGGTCATCCCGCGCGGCCGGCCGGTCCGTCACGTCAACAAAACGCGCCGCGGCTGCGCGCAAGCGCTGCACCGCGTCGTCCACCGCCTTATCCGTAACCTCCACGGCCTCGCGCCGCAAGGGAATGCGCCGATATTTCGGCAGCCTGAAATCCGGCGCCACGTCCACGACGGCCGTGAAACTCAAACCGCGTTCACGCGAAAGATCGACATCCGTGATCTCCACCGCCGCCACGGCCCGCAAGCCTTCCTGCGCCACGGCTTCCCGGTAGAACCGCGGAATCAGGCGTTCCCTGGCGTCCGCGACGATGTCCCGCGCGAACCGCCGCTCCACGACCTCCGCCGGGGCCCTGCCCTTGCGGAAGCCGGGTATCCTCGCCGCCCGGGTGTAGGCGTCAACCACTTCGGCGTATTCCTGCCGCATGTCCTCCGCCGGCACGCGCACGCGCACCGTGCGGCGGCATGCCCCCGCCTGCGCCACTTCAACCTTCACCGTTTGATGCCCCCGCCCCGGCCGCTATTCCTTCAGCGACATCAGGAATTCCGCGTTGCTCTTGGTCTTCTTCAGCCGGTTCACGATCATCTCCATCGCTTCCACCGGCGGCACGCCGTTGAGGGCGCGACGGAGAATCCATATCTTGCTCAGCTCGTCCGGATGCAGCAGCAGCTCCTCCTTGCGCGTGCCGGACTTCTCGATGTTGATCGCCGGAAAGACGCGCTTGTCCACGAGGCTCCGGTCCAGGCAAAGCTCCATGTTGCCCGTGCCCTTGAACTCCTCGAAGATCACCTCGTCCATCCGGCTGCCCGTGTCCACCAGCGCCGTTGCCACAATGGTCAGGCTGCCGCCGAACTCGATGTTGCGGGCCGCGGCAAAGAAGCGGCGCGGCTTGTGAAGGGCGTTCGCATCGACGCCGCCGGAGAGGATCTTGCCGCTGTGCGGCTGCAGCGTGTTGTACGCCCGCGCCAGCCGCGTGATGCTGTCCAGCAGGATGACCACGTTCTTGCCGCATTCCACCATGCGCTTGGACATCTCGAGCACGAGCTCCGCAACCTGCACGTGCCGCTCCGGCGTCTCGTCGAACGTCGAGCTCAGCACGTGCGCGGAAGTGCTGCGCATCATGTCCGTGACTTCCTCGGGCCGCTCGTCAATGAGCAGGATGATCAGGTAGACATCCGGATGGTTGGCCGAGATGCTGTTGGCGATCTTCTGCAGAAGCACGGTCTTGCCCGTCCGCGGCGCGGCGACAATCACCCCGCGCTGACCCATGCCGATCGGCGTGAAGATGTCCATCACGCGCATGGCGACTTCTTCCGGCTTGGTTTCAAGGTTGATGCGCTCGTTCGGAAACAGCGGCGTCAGGTTCTCGAAAGGCACCTTGTGCCGCGACTTCTCGGGGTCGTCGCCGTTTACCTTGTCCACCCGTAGCAGGGCGAAGAAGCGCTCTTTGTCCTTCGGCTCGCGGATCTCGCCCTCGACGAAATCGCCCGTGCGAAGCGCGAACCTGCGGATCTGCGAGGGCGACACGTAGACGTCCTCCGGGCACGGCAGGTAGTTGTTCGTCGGCGAACGCAGGAACCCGAAACCGTCGGGGAGAATCTCCAGCACGCCACGGCTGAACATCGCCCCGGTCTCGCGCGCGCTGGCCTTCAGGATCTCGAAGATCAGCTCGTGCTTGCGCAGCGCGCCGAGATCCGTCAGGCCGTACTTGTCCGCGATCTCGTTCAACTCGGGAACGGATTTCTCCTGGAGATCCGACAGGTTCAGCCCGTCGCCCTTCGCCCCGCGAGGCGCGGCGTCCGGCGTCTCATCCTTCCGGCGCGCGTCTTCCTCCTCCGGGACGCCGTTGTTCTGCGCGGGCGCAGCCGCCGGAACCCCCCGCGGACCGCGGCTTCCGTCGCGGTGTCCGCCACGTCCGCCTCCCCGCGACATTCGTTCCGGCCTGTTCTGCAAGTGTGTCCTACCTGTCTCCATGTTTTCCCTCCAGAATGCGTTCAAGCACTCTCCTTGTCTGCTCCCTCAGCGTCGCGCGCGTTCCCTCGTTCACGAGAACGTAGTCCGAAAGCGTCGCCTTCATTTCGACCGGCGCCTGCGCGCGGATGCGCGCGCGGGCCTCGTCCCCGGTCATTCCTCTCGCAAGCAGGCGCTCGACCTGCACCCTCTCCGCGGCGGCCACGCACACCACCGCGTCCCACCCGCTCGACATGCCGCCCTCGAAAAGCAGGGGCACAATCACGGCGGCGGCGCCCGCCGTCGCGACGCGGGCCGTCTCCGGGGCGGCGAGCCAGGCCTCCCATGCCCGCCGGGTCGCCGGGTGCACCAGCCGGTTCAATGTGGCCAGATCACGCGGCGTCGCGAACACGCGCGCGCCAAGCGCGCTCCGGTCAATCCGGCCTTCCGGATCGAGGATGCCGCGTCCGAACGCGCGCACGACTTCCGCGAACACCGCCGTTCCCGGTTGCATCAGGTCCCGCGCCGCCACGTCCGCGTCAAACACCGCCACGCCATCCGCGGCGAGATATTCACCCGCCAGGGTCTTCCCGCAAGCGATGCCGCCAGTGACCGCGAATCTGAGCATGAGGGGCGAATGTGGACTCGCTACCAATCCAGGAGTATCGAACGGCCAAAAAAGGGATTACCCGGAATGCCTGATTCAAGACGCGCCGCAGACTGTACACTCCGCCCGCCGGCAACGTCAACCCAAAAAACACCCAAAAAACCAGGACCATGGACCGGGCCGACACCGCGGTCCGTCCCGCCGTTATGACCCGCGCAGGATTGACGCGCTGCCCGCGGACATGCCGCGCCCCCCCCCGGTCACAACAACTGCGGCGATTCCAGTTCGCGCACCATCGAGTCGAATTCCAGCTCACGCAGCAAAGGCAACAGCCGCGCCGCGTCCGCCTCCTTCACGGCCAGCGCATCCCAGCCCATATCCCACTTCAAATCCGTCCGCAAACGTACGATGGCCAGGTTCCGCTCAACCGCTTCACGGTGCGTCGCCAGCGCGTCTCTGAGCCGCGCGTTCCCCGCGCGGTCAATAGCCTTCCATATCCCCGCAAGGGATCCATGCTCGCTCAGAAGCCGCGCCGCCGTCTTCGCCCCTATCCCCGGAACACCCGGGATGTTGTCCGAGCTGTCCCCCACGAGAGCCAGCCATTCGACGATGCGCTCCGGCAAAACGCCCGTCTTGGCCCGCACCCCTTCCGCGTCGAGCCGGTCCGGCTTGCCCGCCGGCGATACGATGCTGATCTTCTCATCCACGAGCTGATAGAAGTCCTTGTCATTCGTGGCGATAAGCACCCGGTCGGCCCGCGGCGCCGCCCAGCGCGCGGCCGCGGCCAGGACGTCATCCGCCTCCTGCCCCTCCCTGCGCAGCCAGGGGACGGCCGCGCGCTCAAGGTAGTCCTCCGCGACCGTCACCTGCGCGCGAAGCCCGGCCGGCATCTCCGGGCGCTGGGCCTTGTAGGACTCCAGCAACGCCACGCGCTCCGCGGGCAAGCCGCCGTCAAACGCCACGAGCCAGTGACTGGGCCGCCACGTCCGGCGCAACTGCCCCAGCATGCGCACGAAACCGAAAACGGCGTTGGTGGGGCGCCCCGCGCGCGTGGTCAATTCCCGGATGGCATAGAACGCCCGGTACAAGAGCGCCGTGCCGTCAATCAGGAGCAAAGTCGCGACAGGCATGCGGTTATTCGCCCGTCCCGGCGGTCCCGCCCTCCGCCATGCGCACCATCTGCGCAGGGTCGGCATGGCCAAGCGGCCGGCCGGACGGGTCAACGAGACGCGCCGTGACGAAGATCATAAGGTTGCGCTTGTCGCTGCCGTCAAACCGGCTGCGGAAAAGACGCCCCAGTATGGGCAGCTCGCCCAGGAACGGAATCCTGTCGTCCGCGTCCGACCGGTTTTCCGTAATCATCCCGCCCATGACGACCGTGGCGCCGTTGTATATCGAGATGCTCGTCCGGACCTCGCGCACGTGGAAGATCGGCTGCCGCATGTTCAGCCGCTGCACGGTCCCGTCGGCCGCCTGGAACTCGGAGCCGTACTCGACAAACTCCGGCTCCGACACGACGCGCGGCGTCATGTTCAGCGTGATCATCTGCGTCTCCGGGCTGACATCGGGGACCACCTCCAGGATCACGCCGACTTCCCGCATCTCGAATCCGCTGGGCTCGACCACGCCCCCAACGATAACGTTGTTGCCGAAAGCGTCCGTGCCGGTAATGGGCGTCACGGCAAAGTCCGTCGGGTAGATGAACTCCCTGACCACGCGAATCAGGGCGTCCTGGCCGGGTTGCGTCGTAACCTTCGGCGCCGACAGCAGGTCCGCGTGCCCCTTGCGCTCCAGCGCGTGCAGCACGAAAGTCAGCTCCGGATTGGTGAGAATGCCCGCAACGCGCAACACATCATCCGCCGCGCCCCCCGCAACGTTCGCCGTGTCGCCCACGTAGCGCAGCCCCTTGCTGAAACCCGCCCCGGCGCCGGGGTCGGCCAGGGCCGATATCCTGGGACGGCTCGCAAGAGGCGTGCGGCCGGAACCCGCCTGCTGGGCCAGCTCCCAGTCATCGGTCAGGAACCACTCGAACCCCAGCGAAGCCGCATCGCCCTGCGAAACCTCCACGAACCGCGCTTCGATCTCCACCTGCGTGGGCACCACGTTGAGCATCGCCAGAATTCGCTCGAACGCCGCGAGGTGCTGCTCCGTATTCGCAACTACAAGGCGACCGATCGTTCGCACGTAGCGAATGGAAGACCCATCCGGCCATTTGACCCCCATGTCTCCAAAGACCTGCTTCCAGTCCGCGCCCTGAACTCCGCCGGCCGTCGGCGCGAGCGCCCCGAAATCGCCTCCCCCGCCACCCAGGGAGCCGAACTCCGAAGACATCTGCCGGACCTTCTCCTCGACCGAAGGCAACACGGGATAAGTGCGCGTAATAATATCGCCGTCCGGCGCGTTGATCGGAACCACCATGACGATCCGGCCCTCAACGCGATACTTCAGACCCGCCAGGTCCGTAACGATATCCAGGGTGTCCTTGAGCGAAATGTAACGGGCGTTGAAGGTGATCGGCGGTACATCGGAACCAACACCGCCCGCCGCGCCGAAGGGATCGCCGCCGAAGGGGCTCGGCGCTCCCGGGGCGGGTCCGTCCCGTCCGGCCTGGAGGTTAAGGATGATATTGACGCCCTTGTCTTCCGGATTCGCGGTGGGATCAAACTCGATGCTCAGCGCCGTGAGCTCTTCAATGACGCTGAAAATGTTCGCCTGGCGAAACTCGATTTCCGGCAGTTGAATTGTCCCCAGCTTTCCGAGAATCCGCTCCGCGTCTCCCTCCACGGTCCGTCGCAGCGGAGCCAGTCCGGCCATCGCGGCCGGTTCGGCTACCTCGACGTAGTCGCGCGGATTCCACGTCTTGCGCACCGTGGCCATCATCGTACGGCGCGTTGCGTCCAGCTCCATTGTCTCCGCGTCATACATGTCCTGAGCCGTCTTCTGAAGCATCCGCATGGCCTCGGTGTTGTTCGGGTCGATCGCCAGCACGGCCTCAAACTTCGCGTCCGCTTCGGCATACTCGCGCAAGGCGAACCGCTCGCGGCCCTCGCGCATCAGACCGGACACCTTCGCCTCTCTCTTGCGAAGCTCCTCATCCGACCAGCGCGGAATGTGCCGGGCGGGCGGCGGCGGCGGCGGCTTGTCCTTCTTCTCCCGGACGCGTTCGACCAGCGCCGGGCCCTTGGCATGCTCGAAGCTCTCGGCGAGTTGAGCGTACTTCAGCGCATCCTCATACTCACCCCGTTCTTCCTTCGCGAGCGCCCAGCGGTAGTACGCCTCGCCAATTCCCTTTTCGGCTCGCTGCAGATCCGGTTTGACCGCCGGCCTCAGAACTCTCTGAAAGTGTTTTCTGGCCTCCTGAAAATGCCGGATCGCGCGTTCATAACGTCTTTCGCGCAACGCGGATTCGCCCAGAAGCAAGCTTTCCCGCGCATGCGCATCCCAAGCCGCCCTGCGCGCCTCTTCCTCCTGCATGATAGCCTGCATTTCCGGAGACAATGGCGGCGCCACCTCTTCGACTGCTGCCGGCTCTCTGCCTGCCGCCGGTTTCTTGACCGCAGCCGGCTTTCCGACCGCAGCCGGCTTCTTGACTAGCACCGGCTCTTCCACGGCGACCGGTTTTTCGACCGCGACCGGTTCTTCGACCGCGACCGGCGCTTCGACCGCGACCGGCGCTTCGACCGCGACCGGCGCTTCGACCGCGACCGGCTCTTCGACCGCGACCGGCTCTTCCACGGCGACCGGCTCTTCCACGGCGATCGGTTCTTCCACGGCGATCGGTTCTTCAACGGCGATGGGTTCTTCAACGGCGATCGGTTCTTCAACGGCGACCGGTTCTTCGACCGCGACCGGTTCTTCGACCGCGACAGGCGCTTCGACCGCGACAGGCGCTTCGATTGCGACAGGCGCTTCGACCGCGACCGGCTCTTCCACGGCGATCGGTTCTTCAACGGCGACCGGTTCTTCGACCGCGACAGGCGCTTCGACCGCGACAGGCGCTTCAACCGGTTTCTCTGCAACCAGGCTGGAATCCGGCTGCTCGGCCGCAAGCGGTTCCTCGACCAGCAACGCTTCCGTTACTTCGTCGGCAGCGGCAGCCGCCCGCTCCGGTCGGGGCTCTTCGGCGGCGGCAGCAGGAGGGAGATCGGCTGTGGTCTTGGCCGCCAGACTTGTCTCCACGCCCAGCGCCTGATCGAGCGGCGTTTCCGACAATGCCTCCGCCACGAGCGTTTCTTCGGAGACGATCGCGACGGTTTCGTCCGGGTTCTGGGCGAGACCGAGGCCGCCGAAGACCGCGAACGTCGCCAACTGCACGGACAGTAGCCGTCCGAATGGATATCTCATCGGGCCCGTCTCCTCATTCCGGATGCCTCGCATTGATTCAGGGAGTCGAGTTCATCCAACAAGAAACAATCACTTGATGAGAGTGTGTTCCTTCCCGTCACGAAGGCTGCCTATTACTACACGGTTCTTGTCGGCGTCAATATCAATTACGCGGAATTGTATCCCCCTGAGCTCGAATTCGTCGCGAATCCTGACGGGAATCTCCCGCTTTTCCAGCAGGAAGTACAGCCGCGCGAGGTATTCGTTGTACTGGACCTCCCGCCCTTTCACCAGCACGATCATCTTGTCGCCGCGCTTCAGGGTCAGTTCGGAAACGTCATCGCGGATTGTCGTGCCGTGCCTCTCAAGCTCCTTGTGCTTCTCTTCGAACTTGTGCAACTCGAAACCTTCGACCGTCTCGCCCAGCGACCGGAAATAGGTCTCGCCTCCCACGCGCGTGTTGATCTGGAACCTGATGCTATCATCCTGCCTTTTCATCATTCCGCGAAAGCGCAGCATGAAGGGGTTGATCTCGATCGAACGCACTTTCAGCTTCACTATAAAGGAAGGGCAGCTGTTCTTGTCTTGCGGGTCCGTCCGCGCCTGAAACTCCTCGATGTTGGGAAAACCGTCATGGTCGGCGTCGCGTCCCGCGTCCCGCGGGTCATACGGATCCAGCTTGTTGGCCCGTTCCCATGCGTCGTACATGCCATCCTTGTCGCCGTCGTAGTCGTCGCGTTCCGCCTCTCCCTTCTTCTGTTTCTCTCCGCAGAACGGACACACCTCGGTCTCATATGGGATCGCCAACCGGCAGTCCGTGCACCACACCCGCGCCTCCGGAACGAGGAGCGGCTGCGCCGGCGCGGGCAACCGGTAAGGTTCGCGCAGGTTCGCCATCGCGGAATGGAAGGCCGTGCCGTCCTGCTCCGACGCCTGCTCGTGCGCGGGCCGCATGCCCGCGATCTCCTTCTCCAGCCGCTCCTTGGTGGAGCGTATCATGCCGACGCTCACCACGAGGTAGAGAAGCGATCCGATCAGCGCTGCCAGCACGGCAAAGGCCAGTATCTTGTCGTACTGCCCCCGCAGCCACGCCGCCGTTCTGCGCGCGTCAACCACGGTTGCCAACCTCCCTGAACTTGTATACGTCCAGATCGAGCCTGATCTGAATGGGCGTCTCCAGCTGCGGCCCCGAGACAAGGCGGTCGGTCTTGTACATGACTTCCTTGGCGTCGTCCCGCTGGGGGATGCGCTTGATGTCGGCCTGGTCCTTCCGGACCCACAGCGCGTTGACGACGACGAAAAGCTCGTCCGAGGCCAGGCGGTTCAGGATCTCTCGCAGCACCCGCTCCGTGGCGATAACCTCGACTGCAAAGTTGTATCGCCCGTACGTTCCGTCATCCGGAATCACTCCCGCGCCCGCCCGCGGCGCTCCGGACGGTTCGGCGGGCATCGCGGTCAACGGGCGCAGCGAAGAAGGCATCGGTCGCAGGCCGGATGGCGCGGCAGGCGACGGGCGCGAAACGGATCCGCCCTCGAACTGTTCGCGCGTCAGGCCGACCAGGCGCGCGACCTTCGCGCCAAACAGCAGGTTGCAGAGCCGCTCGACGAGAAGCAGTTGCTCGGTGAGGCGCGGCACGTCGTCCGGGGGCGGAAGTTCGCTGCCGGCCGCGAAATAGCGGTCGAAACCGAACGCGAAGTCGTCCGCCAGGTCCACCCCGTTCGATTTCGCCGCCGCCTCCATACGGGACTGGCTGCGTCCCAATTCGCCGACGAAGATCGACGGGCTTCGCTCGGAAGACGTCACCTGCCCTTCCGCCAGGGCCGTCATCATTTCGGCGAACCACTTCTGCAGCATTTCGGTGTTGCGCAGTTCCCGGGCCACGTTGGCGGGCGACGGGAACGGATCCCGCGCGTAGTAGCCGGTAAGTTCACGCTCCGCGCCCCGCAAGGACTTCTGGGTTGACGAGAAGGCGCTGATGCCGCGATGCAACAGGTAGGAAGCCGTGCCCAGCACGGCCAGGCCCAGCACGCCGAAGACGCCGAGCAATATGTTCTTCCTGAACATCCCCTACTCCCCCCCGGGCCGAATCGGCTCGCGCAAGCCTACCCACAGGACGAATTCCCGCGCGAAGGCGTCGGATCCCACCGGAGGCTCCATTTTGATCGCGGTTTCGTCCGTGTCCAGAAAGCACTTCTGCTGCCGCAGGCGGTTTCGAAAGCCCTCGACCGCCGACAGGTTCGGCTGGTTAACGAGCTTGTCGATGAACCCCGTGCCCGAGATTGCCAGGTGCGTGATGGAGCCGTCCGCGGCGGTTATCGGTTCGATGGACCGCAGCCACATGCCGTCCAGCATGCAAGCCTGAACGGCCGCGATCATCTCGTTCCACTGCGTCCGCCGCCCGATGAGGACCACGAGCCGGTCGATGCGCCCCTGCCAATCCGTTTTCTCGCGCAGGACGTCGTCCAGACGGCCCTGCACCTCGGCCAGCCTGGAAACCCGGTCGCGGATGCTGAAGGACTGCGCCTCGAGCACCCCGCGCATCTGGTACAGATAGGCCCACCAGCACAGCATGGTCAGCGCCACCCCGGCTGCCGCCAGCGCGAAATACGGCTGACGCCTGCGGAAGACCTTCTTGGCCGCCAGGTCCGGAGGCATCAGGTTCACCTCGATCGGGCAGCGCAGGGCGCGCCGCAGCGCCAGGCCGGCCACGACCCCCAGATGCTGCAGGTCGCCGCGGATCTGCTCCGTGTCCAGGGCCTGGGACACGGGAATGTTGATGAAGGGGTTGAAGTACTCCACCTCCGCGTTCAGCTTCTCGCGGAAGAAGGTGTCCGTGTGCGGGATGATCGAAGAGCCGCCGGTCAGGAGCACGAGCGCCGGCGCCGTGCCCCCCTGCTGGCTGCGGTAGAAGTTTACCGAGCGGTTCACTTCCGCGTGGAGACGCGCGATCACGTTGCGCGCGATCTTGGAAACGCGGTCCGCCACCTTGCTGTCCGGCCCGCCGTACACGCCGCCGAAAGCCACGAAAGCGTGTTCGCGCTTGAGGGCTTCGGCTTCCTCCGGGGACGTTTCGAATTCCTTGGCGATTTCCGCGGTGATGGCGTTTCCGGCCACCGGAATGCTCCGGCTGAAGACGCGGTTGCCTTCGACCAGAATCAAGTTCGACGTGCGCGCGCCGATGTCCAGCACCATCGTGCATGCGCGCAAATCCGGATAGTTGTAGCGCACCGCATTGCACAAAGCCATGGGAGCGGCGTCCACGATCTCCGGCTCCATGCCGACGGCCAGCGCGCACTGCGTGAGCCGCTGGACGCTCTCTATCTTGGCGGCGACGAGCATGACATTCGGTTCGCCGTTTTCGTTCCCCACGACGGTGTAGTCCCAAACCACCTCGTCGATCGGGAACGGCACGTTCTGCTCCGCCTCGTAGCGGACGATTTGCGCGATCTTGTCGCGGGCGACGGGGGGCAGCTTGACGAAGCGCGGGAAGACCGCCTGGCCGGTGACGCTCATCAGCAGGGGCGCGGGCCTGATGCCCCGCTCCGCCATGACGGCGCGGATTCCGGCAACCACCGCGGCGCCCCGGCTGGCGTCGTCCTCCTGCTCGACTTCCAGCCGCGCCAGGCCGTAGTTCGTCAGCTGGAGTTCGCGGGAACGCCCCAAAATGAACTCGGCCAGCACCAGTTTGCTGGCGCCGATATCCAGGGCCAATATGCGCTTTCGTCCCGGCACCTCGGCGGCGACTCCTCTGCGAAGCGGGCCAACGGGTCAGTACGGCTCGTACTCGTACTCGGCGAGATCAACAAAGGCAAACGGCGAACGCGTGCGTTCGATCAGATAGCCGTCGCGCGCGGTCGTCAGTTCGCTGTCGGTCACGGCCGGATCGTTCCACCACTTTTCGGGAAGCGTGAGCGCCGCTTCGCTGATCTGTCCGGCCACTTGCCCCTTGTAGACGATCTCCGCCGCCACGGCCACCACCTCGCCGAACCGCTCGATCGCGGCGGGTCGCAGGAAGACAGTGGCCGTGTGACCGCGTCCCCTTGCGACGTCGAGGCTGCGCACGGCGCACTTGTAGAGGCTGTATGACCGCTTGCCGCGGTCGTCCTTCAGGGCGAGCACGAAGTAGCGGATCAGAAGCTCGTCGATCCACTCGGGTTCCGTATCGTAGTTCAGCGTGATCGCGACCCAATCCTTGGGCGGCTTGGCTCCCCGTGAGACCGTCGTGCGGTATTCGGGCGTCTTGATCTTGGCGCCCTCCCCCAGGCCCGTGATGCGGCGGGCCTTCACGGCGTCTTCCGCGCGCTCAGGCCCCTCGGCCTGCGCCGCCGGCCGCTCGCCGGGGCCCGGACGCACACGGGGCTGCGCCCCCGCGGGGGAAGCGGCCAGGGCCGCGACGCCGAGGAACGCCAGTACGAATCGTCCCGAACAGGCTGCAGGTCTCATGGCGCGATGCCCTCCCCGTATATACGGAGTGGCAATATAAACCGGAGCCGGAATCTCGTCCAAGGAAAAACTACTTACGCGACCCCTCAGCTGTGCGGTGGGAACACGGCGGCAGGGCGCGGCGTCCCGCCGCGCCGCGGCGGACCGTGACGGTCCGCCCTGCCGTTGATTCCCCCGCTCACTGAGAAGTCGGGAAAATATCGCGGACGGCGAGGCCGCCGTTTCTCCCAGCCCTCATTTTATTGGGAAAGGGGAGGGTCAGCGGGGCTTTTTCACGGGTGCTTTTTGCGCGTGACACGCGCGCGCCCGGGCGCTACTCCTTATAACGTACGGGGGCGGACATGACGTCGAGCGCCACGGAACGCGCCATGAACGTCCTGCTTGTCGAGGACGACGAGCAGGACATCGCCATCACGCGCCGCCTGCTGGGCGACGGCGCCCTCTCCGCCTTCACCCTGCGCTGCGCCGGCACGCTGGCCGCGGCGCTGAGCGAACTGGACAAGGGCGACGTGGACCTTGTCATCCTGGATCTTGGCCTGCCCGACGCCGAGGGATGGCAGCCGCTGCTGACGATCAACGCCCGCGCTCCCGCCGTTCCGGTCGTGCTGCTCACCGGACTGAACGACGAGTCCCTCGGGCTGGAATCCGTGAAACGCGGCGCGCAGGACTACCTGGCGAAGGGCGCCGTGAACCGGCCGCAACTGATCCGGGCCGTCCGCTACGCCATCGAGCGCAAACGCGCGGAAGAGGCCCTCAAGCTCTACCGCAATCGCCTCGCCGAGCTGGTCAAGCGACGCACCTCGCAACTGCGGAAAACCAACGAGGATCTGCAGCGCGAAGTCGCCGAGCGCCGCCAGGCCGAGTCGCTCATGCGCGACGCGGTCGCGAGGCTTGAAGCGCACGACCACGCCAAGACACAGTTCGTGTCCAACGTGTCCCATGAGCTTCGCACCCCGCTCTCATCGATGTCCTACGCGGTGGAGAACCTGCTCAAAGGCGTGGTGGGCGAAATCCCGCCCCGCGCGCGCGCCTACCTGGAAATGATCAGCGAAGACTGCCAGCGCCTGATCGACACGGTCAGCGACATTCTCGACGTCAGCCGCATCGAGGCCAGGCGGCTCGCGCTCTGCCGGGCGGACCTGCCCGTCGCCCGTTTCCTGGAACAGACCGTGGAAGCGCTGCGCATCCAGGCCGAGAAACAGCGCCTGCGTCTGAAGATCCTTGTCAATGAACCGGCCGGCTTCGTCAACTGCGATCCGCACAAGATGGAGCGCGTGATCCTCAACGTCGTGCACAACGCCATCAAGTTCACGCCCGAGGGCGGAACCATCGAAGTGGAGCTGCGCCGCGCCGCGGATCCGCCCGAAACGTTCGTCGTGGACGTGACCGACGACGGTGTCGGCATCGGCGCCGAACACATCCCCCGCGTCACCGAAAGGTACTACCGGGTGGGCGAGCACGTAAGCGGCTCCGGGCTCGGCCTGGCGCTTTCCAAGGACATTCTGGAGATGCACGGCGGCCGCATCGCGATTGCGAGCCCGCCGCCGGGCCGCGCGCGCGGCACGCGCGTCTCGCTGTTCCTGCCGGCGGCCCCGCCCCCGCTGGTGCTGGCCGCGGACGACGATCCGTTCGTGCGCCAAGTGCTCCAGAGCCAGCTTGCGGCGCACGGGTACCGCGTGGTAGTGTGCGGCGGCGGGGAGGAGGTTCTGGACCGCCTCAAGAAGGAGCAGCCCGCCGTTCTGCTGGTCGACCTGGTGATGCCCGGCACGGACGGCGTCGAGGTCGTGGCGCGGATCAAGGCGCAACATGCGCTGCGCTACGTTCCGATCGTCGTCGTCACGGGGGCCGAGGTGGACCGCTCGCGGTCCGCGGTTCTGGAAGGTTTCGCGATTCCGGTTCTGGCCAAGCCCTGGAAAAAGGACGAGTTGCTGCGCTGCGTCGAAGAAGCCCTGATCGGCAAGCAGTACGTTCGGGCCAGCGCGCCGGTTTGAGGGGAGGCAAAGCATGGACGAGCCCGCAAAAGCGTACATCCTGGTAGTTGACGACGACAGGCACCTGCAGGTCACGTTGGGCGACTATCTGACATTCGTGGGCTTCGATGTCGACGTGGCCGGCACGGCCGAGGAGGCGCTGCGCAAGACGGCGAAGCGCGCGCCCGACCTGATCATCCTCGATATCAGCATGCCCGGCATGGGCGGAACGGGGTTCCTGCGCAAGATCCGGAAGCGCGACGGCACGTGCCGCTATCCCGTCCTTGTCCTGACCGCGCGCGCGGGCATGGAAGAGTTCTTCGGCAGCCTCAGCGTGGACGGCTTCCTGGCCAAGCCCTGCGCGGAGGCCATCCTGGAGCGCCGCGTGAGGGAAATCCTGGCAAGCAAGGCCGTCGAGGCGGAACGCGCCAAGTACCGCTCCGGCACGGCGCTCGTGGGCGAAAACGAACCGCTTGCCGCGGCGCGGCTCAAGGAGAGCCTCGAGGAAGCCGGCTACCACACCGAGTTTGCGCATTCGGGCCCCGATCTTCTCCACCGCGCATCCGCGTCGGCTCCGGACGCCATCATCATGAAGGAAGCGCTGCCGCGCATGAACGGCCACGTGCTCGTGCCGCTGCTCCGGGCCATGCCGCGCACCGCGGCGATTCCGGTGGTGGTCTATGAGGCCGCCCCTTCGCATGGCGGCGCCTCGGCCGGACGGGCCTGCGACGAAAAGGACGGCGCCACCCGGTCCCTGGCCTCCTGCGATCCCGAAGCCATCCTGCGCGCCCTGCGCGAGATCCGATCCTGACGGCGCGCCATGAAGACCGAATTCCGCCCCGGCATAGACGCGCTGCTCTCCCGCCACGGCGCCTGCCTGCGCGGCAAACGCGTCGGGCTGGTGAGCCACGCCGCCGCGGTCGACAGCGCGGGCCGCGTTTCGGCCGGTCGCCTGGCCGCGGCCCGCGGCGTCCGGCTCGCCGCCCTTTTCGGTCCCGAACACGGCTTTGACGGGCTGGCCGGCGCCGGCGTCCCGTGCCGCGGCGGGCGCCATCCCCTCTGGCGCCTTCGCGTCCACAGCCTTTACGGCCGCTCCCGCGCGCCGCGGCCGGCCGCGCTCCGCGCCATCGACACGCTGCTGGTCGACCTGCAGGACCTCGGCGTGCGCTGCTACACCTACGTCGCCACCCTGCGCCGCGTCATGGAAGCCGCCGCGGCCGCCGGCAAGCAGGTCGTAGTGCTCGACCGGCCCGTGCCTTTGCCGAATGTCGTGGACGGGCCCATGCCGCGGCCCGCGCATATGTCCTTCGTGGCCGCGGTGCCCGCGCCCCTGTGCTACGGCATGACCCCCGGCGAAACGGCCCTCTGGCTGCGCGCCACGCTCGAGCTCGATCTGGACCTGCGCGTGATCGCGATGCAGGGCTATGCGCGACAGCCCGGATGGGATGCCGGCTGGCCGCCGTGGATCCCGCCTTCGCCGGCGATCGTTTCCTGGGAGTCCGCGCGCGCTTATCCGGCGCTGGTCTTCGCCGAAGGCCTGGTGTCGCTGGACTGCGGCCGGGGGACGCCCCTGCCGTTCCGTGTGTTCGGCGCGCCGTGGATGCGGGGCACGGAAACGGCCGAAAGCCTGCGCGGCCTGCGCCTGCCGGGCGTTGCCTTCGAGCCGCACCTGTATTGCCCCGCCGGCCGGTCCGCGCCGCTGGCCGGCGTGCGCCTTTCCGTCACCGATCCGGACAGGTTCCGGCCCGTTCGCACCGCGGTGGCCATCGTCGGCGTCCTGCAGGCGCTCTACGGCAGGGATCGCGTGTGGCGCGTTCCGCCGGAACGGGCGGCTTTCTTCGACAAGCTGATGGGCACGCCTGAGGTGCGGCAGGCGTTGCTCGACGGCGAGGACGCCCGGACCATCGCCGCGCGCTGGCGTTTCGCGCAAAGCGCGTTCCGGCGTGCGCGCGGCCGCTGCATGCTGTATTGAACTGCCGCTTCGAACGTCATATCCCCGGCCGGCCTGGCCATGCTGGCCCGCGCCGCGGGGCATCTGCCCGGCCTGCCGGCCCTGAAAAACCTGCTGCGCTAACCCGGATTTCTCACGCAAACGCGCGAGAAATGCGCGCTAGAATTCCAGCGTGATGGCCTCAACCGGACAGCCGTCCGCGGCTTCCTGGCAGGACTCAACGTGCTCCTGGGGCACCTCGCTGACCTTGGCCCGCGCCACGTCGCCGTCCATTTCGAACACTTCCGGGCACGTGTCCGCGCAAAGTCCGCAGCCGGTGCAGGTGTCAACATCAACTGTCGCTTTCATGGTTCCTCCCGTGGCTCTTCAGTTCTTTCTGACAGGCGCCCTTGGCGCAACGCGGGAAGCACTCTACATGAGGGCCCTCGCCGCTGTAAAGAGCCTTGTGCGGTGTCCAGTCGGTCTTTCTTGACTGTCCGCCAAGGCGACCTGAATATCGGATGCCATGCGCGCGAAATCGTCCGCCCACGGGAAAGCCGCCGCCTTTCTGGACCGGCACGGACTGGGCCCGGACGCCGTCGATCCCGAGGCGGCGCTGAAAGCATTCCTGGCGGAAATGGACCGCGGCCTGGCCGGCGCCGACAGTTCGCTTGCCATGCTGCCCAGCTTCATCGCCGTCGATCGTCCCCTGCCGTCCGGCAAGCCGGTGATCGTTATGGACTCCGGCGGAACGAATCTGCGCGTGGCCGTGGTGACGTTCGACGCGACGGGGACGCCCGCCGTCCGCCGCCTGACGCGCAACCCCATGCCGGGCACGGCCGGCAGGCTTTCGGCCGAGGCCTTTTTCCAGGCCATGCTGGAATGCCTTCTGCCCGTCATCGGCGAATCCGACGCCATTGGCTGGTGCTTTTCGTACCCCGTGGAGATAACGCCCCGGCGCGACGGGCGGCTGCTGGCCTGGACCAAGCAGGTCCAGGCGCCCGAAGTCGTCGGCGAATGCGTCGGCTCCCGCCTGCTTGCTCTGCTCCGCGCACGGGGCCGCGATCCGCTCGTTACGGTGCTGAACGACACGGTCGCCGCCCTGCTCGCGGCCAAGGCCGCCGGCCACCTGCGGCGCTATGCCACGTACGTCGGGTTCATCCTGGGCACGGGCACGAACACGGCCTACGTGGAGCGCAACCGCCTGATCGCCAAGCGCGCCGATCTGGACCCCGAAAGCGCCCAGCCGGTCAACGTGGAATCCGGCGGCTTCACGGGGTGTCCGCGCACGGACATTGACGCGGCGTTCGACGCAACCACCGCCGATCCCGGTTTCTACCCTTTCGAAAAGATGATATCCGGCGCGTACCTGGGGCCACTGGCCCTTTGCCTGCTCAGGACGGCGGCCGGCGAGGGGCTTTTCGGCGCCGCTACGGCGGCGCGGCTGAACGCCCTGCCCACGCTTTCCACGCGCGACATGGACTTGTTCGTCGCCAATCCCTTCGCCGCCGGCCCGCTCGACCATCCGGGAATGCCGGACGCCGACCGCGAGCTCATTGTGCGCCTTGCGGCGGCGCTCCCGGCCCGTGCCGCCCTGCTCGCCGCGGTGAACATCGCCGCGGCCATGATCAAGGCCGGGGGCGGCGGACCGCTTCACCCCGTTTGCGCCAACATCGACGGGACCACCTACTACAAGACCGCGGGGCTGAAGTCGCGCGTCGAAGAGCACCTGCGCCGTCTGCTCGAGCCGCGCGGCGTGTTCTACGACCTGGTGCACATCGAAAACGCCCCCCTGATCGGCGCCGCCGTGGCCGGGTTGACGGCGGCCGGCTGAAGGCCGCGCCGAAGAACAAGCTTGTTCTCAAGGGGCGGCGCGTGTTGAATACCGTCCATGCGCAAGGTTGCCCTGATCACCGGCGTCACCGGACAGGACGGCTCGTACCTGGCGGAGATCCTGCTCGGCAAAGGCTACGACGTGCACGGCCTCGTGCGCCGCACCTCCCATTTCAACCGCGCTTTCATCGAAACCACCCGGGCCGAAGCGATCGCGGCCGGCAAGGTGTTTGACCTGCATTACGGAGATCTGGCCGACTCCAGCAGCCTGCACCGTATCGTATCCCTCACCCGCCCCACGGAGGTCTACAACCTGGCGGCGCAGAGCCACGTGGGGGTCTCGTTCGACGAGCCGGAATACGCGGCCGACATCAACGGCGCCGGCGTGCTGCGCCTGCTGGAGGCCATCCGCCGCGAAGGCGCGGAGTGCCGCTTCTACCAGGCGTCGACGTCCGAGCTCTTCGGCAAGGTGGCCGAGAGTCCCCAGAGCGAGACCACGCCCTTCCACCCGCGGTCGCCCTACGCCGTGTCCAAACTCTACGGCTACTGGATCGTCAGGAACTACCGCGAGGCCTACGGCATGCACGCCAGCAACGGCATCCTTTTCAACCACGAATCGCCGCGGCGGGGCGAGAATTTCGTCACCCGCAAGATCACCTACTCGCTGGCCATGATCAAGGCCGGCCGCCAGAAGACCCTGCGCCTCGGCAACCTGGACGCCAGGCGCGACTGGGGCTACGCGCCGGACTACGTCGAGGCCATGTGGATGATCCTGCAACAGGACCGGCCCGACGACTACGTGGTGGCCACCGGTGAGGCCCACACCGTGCGCGAGTTCGTGGAAGGTGCCGCGGCCATCGCCGGTTTCGACGTGGCCTGGGAAGGCGAAGGCGCGCGGGAGGTGGGACGCGACCGCGCAACGGGGCGCGTCATCGTGGAAGTCAACCCCCGGTACTTCCGGCCGGCCGACGTCGACGCCCTGCTCGGGAACCCGGCCAAGGCGCGGCGGGTTCTGGGATGGGCGCCGCGCGTGGCGTTCGAAGGCCTGGTGCGCATCATGATGGAAGCCGACCTGGCGCGGGTGGGAGCGAGTTGACGGCGAGAGGCGCCGCGCCATCTCACCGATACGCCGCGCGGGCCATCCGGCGGTAGTCGAAGCCGTAGTACAGGACCTCGAACGGATCCGTCACGCTTAACACGATCTTTTCCCATCCGTTCAGGCGGCGGTCGCGCACCAGGCGCTTCTTCAGCCGGTAGGCCGCCTCCCCGGCCAGCCCGCCCAGCAGCGGCGTGACAAGCATGTCGTTGATGCTGGGCTGCTGGATCGCGCCCGCGATCAGGTATTCGTAGATCACGGAATTGAGCGCCGCCCCCAGCAGGCTCTCGGCCCAGCTTCCGCCCCGATTGCGGTAGGACATATAGGAAAAGGCCCCCATCGCCGGGTGCGCGCCGTAGTTCCACGACCAGTGATCGCCGTCGAACACGGGCGGTTCGCTGAACGTTTGTTTCCACTGGTCCGCCGAATACATCATATTCACGTCCACGTCCTCGATCAGCATCACCAGCACGTCGCTCCCCACGGACGTCGGCCACAGGATGTGCTGGCTGTAGAGAAAACGGCGGCCGAAATTGTCGCAGCGGGCAAAGTGGGCCGGCTGGACGTCCGCCGCCTCAGGCGCGGCCCCGGAGAGGGACAGCGCGCCGGCAACCAACAACGCCGGCGCAAGAACGACAAGCACGCGGCTCGACATGCGCATATGCATACCCTACCGGGCGACGTGAAGACAAGCGGAGGCGCACGTCCGGCAGAAGACGCGTGGCGGAACCTGCTGCCAGGCCGCGGGGCGCGTGAGCCTTGGCGGCCCTACCACCTGCCGGCGCAAACGGCGGCTGTGGCCTCCCACGACAGGAATTCCACGTGGCCGTCCAGGAACACTCCGAATCCCTTGCCGCCGTGATGGATGCCGATGGACTCGAAGAGGCGGGGCGGAGCGACCGAGGTGTTGGTGACGCCCTCCAGCGAGCCGGCCCAGGCGTCAAAACGCTCACGCTGCTTCTGCTTGTCGTCGCTCGGGTTGGGATAATCCCTCAGGCACCGGTCTGCAATCTGAAGATTGCCGATCATCTTGGTGTGCGCCTGGTCCGCGAAGAGCAGCGTGCGGCTGGCCTCGTTGGTCCCGAAAACGCTGCCGATCTGCGAGTTCATGGCGTAGCTGCGCAGGACCGGGTTGGCCTTGCTGAAAGCCGCCCCGCCCTCCGGGGGCGCCGATCCGCTGTATTCGGGCAGCGCGAACGTCGGACAGAGATAGACCTTCATGTTCTGGGGCGTGTAAGGCCAGAGCGTGCCCCGTTGAATATTCGTCACGCACGAACCGCCCCACCACCGGCAGTAACCAGGCTTGCCGTAGTTCGCCGCGTCGCTGGGTTCGGTATGCAGGGCGTACTCCGTCCAATCTACCCATCCGACCACGCTCTGGCTCCAGTAGTAGTAGTTCTGCCCCGGCGGCTTCGTCGCGGACTCGGCGCTTCGCGCGGCCGGCAGCGCCCCGTCGCGCTCCATCGCGTAATTGAACGCCGCCACGTGGAGCTGCTTGAGGTTATTCTGGCAGCGGGCGCGACGGGCCTGCTCGCGGGTGTTGCCGAGGGACGGGAGAATGAGAGCCGCCAGGATCCCGATGATCACGATGACCACCAGCAACTCGATCAGCGTGAAGCACCGTCTGTCCGCGCGCACATCAGATCCCTTCCGCCGTCACGCCGCAACGTCTAGTAACCCTGCCCCTCGGGATACTCCGGCGGGCCGTCGTCGTCGTCGTCGTCGCCCTTCGCTATCGTCTGGTTTTGCGTGCTCGTGCCGGTCGTCGTCGTCTGGTTGACGACCGTGGAACTGGTGCCGACGGAGGTGCGGCAGCGGAAATCGCGGATGACCATATCGGTCATGCGATCGTCAAGGCTGCGTCGCCCCGCCCGGAAGGCTTCGCGCGTGCCCTCGAACGCGCTCCCGCCACGCCGCATGTTCCAGAAATCGAAAGGCACGCGCAGGCGCGCGCCGACGATATAGCGTGAATCGTTCAGTTCCGGATCGGTATAGTATTCGGCGTCGATGAAGACCGCCTTCACCGGCCTGACCTCGAGGCGTCCCCGGAATCCGTCCAGCCGGCCGCTGTACTCGGACCAGAAGTTGTAGTACCCCGCAAACAGACTGGTGTCCAGCCACTCCGGAAGCCACTCCAGGGCGGTACCCAGTTCGACGTCATACCCCTGCATGGCCTCTTCAAACAGGGTGTAGCGCGTCGTGGTGATGGTCGTCGTGCGGGTCGTGATGATCGGCTCGATCAGGTCGCCGTCGCTGTTGTGGTAGCGGCGGCCGCGCCGCCGCGTGGTGGTGGTGTCCACGCTGGTTTCTTCCCATTCGCGGATGATCTTGCGCCCCTTCTCCGGCAGGTAGTAGTTGAAGCGGAAGTCGATCCAGCGCGAGAGGGCTTCCACGCCCGCGCCAAGCTGGTTGAAGTGGTGGCCGTAACGGGTCCAGCGCGAGTCGTAGAACAGGTTCCCTCCCACAATCATGAACGGATCTTCAAACATGCGGCGATAGACGACGCCCAGGTTCGCTTCCTCCTCCGGGCCGCTCAGCAGCGATCCGCGGGGATTCAGCATCAGGAGCCGGGCGTTGTCGCCCGATACGGGCGCAAGGACGTCCAGCACCGTCTCGTTGTCCTTGGCCCCGACGTGGGTGACGACGGTGATTCCGCCCGCCGGGAGATCGGCTTGCTCGGCTCCCGCCAGAGCCCCGCACCACGCGACCGCAACCGCGCCCACAACACGCTTCCACGCCTTCATCCGGCACCTCCTTACGGTTCCTGCCTGCCGCCTCCCTGTCCCAGTCTCTTTTGAAATCATACGCCGGTCTCCACGATCCGCAAGCGGAATGTTACGGCCTCAGTGAAGCGTGAAGGCTGCGGCGGGACTGTATCCACTCTCGCCCGGACCCCGTCACAGCCGCGCGTCAGGCACGACAAACCGCCGCCGCAGGTATGCCGTCTGTCTGTCCTGCAGCCACGTTTTCCACGGCCGGATGCGGGTCATGATGGCCTGCATCTGCACGAAGCCGTTCGGCGCGGCTTGCCAGCACATCATCCACGGGGGCGCGTAGTGTGGCTCTTCGACCGGACGCCAGCCGGCGTCCTCCGCGCCGCTCACCCACCCCGCCGGCCAGCCCGGCGGGCAGGCGCGCGTGTACTCCCACCGCGCATCTGAACAGACCGGCCCCGCGTGCGTGCGCAAATAGATCAGAGAGGTGCCCTCCGGCTGCGTGGGCGATACCTCGGCCGTGAGCTCGTGCGCGCCCGGCGCGAGGGTGACCGGGAAGACGCGCAACGTCAGGGGATCGTCCACGTCAACGACCAGCCGTCCGTCCAGGTACACCTTGTGCCGGCCTATCGCATGGACTCCCAGGAGCGCGTTGGTCGGCGCTTCGTGAAACCACATCAGCAGTCGCGCCTGTTCCGCCGCCTCCGGATTGGTTTCCCGTTTCGCGCTGATCGCGCGGTAGGCATCGCTCACCGCCGCGTATCCGTTCAGCAGCTCGCGGTATCCCCAGCCACGCAATGTCAGGACCTCCCCCCACGGCGCTCCGGCGTAGCGCTGACCGAGCTCCAGGCAGTGGTCCGCCGCCGTTTCAAACTCGCCCAGCCGCTCGAGCTCGTTGCAGTAGCTGACGGCCGCCGCGGGCTCCAGCGGGTCGGGCGGCGGATACATCGCGTTGAGTTGCATGGGCGCGCCGCGGGCCGCAACCGGTCCGTCCTGATACCAGTACGCCACGCTGGACATATAGCCCCGGGCCGCGTTGCCGTGTCCGAACTCGAACTGGAAATCCATGCTCTTGCTGAAGGGCACGCGGTCGGCCGCCAGAAAGCGGTACTGCGCCGCGCGGGTCGGCGATTTGCGCAGGAGCCCGTGCAGGGGCAGATCGAACATCGCGCCGTAGTACCACGCGCCGTTGAAGAAATCCTCCAGCCCCGTGCCGTGAAACTGCGTCGCGGGCGCGCCGTCAATTGACATGGAGTCGTCGCCCTCGAAAATGTTCCAGGAGCCGTCCATGCCGATGTGAGTGAGATAGCAGCCGACAACGTGCCCGGCGCCGTCGGCGCGCAAGACCGGAAACGGGATGCCCGTCGAGACGGCGTGGTTCCAGGAGGCGTGGAAGTAGCGCGCCGCCGGTTCCGGCGCGGACGTATCGACGGTCCATCCGGTTTCGACTTCAACCGGTACGGGCGACAGGTTCTCGATCTCGGCCCGCGCCCCGCGCCGGAACGGCATGGGGAAACGCGACACGTAGACGCCGTCGACGCGCGCCAGGGG
>VGWJ01000025.1 GCA_016873635.1 Lentisphaerota bacterium | reverse complement strand
CAGCCCCTCCTTCAGCGTCAGCGCCCGGCTCTCCCGCACCAGCGTCAGGTCCGCCGAGTTGTAGATCGTAAGCTGCACCGTGTCCCGCGCCGGCAGCGTCACCAGGTCCACCTTGGCCCGGGCCGGCCCCACCGCCGCAAGGACCGCCGCGGCCACGCCCACAGGAATGCTTGTCTTCCGGCGCATGACTTCACCTCCCAGCAAACACAGCGATCTCAACCGGCAGCCCGTTCTCGCCGGGCGCCCCGCAATCGCCCCTAACTGCCGCGCAACCCGCCCAAGCAAACAGTGCCCTCCCAACACGCCCGCGCCCGGAGGTCGCGGGCCACCTTGATCTGTCGCGGGCCACCCTTCCGCTAAGAACCGTCCCGCCGTTCAGAACCTGAGACGTTCGCCGGAGCCAGAATGTTCCGCAAAACTTTGTCCGGGACTTCCGACGACGGAATCTGCTTCCGCTTTTCACGGTAGAAAGAAACGAGTTCATCGCGCAATCCCGCCCTGACCAGATCCGCAAGCGCGCCGGTTGCCGTGAGGTCGAGGCCGGCCACGCGGCGCCAGATGCGCATGGCGTCCTCTTCAGCCCCCGCCCGCGCCGCCAGAACCGCGATCCGCGAATACCATTCGGGCAGTTCCCTGGGCGTGAGCCGTTGCGCCGCCTCCGGGAATATCGCCTCGGCTCCGCGCCAGTCGGCCGTGTCCAGATACGACTCGAGCAGCGTGAACGCGGCCCGCTCTTTCAGTTCCTTGTCGCCGGCCTTTTCCGCCGCGTACAGGAGCAGCGGAATCGAGCGTTTCGGGAACGCCATGCGGTTCTCGATCCAACCGAGGGCATGGGCGCGACTGGGATCGTTTCCGAACGCAAGTTGTTCGGCCCGGGCAAGGCGCCCGTCCAGGTCGTCGCGTTCCGCTTTTTCCAGCATGCGCAACAGCAGGCGCTCTTCGGCGGATTCCCATTTGGGCCGCTTCTCCAGCCAGGCCCAGAGCACCGCGTCGTCTGCGTCGAGGTGTTCCGGGAAGTCGAAACCCAGCAGGCACGCGGCGCGCTTTGACGAATCCGCGTCGGCCGGCGCAGACGCAAGCTCCTGCCGCAGCAGCGCGACCGCCTCAACCTCGCGCTTTTCGCGCGCGAGGAAATGCGCATAGTCGGCCAGCAGCCGGCTCCGCCAGTCCCTGTGCCCCTTGAACGCCCGCGCCGGTTCCGGCTGCGGCGCGGCGCGGGCCAGCCCGTTGGTCAGCGCGTCTTCCTCGAGGGCGGCCTCCTTCCTCCCGCGGTAGTACTGCGCCCGCTCGCACCAGTACTTCGGATCGTCGGCGCGCGGCTGCTCCTCTTCCCCGAGCCGCTCCTCCATGACGCGCTGCCCGCTCGCCTGCTGCACCTGTCCGGCGAACAGCGCGTTGCGCCCGAGGTTGTTCTTCTCCCGGATGTCCGCCGCTTCCACCATCCACTTCTGCGCTTCCTCCGGCTGTTCCGTCTTCAGCAGGCATTCGGCCAGTCCCTCCCGCGTCTGCGCCGCAAAGGCCGCGCGCACCGTCGCCTCCGGCAGGAGGGCCTGACACATCATCGCCAGCCGCACAACTTCCTCGCCGGTGAGCGGGAGCGCAAGGGCCCGGCGATAGAACTCCGCCGCCGTCTTCCAGTTCTCGAATCTCGCCAGACGCGACGCGATGTCGTTCGCCGCGCTGGCCCACTCCGGCTTGACGGCCTCCGCCATCCAGGCGAGATCCGGCTTCTCCGGCACGCCGGCGCGCGCATAGGCCAACGCGTCCAGAAACGCAACGGCCCCGCCGACGTCCTTGGGGTTCGCGCGGACGCGCGCGGCAAGCTCCTGCTCCAGCGCCTCGCCGCGTCCGCGCGCCGTGTTGAAACGCAGCCGCGCCTTGACCCAGAAATTGTCGACTCCCGCGGGCCTGGAGGCCAGCCACTGATCCACGCGGTCGGTTGACCAGCCGGAATCCGCGAAGTGCTTCAGAAGGCGGTTGTCCAGGGCGATCTCAGAGACGTTGTCGGCGAAGAGCTCCACGACGGCCTGCGCGAGATCCCAGGTCCCGAGATGATCGCACGCGTCGTGGTAGATGCTGGACACCTGGTAATTGTCCAGTTTCGGACACAGCCGCTTCACATCCCGGAGCGCTTCGATCGCCTGCTTGCGCGCGCCGGCTCGCGTGAGCACGCAGAGCCTGAACAGGGCCTCCTGCCCGCTTGCCGGCGCGCGCCGGTTCACCTGTTCCACGAGCGCGGCCAGGTTCGTTCCCGACCGCATCAGCGTGTCCGTGATGCCGCGCTGTGTCAGCCACCAGTCGAGGGCCTCGTCTCCGGCGCGCGCGGCGCCGGCGCGCAGCAACAGCGCGGCGGCGAGAACGCATGTGCGGGTCTTCACGCGGGGACCTCCCGGTTCCTTCAATTCCCTCACACCTTCTGACTGACCCCTTGCGGAAAAGCGCGCTTCCGTCGCGGAGCTGACCTGGCGCGGGCGGCCGCCGTGCGTTATTCCCCGTAGGCGCGAACCTTGGTCACGGCGAAGATGCCGAGGAACTGCAGAAGTTCGTAGTCGGCGTAGCGCACCGTGGAAAGCCCGCCGTTCCCGGCGGCGGTGTTGATGTCGCAGTTTTCAAAAGCGACGTCCATGCCCGTGAAGAACACGTCGCGCACAGCGCGGAATATCGGCGATTCTGCCTGCGCGACGTTTCCGCGTCAACGCGAAATGGCCCCGACACGCGAAATGGCCGGCAGATCCGGAAAGGTCCGGGCCACGGCCGGACAGGCAATGCGCCCGTCGCGGATGTTCAGGGCGGCGGCGTGCCCGTCGGAAAGCGCCGCGAACCCGTCCAGGCCGGCGGCCGCGAGCTGGCGGCAGTAGGGCAGGGTGGCGTTGCACAGGGCCTGGCTGCTGGTGCGGCCCACGGCGCCGGGCATGTTGGTTACGGCGTAGTGCACGATGCCGTCCACGACGAACACCGGTTGACTGTGCGTCGTGGGGCGGCTGGTTTCGAAGCAGCCGCCCTGGTCGATGGCCACGTCCACCAGCACCGCGCCTTTTTTCATCCGCCGCAGGTGCTCGCGCTTGAGCAGGGTGGGCGTGCGCGCGCCCGGCACCAGCACCGCGCCCACTACCAGGTCCGCCGCCGCGGCATGGCGCTCCGTGGCGTGGGGGTCCGAGTAGACGGTTGTGACATTCGGCGGCATGACTTCGTCGAGAAACCTCAGGCGGTCCAGGTCCACGTCGGTGACCACGACGTTCGCGCCCAGGCCGGCGGCGACCCGCGCCGCGTTGGCCCCCACTACGCCGCCGCCCAGGATCAGCACGTTGGCGGGTTCCACGCCGGACACGCCGCCGAGCAGGATGCCGCGGCCCATCATGGGCCTCTCCAGGCACTTGGCGCCTTCCTGGATGGACATCTTGCCGGCGATTTCGCTCATGGGCGTGAGCAGCGGCAGCCGGTTGCGCGGGTCCCGCAGCGTCTCGTAAGCCACGGCGGCAATGCCCGCCCGCAGGCAGGCCTCCGTGAGCGCGCGGCTGCCGGCGAAGTGGAAGTAGCAGAATACGATCTGGCCGGCGCGGAGGCGGCGGATTTCTTCGGGCTGCGGCTCCTTGACCTTCACGATCACGTCGGCGCGGGCGAAGACCTCCTCGGCCGTGGCGGCGGCCGCGGCGCCGGCGGCGAGGTAGAGCGCGTCGTCAAAACCGCTGGCCAGCCCGGCGTCCTTCTCGACGAGCACGGTATGGCCCTCGGCCTTGAGCAGCTCGGCGCCCACCGGCAGCAGCGCCACGCGGTATTCGTCGGCCTTGATTTCCCTGGGCACGCCGATGATCATAAGGAAAAGGGCCCCGCCCTGATGAGGGCGGGGCCCAGCCCTGGAGCCACCGTCAAACCGGTGTTACGACTTTGCTCCGGAGGCTCCTGACGTCGATCTAGACATAGGATCACCTCCTTCCCGGGGTACCGAAAACGCGAAAACGTACCCCCCGTTGGCACGTTCCCGAACACCGCTCCAAGTGTCGCATTCCGCTGCGCGTCGGGGCAAGGGAAAAAGTGCGACCGTCATGCTTTGCCACGGCCGTCGCCGCGTGCTATACAGGATTGCCTTCGAAAAGAGCGTCATGAAGAAATGCGTTGTGGCGGCCGTCACGGGCGTGTTGTGCGCGTGCATCGCGCGGGCCGCGGAAGAGGGCGGCGCGCGCCAGGCGGACTGGCCGCAGTGGCGCGGTCCGGCGGCCACGGGCGCTGACCACGAGGGTCAGTCCTTCATAGCCGCGTTCGACACGGCGACGGGGCACGAAGTGTGGCGCGCGGAGCGGGACGAGGTGACGTCCTGGTCAACGCCGCTGGTTGTCGAGCACGGGGGGCGGCGGCAGGCCGTCGTGTCGGCCACGCGGCGCATTCGGGGCTACGACGCCGTTGCGGGGAAGCTTGTCTGGGAGGCCGCCGGCATGACCGCCAACGCCATCCCGTCCCCGGCGGCGGGCAGCGGGATGGTTTTCTGCATGTATTGCCTGGGACGGAAATAGGCGGCGTGGCCCATGCCTTGGACGCACTACGGCCCGACGGAGCTGGCCTGGATCGGGGTGTCGGTCCTTCTGATCAGCATGTCCAAGGGCGGCTTTCCCATCGGCAACCTTGCGATTCCGGTTCTGATCCTGGTCTGGCCCGACCCCGAACGGGCGGCGCGGGGCGCGGTGGCGTTCATGCTGCCGATGCTGTGCGTGATGGACCTGTTTGCGGTGTGCCTGTATCGCCGGCGGATCCGCTGGGACGTACTCAGGCCGCTGGCGGGCGGAACGGTGCTGGGCGTGCTGCTGGCGACCCTGTGCTTCGTGTCGGCGGACAGGTCGCTGCTCGCGGTTTCCGACCGCGTGCTCAAGCTTTCGATCGGCATGCTGGGCCTGGCGTTCGTGCTGTATCAGTATGCCCGGGCGCGCATCCTGAGGCGCATGCGCGGCCACCGCCCGGGCGCGCTGCGCGCGCACGCGCTGGGCGTGACGGCCGGCTTGACCTCGACGCTGGCGCACGCGGCCATGCCGGTGATGCAGATGTACCTGCTGCCGCGCGGCCTGCCCAAGAAGGAATTCGCCGCCACCACGGCGGCCTACTTCTGGGCGCTGAACCTGCTGAAGGTCCTGCCCTTCGTGTGGGGCGGCAGATTCAGCGGCGGGGACCTGGCCCTGGGGGCGCTGATGCTGCCGCTGATTCCGGCCGGCGTTCTGATCGGCTACGCGATCGTGCACGTTTCTTCTCCGCGGGTCTACGCGGGTTTCATCTACGCGGCGCTGGCCGTGACGTCGGTGCTGCTGGTCTTCAAGGGCGCGACAGGCGGGTGAATGCAGTGAAAATCACCGCGCGCCGGCGGAACGAATGGGCGGGGGAGGAGGTGGATCGCGTCCTGCGGTCGCTGCCGGCGCCCCTGCGCGCGCGCACCGGGGAACTGGAGATCGTCCTCCAGCCCGCGCCCACGCGGGCACAGCTCCGGGACGGGGTGGACCCCGACCTGATGGGGCTGTTCGAGGGGGAACCGTTCGCGGACGAAGACCAGCGGCTCTTTCCCGCAAGGCTCTTCCTGTTTCTGGAGAACATCTGGGACGAGGCCGAGGGCGATGCGGAGACCTTCCGCCGCGAAGTGCGCACCACGCTGCTGCATGAGCTGGGGCATTACCTGGGCCTCGAAGAATCCGACCTGGCCCTCCGCGACCTGGAGTGAGGCGCCAATCGGTACGGGGCGAACAGTCCTGAAGCGCATGGAGACGGCCCGGGCGCGGATCAACTGATCTCGCCTTCGACGTAGCGGCGGGTGAGGTCGTGGCGGGGATTGCCGAAGACTTCCTTCAGCGGGCCGTGCTCGATGACCTCGCCGAGGTAGAGAAAGATCACGTGGTCGGCGATGCGCCGGGCCTGGCGCAGGATGTGCGTGACCAGGATGATGGTATAGTCCCGCTTCAGCTCGCCGAGGCGCTGCTCGACGTTCTGGCTGGCCCTGGGATCGAGGGCCGACGTGGGCTCGTCGCCCAGGATGATCTCCGGCCCCACGGCGAGGCCGCGCGCGAGGCACAGGCGCTGCTGCTGGCCGATGGACAGGCTGGCGGCCGGCCCGTGCAGGCGGTCGCGCACTTCGTCCCACAGGCTGGCCACCTTCAGGTAGTGCTCGACGATGCGGTCGAGTTCGCGGCGCCGCCTTTCGCCGTGGATGCGCGGCCCGTAGGCCACGTTCTCGTAGATCGACATGGGCAGAACCTGCGGCTTCTGCGAGAGCAATCCCATCTTCCTGCGGATGTGCGTCACTTCCACCCGCGGGGCGTAGATGTCCTCGCCGTCCACCAGGACCTGTCCCTGCACGCGCACGTCCTCGCCGGTTTCCAGCAGGCGGTTGAGGCACTTCAGCAGCGTGGTCTTGCCGCAGCCCGAAGGGCCGATGATGGCGGTGATGCGGCGGTCCGGGATGTCCAGCGTAACGTCGCGCAGGACCCGGCGGTCGCCGTACCACACGCTGAGGTTGCGGACCTGCAGATGCGTGCCATTCATGGCGTCGGCCTCCTTACTTGACCGTGTTCCGGGCGAAACGCCCGGCGAAAAACCGTGCCAGCAGGCTCACGCCCAGAACGAGGAAGGTGAGGACCGCGGCCGCGGCGTAAGCGCGGCCCTGGACTTCCGGAAACGGCGTGCCGAGCTGGAAGAAGATGGCCAGGGGCAGGGTCGCCGCGGGCTGGCCCGGCGACGTCGGGATGCGGTCCGTGAACCCCGCCGTGAACAGCACCGCGGCGGTGTCGCCGATGCCGCGCCCGAACGCCACGAGCGTGGCGGTGATCAATCCGGGCATGGCCTGGCGGACGATCACCCGCCAGGCCGTTTCCAGGCGGGTGGCTCCCAGGCTGGCGGACGCCTCGCCGATTTCCCGCGGGACCAGGCGCAGGACTTCATCCATGGCCCGCACCATGATGGGCAGTTCGAAAAGGCTCACGGTGACGATCGCGGCGCCGAGAGAGGCCCTCAGCCCCACGGCGGTCATCACGATGAATCCGAACGCCCCGTAGACGATGGACGGGATGCCCCACAGGACGTCCATGCTGAAACGCACCATGCGGGCCGTGAGGCCGGAGGAACGGGCGTAGAGATTGATGTACAGCACCACCGGCAGGCCGATCGCCAGGGCCACGCCCGTGGCCGCCGCGCCGAGATACAGCGACCCCACGATCGCGTTGAGGATTCCGCCTTCCTTGCCCAGGTAGTAGCCGCCGCGCGGCGTCTGGGTGAGCATGGCCAGGCTCAGCGAAGGCAGCCCCCGGATCGCGATCACGGCCACGATCAGCAGCAGGCTGCCGGCCACCAGGCACAGCGCCAGCCACATCAGGCCGCGCATGACCGTCTCTTCGAGCCCGCGCAGATCCATTCGCCCGGACTTCATGCGGCCTCGCTCCGCGCCAGGCCCAATACGGCCTTGGCGGCCAGGTTGAACGCCACCACCATCACCAGGAGCGCCAGCGCAGCGAATAGCAGCGCCGAGTCGTACAGCGGCACGGACATCATTTCGCCGTAGTTGTTGGCCAGCAGGGCGGGCAGGGGGTAGGCGGGATCGAACAGGGACCGCGGAACGACCGGCACGTTTCCCACCACCATCAGGACGGCGATGGTTTCGCCGAACGCCCGCGACAGGCCGAGCACCACCGCCGCCACGATGCCGGGAAAGGCCCGGCGCAGCACCACGCGCTTGACCGTCTGCCACTTGCCGGCGCCCAGCGACAGCGACGCCTCGCGCACGCCGCGCGGAACCGCCGCGAGCACTTCGCGCGCGACGTGGATGATGAAAGGGCAGACCATGACGGACAGGACCAGCGCGCCCGAAAGCAGGCAGTAGCCGCTGGAATACGATCCGCCCAGTCCGGCCAGCGCCGAAACCGCCGGCACGATCAGAAGGGTCCCCCACACGCCGTATATCACCGAAGGAATGCCGCTGAGCACGTCCACCAGCGGCAGCACGCAGCGGCAGACGCGCCGGGACGCGTATTCCGACAGGAAGATCGCCGTCAGCAGCGAAACCGGCACGGCGATCAGCATTGCCAGCAGCGTCACGTACACCGTGCCGGCGAGGAACGGCAGCAACCCGAACTGCCCCTGCGTCGGGCTCCAGTCCGACGAGAACAGGACGCGCCAGAGGGGCTGCGTCTTCAGAACCGGGCCGGACCTGATCGCCAGCCCGCCGAGGATGGGCAGGACCAGCACGCAGCACAGCACGGTCAGGGCCTGAAAACCCCGCCGCGCCGCCCGGTCTCTGACCAGCCGCAAGTTCATGCCGCCCCTGAAACCTGGAAGGCTCGCGCGGACCAGGCCGGGGGGCGGGGTCCGCGTGAGCCGCGTCCGTCGCAACTCGTCGTATGGACCGTTACAGCCCCAGGGAGACAGTGACGCCTGCGATGTGGACGTCCGTCCACCCGCCGGCGCCCTTGTCCTGCTGCAGGCAGTAGTACAGCCCGCCCTTGGCCGTCTCGGTCAGCTTGGCGTCCACGCCGGCATAGTAGCGGCTGCGGTCGAGGGCCGGCGCGACGGGCTTGTCGCTGTAGTTCGTTTCCCACGCGGCGTAGGGCCCGATGGCCAGACGCGTCCACTTCCACGGCGCCTTGACCTTGACGCGGTTGCGATAGCGGAAGTAGTCGTCTTCGCCCTGCTTCATGCGGTACTCGACGCGCACCCGGTCTTCCAAGCCCCAACGCGCGGCCGTCTTGCGCACGGTGACCTCGGCGGTGGGACGGTTCTCGCGCTTCCAGTAGTGGCCGTCGGTCTTGAGCGCGGTATAGGTGGTCACATCGTCCGCGGTCTTGGCCGCGTAGACGGTCTGATTCACGCGGGCGAAGACCTCGCGCAGGCCCAGTCCCACGCGGCACCAGTCGGCCAGGGGGTACTCCGCCATGGCGCTCAGGTGCTGCTCATAGTATTCCCGCGCGTCGTTTCCGATGCGGGATTCCTCCTCCAGCTTGGCGGTGAGATCCTTGGCCAGCTTGCCGCCCGCGCTGAAGTTGATCCAGACCTGGCCGTCGCCGTCATCGTAGGCCCGGCCCGTGGCGCATCCCAGCGCCAGGGCGGCCAGCGCCGCGGTCGCCGCACGTCTCGTCAGGGAACTTCTCACGGCGTCCTATTCCTCCTGCACGGCCTTCAGGCCGCTCTTCAGTTGTTCGGCGGAAAGGGGGACGTAACCCGATTCCGTCACGTACTTCTGCCCGTCGGTCAGAACCCAGCGCACGAACTCCGCCGCCAGCGACCGCTGCGCGGGTTTGCCGCGGGTCACGAAATACAGATCGCGGGCGGGCGGAGAGGGAAACGCGCCGCCGGCAATGGCGGCCATGAGACCGGCCTGCGTTGCGTAGACGTTCTCTTCGGCGTCCAGCGTTCCGTTGCCGTTGACGTCGATAGGCAGCACCGCCAGGCCGGCAACGGGCTTTCCGGTTTTCGCGTCGTAGGCGAAGTTCACGTTGTTGTAGCCGATGCCCAGCGGGTCGCGGCGCACCGCCTCGCCGAGCCCGGGGTCGCCGTATACGCCGATGCCTTTCAGGTCCTCCTGCCGGGAGCCGCCCAGATACTGCGCCCAGGTCTGAGCCGCCCCGCAGGCGTCGGAGCGGGTGTAGACGCGAATGGGCGCCTTGAGCTCGCTGCCCGCCGCCTGGCCCCACGTGGTCACGTCGCCGCGGATCCAGATGCCTTCGAACACTTCGCGTTTCACGCCCCGCGCGGCCAGTTGCGCAAGCGCCGGATTGGCGGCGTTGATCATGGGGATCACCGCATCCTTGGTCACGGCGATGGGCAAGGCGCCCTTGTTCCTTTCCGCTTCGCCGATCTCCCGGGAGACCAGGCCGATATCAACCGCGCCGGCCAGAACGTCCGTCATCCCCTTTCCCGCGCCGCCCGCGGAGACGTCGAACCGCACGCCGGGATGCAGCTTTCCGAACTCCTCCCCCCAGCGGACCGCCATGGGGTACAACGCCCAGGCGCCCGAAAGGCTCAGCGTGCCTTCCAGGTCGGGCTGCGCCGCCGCACATGCGGCCAAACCGACAAACCCCGCCGCCAACCTTCCCGCGAGACTCTTCCTCATGCGTATCTCCATTGTTTCCGATCAGGCATGGGGTCTGCAGCATCCGTGCCAAGACAGGCGGAAGCCGTGATTACGCGCCTGCCGTGGTCTCGGGGCGCAGGATCAGTCTTATATGACAGGTAATACCGTCTCCAGAGACGGAACAGCCGTCATATAAGAATGATAGACGGCGCTGGCCGCGCTTACGCAGTCAGTTCGTTTCGAGCAGGGCGACGGCTTCGAAGTGGGCGGTCTGGGGGAACATGTCGAAGGGCAGCAGATTGCGCAGGCGGTAGCCGGTTTCCGTGAGCCGCCGGGCGTCGCGCGCCAGAACGGGCGGGTTGCAGGACAGGTAGATCAGCATCCGCGGCCGGCTGCTTGCGATCGCGGCCAGGACCTTGTCGCCGCAGCCCGCGCGCGGCGGGTCCAAAAGCAGGCATGTGCGCTCCATGGGCAGTGGGGCCAGGGCGGGGCCCAGGGCCTGTTCCGCCGGCGCGGCGCGAAAGCGGCAGTGCGGGAGTTTCAGCGCCCGGGCGTTGGCCTGCGCGGCGCGTACGGCTTCAGGCGAGCGCTCGATCCCGATCGCCCGCTCGACCCTGCCGGCGAGCAGCAGCGTGAAGAGGCCGGCTCCGCAGTAGGCGTCCGCCAGGACGGAGCATTCTGAAGCGGCCAGGGCGGCGTCGAGCGCGGCGGCGATCTGTTCCGCGACCGGAACGTTGACCTGGAAGAAGGCGTTGAGCGGCACCCGCAGGCGCTTGTCGAGGACCCGTTCCTCGATCACGGCGCGGGCGCGGTCCCGCGTGCCGTACGACCAGACGTTGCCGTGTCCGTCGCAGCGCAGCACCAGGTCGCCGCGCGTTTCCGCGGCGCCCGCGCCGGGCGCGGCCAGGCGGCGGTTGATGCCTTCCGCGGCGATCTCGCAGCGCGTGACCGGCACGATGGAGCGGTTGTCGGTTCCCACAAAGCCGTACGGGCCGCGTCCGTGGAGCGTGATCCTGTTGCGGTAGCCGTATGGGCGCGGCGCGGGCGGGAGGTCCGCGGCCGGCGCGTCGGCCACGCCCCCGATGCGCCGCATGATCTCGCCCAGCGCGCGCTTCTTCAGGGCGAGCTGGCGGGGGTAGGCGATGTGCTGGAGCTGGCATCCCCCGCAGCGGCCGAAGGCGGGGCAGGGCGGCGTGACGCGCATGGGCGAGGCCACTTCCACGGCGACCGGCTCCGCCGCGGCGTAGCGCCTGGCGGTCTTGACCACGCGCGCCCGCACGCGCTCGCCGTCAATTGTGAACGGAACGAAGACGGCCATGCCGTCCACGCGTCCCACGCCGGCGCCGCCGAAACCGACGTCGTCAATGGTCAGCTCAACCAGGTCGCCCCGTTGCATTGCGCGTCATCTTTCGCATCAGCGGCGGGAAGCGCGGAGAATCCAGTAGGGCGAGTTTTCGAGGCGTTCGACAGACAGCTCGGGGAATCCGGCTTTTCGCGCCAGGTCGGACAGTTCGATCTCGTCGAACACCCGGCCGTTGCGGCTGGTGAGCATCATGTTCAGCGAGAACAGCGCCGAGAACTTGGGGCCCCCGCGGTCGGCGGCGAGCATCATGTCCACGATCGTCAGCGTGCCGCGCGGCGTCAGCGCGTCGTGTATGGCGCGCAGCAGCGGGGCGGCCGTTGAGGGGTCCTCCTGGTGCAGGGCGCCGCAGAACAGCACGGCGTCGAAGCCGCCGGGCAGGGGATCCTTGCGGTAGTCCCCCGGATGGAAGCGCACCCGGTCGGCCGCCGGCGACCCCGCCGTCAGTTCGCGGGCGATTTCGAGCACGGGCGGCAGGTCGAAGAGCGTGACTTCCAGCCCGGTGATGCGTTCGGCCAGCAGCCGGCTGAACGTGCCGGGGCCGGAGGCCAGGTCCAGGAGCCGGCGGTGGCCCATGACGTGCAGCGCGGGGAGGACCGCGGGCGCCATGGCCAGCGCGCGGCTGTGCATGGTCAGCACGAAACGCCGCGTCAGTTCCGGGTTGCCGCCGAGGTGCTCTTCCGGCGCGGCGGCGGGCCCGCCGGAGCGGACGCACTCGGCCAGGCGTCCCCAGATCGGATACATATGCGTGTTGAACCGCAGCGCGTCGAGGAGGCACGTGGGGCTGGAACGGCTGAGCAGCGGCGCGACGCCCGGGTCGGGACGGTAGCGGGAGGACCTCCTGACCAGCACGCGCAGCGCCACGAGCGCGTCGAGCAGGCGCGCGAGGTGTTCGGGATTCGCGCCGGTGGCGCGGGCGACCTCCTCGGCGGTTGCGCCTTTTCCGCCCAGCGCCTCGAACACCCCCAGCTCCACGGCGGCACCCAGCGCCGCGGCGTCCCAGTAGGCGGTAGCCAGATCCGTAAGCTTGTCCACGGTCCATCTCATACCGCACAGATTGAAAGCACGGCGGAGGCGCCGTGTCAAGCGCGGCACGGGGTGTTTCATCTGTCCGGCGGCGCCCGGCCAATGAGACAGTCACGGATTCGGCAGCGTCCGCCTTTGCGAATAACACAATAGGCGGCAAAGACTTGCGATTAAGCGCGCCGCGTCACGCCGGATGGCACGGAAATAGCAAACCGCAGGCACCTAAGACGTGTAAGCGCGGGAGATACATGGTGAGAGACGAAAGCGCAAACGGCAACATAGAGGAGGCTTTGAGCCTGGCCGGCCGGCTTTGCAGACTGGCCGACAAGGGTGAGACCGAGTGCCTGGACGACGGTTGCGCTGTGCTCTTCGGCGTTGTGCGCGATTGCGGATACACGATAATGCACAGGGCGCAGAAAGAGCGCGAGGACCACGTCGCGCACGGCAGGTGGAGGGATGTCCCGCCGCGCCGCGGCGGGACGGCAACCAGGGGAGGGCGCAAGATGAAGACGCGAGGCATGCGGGCGGTTCTGGCGGCGCTTCTGGCCGCGGGGGCGGCGAGCGCCGCGGAAGGCTGGTTGACCGACTTCGAGGCGGCCAAGCGGGAAGCGGCGCGCCGCGGCGTTCCGATCCTGGCGGATTTTTCGGGATCGGACTGGTGCGGATGGTGCATGAAGCTGGACCGGGAAGTATTTTCCACGGCGGTCTTCAAGGAACATGCCGGCCAGAACCTTGTCCTGTTCGTGGCCGATTTCCCGCAGCGCAAGCCGCAGCCCGAAGACGTGGCGGCCCGCAACAAAGCGCTGGCGGCCGAATACGGGGTGCGGGGATTTCCGACCGTGCTGCTGCTTGGCGCCGACGGCAAGGAGCTGGCCCGCACCGGCTATCGGCCGGGCGGACCCGAAGCCTACGTCGATCATCTGAAAGCGCTGCTCGCCGGAGCGGGCACACCCGTTCCCAGGCAAGAGTGACGGCCAACCCGCCCGCGCGGGCCGCGCGAATGAAAGAGCGGAAAGTGACGGAGGCGCCTTCAGGGCGCCTCCGGCGCTTGACGCCCGCAAGCGGCGGCGCGAAAAGACATGACCCCGGCGCCGCCTAACTGCTACGCTGCACGGACAAAGGGGGCCGCATGAAAAAGTCCGAAACGGTCCGCGAGCACGCCGCGCGCGAGACGCGCCTGAAGGGAGTGCCGCTCAGCGACGGCTGCGTGGCGGCGCGCGTGTGCCTGTTCAACGAGAAGCGCCACAGCAATCTGCCGCTGTACCGCGTGAGCGGCTCGGGGGCCGTCCGCGAGACAAGGCGCGCGAAGCGCGCCATCGAATTGGCGTCCGCGCGCCTGGAGGAAGTGCGCGAGCGCGTGGCCGCGGACGTCGGTCCGGCCGAGGCGGAAATTTTCGTGGCCCAGAAGATGATCATCGAGGACCCCAAGCTGCATGACGCGATCATGAAGGTTGTGACGGATGAGGGCGCCAACGCGGAGGCGGCCGTAATGCGCGTATTGGACGCCTACGAGGCCCGGCTGAGCGCCGTGGACGACGCCTACATCAAGGACCGGGCTTCGGATTTCGGCGAAGCCAAGCGGCGGATCCTGGACGTGCTGGCCAACATGCGGCCGTCCCTGCAGTGCGCGGGCGAGGAGCACTGCCAGAGGGGCCGCAACAGGGTGATCGTGGCCGAGGAACTGACGCCGACCATGACCGTGGATCTGGACACCGAGCACGTCATGGGCTTCGCGACCGAGCGCGGCGGGGCGCATTCGCATGGCGCGATCCTGGCCCGCGCGCTGGGCGTCCCGGCCGTGAGCGGTCTGCCGGGCTTGCGCGACCGCGTGGGCTGCGGCACGGAGATTCTCGTGGACGGCCGTTCGGGCGAGGTGATCATCTGGCCGCGCGAGGAGACGGTCGCCCGCTTCTGCGCCGTGCGCAGCGGCGGGGTCAAAATGCCCGCGCCCGTCGATCCGGTGCCCGGCTTGCGCGTGATGGCGAACATCCGCATTGCCGAGGACGTGGCCGAAGCCGCGGCCATGAAGGCCGAGGGCATCGGCCTGTACCGCACGGAGATCGAGGTTATTGCCGCCGGGCGCATGTTCACGGAGGAAGAATACGCGGAGCGCTACCTGCGCGTGCTGCGGGGCATGTCCGGCGCTCCCGTCACCTACCGTCTGCTGGATATCGGCAGCGACAAGCCGCTGCCTTTCGTGGAGATTCCGCGCGAGGACAATCCGTCGCTGGGCTGGCGCGGGGCGCGCTTCCTGCTGGGGCGCCCGGATCTGCTGCGCGCGCAGGCGCGCGCCCTGGCGCGCGTTTCGCGGCACGGCGCGATCAACGTCATGTACCCCATGATCGCCGACGCGGATCAGTTTGCGGCCCTGCGCGACGCCTTCCGGGCGGAGACGCGCGACCTGCCGCAGGGGGACATCCGGCACGGCGTGATGCTCGAAGTGCCGGCGGCATGCCTGCAGGCGAAGGAGATCCTGGACGAGGCGGACTTTGCCAGCATCGGCACGAACGACCTGATCCAGTACCTCTACGCCGTGGACCGCAACAATGAGCGCGTGGCGCACGACTATCATCCCGACCGGCCGGCGCTGTGGCGCCTGCTGGGGGAGGTGGCCGCGGCATCCGCGCAGACCGGCAAGCCGCTTTCGCTCTGCGGCGAGGTGGGCGCCGACACGCGCTATACCGCCAGGCTGATGGAGATGGGGATCACCACGGTGAGCGTGAACACGCGGCTGATTCCGGCGGTGCGCGCGGCCGCGGCGCGGCGGCCGGCTTCGGGGGCGAAGGCGGAATGAGCCGAAACGCACTGGACCCCGTGACTTTCGTCGTCGTCGGCGCTTCCGGCGACCTTGCGCGCAAGAAGCTGCTGCCGGCGCTGTTCGCGCTCTATTCCCAGGGCTTCCTGCCGCGGGACTTCCGCGTCTTCGGTTTCGCGCGCACGCCGTTCGGCGACGCGGAGTTCCGGGCCAGGGTCGCCGAGAATCTGACCTGCCGCTACGTGCCGGGCGAAGCCTGCGCGGACCGCATCCGGGAGTTCCTCGAACGCTGTCACTACACGGCGGGGCAGTACGATTCGGCGGACGCCTTCCTGAACCTGTACCAGGCGATGCGCGAGAAGGAGGGCCGGCAGGAGCGCAACCGCGTCTTCTACCTTTCAATACCGCCCCAGGTCTTCCTCGGCGTGGCGCACGCCATCGGCGGCGCGGGACTCGTGCAGTGCGGCAACCGGCGTGTCTGGTCGCGCGCGGTCCTCGAAAAGCCGTTCGGCCGCGACCGGGCATCCTCCGACCGTCTGACCGCCGAAATGGCGCGGGTCTTCGAGGAGCGCGAGACTTACCGCATCGACCACTATCTCGGCAAGGAGGTCATCCAGAACCTGATGGTGCTGCGCTTCGCCAACCTCGTCTTCGAGCCCATCTGGAACCGCGCGCACGTCAGGCGCGTGACGATCGAGTGGAAGGAAGACATCGGCGTGGAAGGGCGGGGAGGCTACTTCGACGCCTACGGGATCATCCGCGACGTGATTCAGAACCACCTCCTGCAAATCCTGGCGCTGACGGCCATGGAACGGCCCGCGAGCGTGACGGCGGGGCATGTCGGGGACGAGAAGGTCAAGGTGCTGCGCGCCGTTCCGCCGCTGACGCCGGACGACGTGGCCCTGGGGCAGTACACGGCCGGAACGCGCCGCGGCCTGCCGCATCCCGGCTACACGGATGATCCCACCGTTCCGCGCGACTCGCGCACCCCCACGTTCGCGGCGGCCGCGCTGCGCGTGGACAATGAACGCTGGCGCGGCGTGCCGTTCGTGATCATGGCCGGCAAGGGGCTGGACGGCGGCGGCACCACGGTGACAATTCACTTCCGCGACGTGGCCGGCAACGTCTTCTGCGATCGGCCGCTCTGCCTGCCCGCCAACCGGCTTTCGATCCGCATCCAGCCCGACGAAGCGATCATGCTGCACGTCGTCAACAAGCAGCCCGGCCTGCAGGTCGCGCTCGTGGAATCCGACCTGAACCTGCGCTACCGGGCCGCGTTTGATGCCCTGATCCCCGACGCGTACGAATGCCTGCTGCTGGACGTGCTGGAGGGCGACAAGAGCCTGTTCATCCGGTGCGACGAGCTTGAAGCGGCCTGGGACATCTTCACGCCGCTGCTGCACGCGATCGAAGCGCGGGGGATCGCGCCCGAGCCCTACGCGTTCGGCTCCGCCGGCCCCGCCGGCATGCGGCGCGTGCTGTCCCGCGCCTGACGCGCGGGAAGAGCGGACGAGCCCTTCAAGGGGCCGTCGCGCGCGGCGCGTTCCGCCGCGTCAACTCCGTGACGATCCGCTTGAACTCCTCGACTACTCCGGCCAGGTCGTGGTTCTCGCTCACGTAGCGGAAGGCCGCCGCCCCGCTCTTGCGGCGTTCTGCCGCGTTCTCCAGCAGTAGCGCCAGCACGCGCGCCATTTCATCTTGCGAATCGCCGCACACGTGCCCGGCGCCGCGGCTCAGAGCGCCGGCGGGATCGACGCGCAAAGACACGATCGGCGTCTTCGCCAGCCCGGCCTGGAGGAAGGTGTTCGGGAAACCCTCCTCCTCCGAGGTGTTCACGAACGCCAGCGCCCTGTCGAACAGATCCTGCGCGGCGTCGAACGGCACACCGCCCAGCAGCCGGACGTTGGTCATGCGCGTCGCCCGTTCCGCGATCGCGCGGGCGAACGAGGTTGCCGGCGCGCCGCGCGCCGCGCCTTGCGACGCATCGGCCCCGTGATCCGCGGGGACGCCCGGGGCCACCATTACGAAGGTGTGCGCGGGGAAGCGCGCCGCCAGCGAAAGGAACGCCTCCGGGCGCTTCCACGGCAGGCAGCGCCCCACCCACAGCACGTGCCGCCGCCCTTCGTCCGCGACCGGCCGGTCGGCAACCGGAAAGCCGTTGCGCAGCACGCGCGCCGCCACGCCCGTGTTGCGCGCCAGCGCGTCGCGATGCGCCTCGTGCTGCGTGACGATCAGGTCCGCGCGGCGGAAGCCGGCCCGGTACAGCGCGGGCATCAGGCCGCGCCGCCGGTGCAGTTCCCCGATTTCCCGCTCGTGCGCGGTGCGGTGGACATGCTTCCTGCCGTGGCGCCGGCAGAACAGCGCGACCAGCAGGATGTTCGTTGTCGCGGCGGTGGTGACATAGACGTCCGCGTCGACGCGCCGCAGCAGACGGTAGTAGCGCACGGCGTGCCCCAGGCGGCGCAGCGGCCCGTCCGAGGGCCGCGGCGTGGGCGCCCGGTAGAGGCGCACGCCGTCATGCTCTTCGACGGGGGCCTGCCCGAATTCGCCGGTGATGACGACCGGCTGAAAGCCCTTGTCCCGCGCCAGTTCCGTCGCCAGGTAGCGGAACTGGACTTCCGCGCCTCCGATCTCGCCGCCGGCCCCGCCGGGCGCGAACAGCCCGTAGGCGTGCGTGGACAGGAAGCAAACGCGGATCATGGCGGGACAATAGCATCAATCGGCGTCCGGACACAAACCCTCAAGGTGGCGGGCAGCGGTTCGCGTCACGGGTTCAGCCTGGTTTCCACGGCCAGGTCTTCCGCGACCGCCGCGGCCAGCCGCCCGCCCGCCACTTCTCGGCCGTTGACGGCGAATCCCGCGATGCGCCGGGCGTCGCCCGGCAGCGCCTCCACGGTCAGCCGCGAGCCGGCGAAATACCGGCCGCGGTAGGGCAGGGATTCCTCGCAGCCGTCGATCAGGAGCCGCGCGCCTTCCGCCCCGTCGACCGTGACGCCGTGCGGTTCGCCGAGAGCGAAGTGCGCCGCGATCTGTTGCCGGACGATTTCCGGGCGCTCCCGCAGCACGCGTTGCGCCATGGCGAAAACCTCTCCCCATTTCGCGGGGTCTTCCGCGTGTTCCTCGTAGAGGGCGGCATAGCGGTCGACGGATGCGCGCCAGCGGTCTTCGCGGAACACATGGTTGAGCGCGTGCTGCGCCTCTTCCGCGAACCGGCGGACGTACGCCGGATCGTTCCGGAGCAGGGCGCGGAAGGCGCCCACCGGCGTGGTGAAGCGGGCCCGGGTGAGGATTCCCCGCAGCGTGTCGTAAGGGACGTCGCGGAAGCTGCGGTCCACGTCCCACGCGATCAGGCCGATGCGCGGCGAAGGGGACCTGCGGTCGGCGTAGAAGTAGCCCTGGAACGCTTCGCGCGTGATGTGTTTGCCGCCTTCGCTGGCGTCGCAGAGAATTATGCCCAGCATCCAGGCCGTGAGACTCTCGACGTCCAGCAGCGGCGCGACGTCCGCCGCCGTCATGCGTTGCAGGGCTTCGTCGTCGCGCAGGCGTTCGTGCAGGCGCCGGTTGGCGTCCCACGTGCCGCGCTTGAGGCGCGGCGGCTTGCGCTTGATGACGTCGAAATCGGCGTGGCCCCAGCGGTCGAGCAGGAAGCTGTCGTCCACGTTCTCGACCAGCGTGCCCGCGGCGTACAGGCGGCCGTTGACGAAGATCAGCGCGGGCCTGGTCCGCGGGGCGGACCCGCCTATGGCCCGCGTGACGTCGTAGGCTATTCCGTCCGCCCAGCCGCCGCCGCTGGCGTCGGCGATGACGCAGCGCTGGCGGACCGCGGAGTCCGGGTCGTAGAGATTGCGCCGCAGGCGGTCCTCGCCGTAGCAGCTTCGGAAGTTGACGTGAAACGAGTTCTGATCCGGGTCGGCGTGGCGCCATCCGTGCGAGCGCAGCCCGGCCCGGCCGTCGAAGTAGACGTTCGTCCCTTCGAACAGCCGCACGTCGGCGGGGCGTTCCCAGTCGCGGCCCTTCTTCTTGCGGCGATTGAATATGCCCAGGTCCGTGTACTCCAGGTTCGCGGGGTCGGTATTGATGTGCAGCACGGCCACGCCGGGAGGCGCGTGCGGCGCCCGCGCCCTGCCGCCTGTTGCCGCCGGAGACGGTAGGGCGGGGCCGCCCTCGGGAGACGGCCGCGCCACCTGAAAGACGTCGGCCCCGTCCGGCACGCGCTGGTAGGTCAGGCCCGGCGGCATGGGGGGGGGCGTGACGTAGTCGAGCACGGCGCCGTCCGGTCCGAAGAGAATCACGCTCTCGCCGGAAGACGCCAGCCGGAAAGAGGCGTGCAGGAAGACGCGCGGCCCCTCGCGCTCCGTGTTGCGGCATTTCACCTCCCGCACGCGGATCTTGCCGCGTTCCGCGCGGAGGCCGATGCGGCGCAGGCCGGGCGCCAGCGGCCACGCGCCGTCCGCGGTTTCCGGGTTCGGGACCGCGATCCAGCGATACTCGCCGTCCGCGCCCGCTGCAACGCTCACCGGCGCGGCGCCGTCGACCGTGACGCGGAGCGAGGAATGTGCCGCCGGACCCCTCACCCCTTCCCTCTCCCCCGAGGGGAGAGGGAGATCGGCTTGCTTTGCGTTCTCCCCCGAGGGGAGAGGGAGATCGGGCTTCCCCGAATTCCCGCCTCTCCCCTCGGGGGAGAGGCCGGCCCCGCCGGCAGGGCGGGGCCGGGTGAGGGGGCTCTCTTGAAGCGCGGCGTTCTCCCCCGGCGCGAACAGCCGCAGCTCATACCTGCCCTCTTCGGGGACGTTGAGCGCGACCGTGTAAGGCCGGGCGTCGTCCGCGTCCGCGTCGAACTCGACCGCGATCCCTCCCGGCGCGCGATCGTCGTATTTCATTTTCCAGGGCTCATCGCCCGTCGGCACCATGTCCAGCACGCGCCGCAGGGGATCGTGGACTTCGTCCCTTCCCGAGCACCACACGGTCAGGTAGCCGCGGGGCGGCAGCACCGCGTCCGGAAACCGCCACTGCCGCGCGGCGGAGCGCGAGTCCGAGAGCGCGCAGCCCCGCAGCGGAATCGGCCGGTCCGACCGGTTGTAAAGTTCGACCCAGTCCGAGGCGGTGAGCCGTTCGTCAAGCATGTCGCCCGGGTTCAGCGTCATCAGTTCGTTGATGACAACGGGCGAACGCGTGGCGCGCATGCCGGTGCGCGCGAGGGCCGCGAGGGTGCGGCGGCCGCGCAGCGCCTGCGCCGTGGCGTTGCGCGGCAGCGACCCTTCCCGGACCGGGACGCGCCAGCCGAAGACGGTCTGCAGCGCCGCCGCGGCCAGGATCGCGGCCAGACAGAGCAGGCCCAGGATTGCGGCAGACTCCGGTCGGGTCTTCATCCGTCCTTCCGGGTCTTCCCTCCGACCACCCGCCGGCACAGCGCGAGCAGGCTTTCCGCGTTCCGGCGCGCGTCATGATTCTCGCGCACGTAGGCGCGGGCGTTCTCGCCCATGCGTTGGCGCAGCGCTTCGTCCCGCAACAGCGCGGCCAGGCGTTCGGCGAGCAGTTCCGTATCGTCCCCGCAGGAGAAACCGCAGGCGTGTTTTTCGACAAAGCCGTCGGGATCGACGCGCAGCGACAGCAGCGGCGTCTTGTTGGCGGCGGCCTGCAGAAAGGTGTTCGGGAAGCCTTCCGACGACGAGGTGTTCACCAGGACCTTGGCGCCGCGATAGCGCGCGTCCATCTCCGCGAAGGGGACGCCCGGCACGAATTGGACGTTGGGCATGGCCAGCGCGCGCAGCCGGCAGGCTTCGAAGTATGCGGCCTGGTCGTTGGCGGGCGCGGCGATCATGACGAACGGCTCGGCCGGGAAGCGGGCCGCCAGGTCCAGGAACAGCTCCGGGCGCTTGTAGAGCCGGTCGATGCGGCTGACCCACAGCACGTACGCGCCGGGGGAGTACGCGGGCGGCTGCTCCGTCAGGGGCCATGAAGAGCGGATCAACGCCGGCTTGCGGGCGCACAGGGCGGCCGCGTTATGAAGCTGGTACGCGTTCTGCACGACCACGGCGTCGGCCAGCCGGAAGGTCATGCGCGAAAGCATGCGGGACGCCGGCCGGCGGTACACGGCATGCGTGCCGTCCGTTTCGCCGTCGTTGGCGACCATGTAGACGAAGCGGCTTCCGCGCGCGCGGCAGAGCAGCGCGATCGGACCCGACAGCGGGCTGAGCGTGCGCTGCACCACGACGTCGGCCTTCACGCGGCCCAGGAAGCGCGCGAACGCGGCCGCGCGCCGCGCGACCGGCGCGTCCCAGGCCAGCGGCGTCCAGACCGTTACGCCGTCGCGCGTGACCGGTTCCTCGCGCGGCGCGCCGGCCACCATGACGTGGACTTCGACGCCGGGCGCGCGCGCCAGCTCCGCGGCCAGGATGCGAAGCTGCACTTCCGCCCCGCCGAAGGCCAGGGAGGCGCCGGGCGAGTACAGCCCCGCCGCCTTATGTGCCATGAAACAGATACGCATTTCAGTATCGCGCCGCGCTCCTTTCGCCTGCTAATGTACCGTCCGCGACCCGGATCCGCAATGAGTATGCCGTGACATGAGAGCAGCGCTCAGCGCATTGACCCGCCGCTCGGGTTTCGAGATCAACCGCGCCCTGGCGGCGGGCGTATCGCTTGCGGTCGTCGTCGTGCTTTTCGCGGCGGCCTTCAACGAGTGCACCTACTCCGCGCGCAGCGACTCATCCATGTATCTCGGCCAGATGCTGAAGATCCGGAACGGCTATCTGGCGGAAAACCTCGCCGCCATGCGCTGGGCCGGTCCGCCGGAGGAGGCGCCGGCGCGCGAGGCTTTGGGAACCGAGGGCGGGTACGCGTTTCTGCTGCACCTGATCAACCGCACGCTGGGCGACCGGGCAACGTTTCATGTCAACAGCGTCCTCATGCCGCTGACGGCGCTGGTCAACGGGGCGGTTGCCGGCCAGGCCGAGGTTGCGCCGGAAGAGAAGCGGGACGTGGTTTTCCGGCTTCCCGCCGCCAGCCTGCGGGAGGGCATGAACCGGCTCGAACTGCGCACGCGAGGATGGCGGCCTGCGGATCTGGGCAAGTCCGAAGACGCGCGCGAGCTGGGCGTGTACGTGCGGTCGATCACGCTTGCGGCGAATGGGGAGTGAGCTTCGACTCGGCCGACGAACGGCGAGAACCGGACACGACATGGCGGGAAAGATCATTGACGCCCTTGTTGCCGGTCTGCTGCTCGGTCCGCTGCCGCTGGGTATCGGCGGGCTGTGGACCTGGTGGCTGCCCGCGCCGCGGCGTTCGGGATCGCGCTGGATCGCCGTGACGGTCCTGTCGGCCCGGGCCCTGGTGGCGGGCCTCCTGCTCACGGGGCTGGTGGCGCTGATCCTCGGGCTTGCGGGGCGCTACACGCCGGGGTGGGAGGCCCTGGGGCTGGCCCTGTTGCTGGGAGGCGGGCACATCCTTGGGCTGACGACCGGAGGCGAGCGCTTCCGCCGCGCGCTGGTATACTGCTGGCCGGGGGCCGCGGTGGCGTGGCTGGTTTCGTCCGCGGTGCTGCTCTGCCCGGTGCACAGCGAATGGATCGTGGGCGGGTTGGATCCCGGGGTCTACGTCAACGAAGCCGTCGCGCTGGACAGGGAGGGCACGTTCCGGCCGGCGGACGGCTTTTTCCATCGCGAGCTTGCGCCGGCGGAGCAGACGGCGTTCACCCGCAGCGGCAAGGGGCGCACGGAGCGTTTTCCCGGGATCGCGGCGGACACCGCGGCCGGCGCGTTCGAGTTCGAGTTCTTCCGCCTCTTTCCGGCGATAGCGGCGCGTTTTCACCGCGTCGGCGGCGCGGCGGCCGTCGTGCGGGTGAACATGCTGCTGGGCCTGTTCGCGTTTGCGGCGTTTGCCGCGCTGCTGCTGGAAATCCTCCCGCCCGCGATCGCCGTGCTCTCCGCCCTGATGCTCCTGCTGCAGCCGATCTGGCTGTATCACCTGCACGTGCCGATCGCGGAGATGCTGCAACTGCTGTTGCTGTGCGGGGCCGGACTGCTTGTGCCCTGGCGGAAGACGGGGCCGTTCGTCGCGCCCGCCATGGCGCTGGTGCTGGCCGCGGGAGTGCTGGCGCATTTCAGCTTCCTTCCGATCGGCGCGCTGCTGGTTTGCGCGGTGGTCTGGATCGACCTCGCGCGCCCCGAGCGGCGCCGCGTCTTCCGCGAGCACCTGTGGCTTCTGCTGGGACTCGTGGCGGGCTGGTCCGTGGACGTGCTCGCGGCGCCCGTGTCTTTCGTGGGGTGGGGGCGCGGCCTGGCCCGCGTCGGGATGGCCGGAATCGCGCTGGGCTGTCTGGCCCTGGCGGTCGACGCGGCGGGCGCCCGGCCGCGGGTTCGCGCGTGGCTGGCGCAGCCGCCGGCATGGGCGCGCCGCGCGGCGGCGGCCGCGCTGGGCGCGTTCCTGCTGCTGCGGCTGTGGGGCGGCTGCGCGCGTCCCTGGGACGAGGACGCGGTGACGCTCGTGCGCCTGCTGCCCTACCTGGGCCTCTTTCCGGCCGCGCTCGGGCTGGCGGGCGCCCTTTGCGTCTTCAGCGAAGAGGGCCGGATCGGCCGCACGGCGCGCGGCCTGATGCTTTTCTGGGGCGCGCTCACGCTGATCATGCTCGTGCGCATCAACGACTGGACCATTCCCCTGTATCCGTGGGCTCTGCGCCGCTACCTGCCGTGCGCCGTCCCTCTGGCGGCGGTGGGCACGGGCTTCTTTCTGGCGGCCCTCTGGCGGTCCGACGGCCGGCGCAAGCCCTCGCGGCGCTTCACGGCGGGCGTGCTTTGCGCCGCGCTGGTGGTGACCTGCGCGCCCAGGTGCCGGCGGGCGTGGCTGCGCACGGAGTACGGCGGGGCGCACGCGGCCCTGGCGGCGGTGGCCCGGCGCTTGAGCGCCGACGATATCGTGCTGGCGGATCATCCGGCGTGGGGCACGCCCCTGCGCTTCATGTTCGGCCGCCGGGTGCTGGACGGGCGGCACTTCTACAGGCGCGGTCCGGACGCGGCGCAAGCCGGTCTGGACGCGCTGCGACGGCTCGCGCGCGCGGGGCGGCCCGTGCGCCTGCTGACTTCGACCGAGGCGGGCCTGGACGTATATCCGGTGGGCCTACCCGACGCCCGGGTGGAATGGAGATCGGAGCCGCTGCCCGTGCGCAGCATCGCGCAGGCGCGCGACGCAAACGACTTCATGCTGCGGGAGCGGACGAAGGTGTTCACGCTGTACCGGCTCCCGGGCCCCGAGCGCTGACCCCGCCATCGGGGTTTCCCCTATGTAACAAACAGGTTCTGCCCGATTGCGCCTGCCGGCCGGCGCTGAGAGTATACGCCTGCTTCTTGGGGGAGGCACTCAGGGGTATTGCGAGGCGCTTCGTTCCGCGGCTTCTCTTCCCGCCTGCTTGAGCGCTTGCAGATCCATTTTCCCGCTGCCGAGCAGCGGCAGCGACGCGACCCGGAAGCAGGCGTTGGCGGCGGGCTTCCACAGGTTGGGCAGGCCGCTGTCGGCGATCGCCCTTGCCACGGCGTCCGCGCCGCCGGCGTCGCCGGTGTACAGCACCACGAGGCGTTCGCCCTTGCGTTCGTCGGGTACGCCGGCCACGGCCAGGACCCGTTCCGTCCTGCCCAGCGCCTTGTGCAGCGCTTCCTCGACCGCCACGTGCGGCACCATCTCGCCGCCGATCTTGCTGAACCGCGAAAGACGGTCGGTGATCGTCACGAAGCCGTCTTCGTCGAGGCGCGCGATGTCGCCCGTGTCGTACCAGCCGTCCCGCAGCGCCTCCGCCGTCTTCCCGGGCATGCCCAGGTAGCCCAGCATCACGTTGGGGCCCTTCACGAGCATGAGTCCGTCGCGGCCGGGCGGCAGCGCCGCGCGCGACTCCGGATCCACGATGCGGATTACAACGCCCGGCACGGGGTGTCCCACCGTGCCGGGCTTGGTGCCCACCTGGCGCAGGCCCGACCGCTCCACGTCCGGGACGTTGAGCGCGGCCACCGGCGAGAGCTCGGTCGCCCCGTAGCCTTCGCGCGGTTCGATGCCGAACTTCTCCCTGAAGGCCGCGGCGATGCGGGGATTCAGCTTCTCGGCGCCGGTCACCACCAGGCGCAGCGTGGCGAAGTCTCCGGGCTGCGCGCGGCGAACATACGCCGGCAGGAACGAGGGCGTCGTAAAAAGCAGGGTGGCGCGGTGTTCGCGCACAAGCTCGGCCACGCGCGCGCCGTCGAGCGGATTGCCGTGATAGACGGCCGAGAAGCCGCTGAGCAGCGGGAACCACAGCGTGGCCATGAACCCGAAGGAGTGGAAAAAGGGCAGCACCGCGCAGACCACGTCGTCCGGCGACGGCTGGAAGACGATGCGCAGCGACTCGATGTTGGAAAGGATGTTGTGGTGGCTGAGCATGACGCCCTTGGGCGCGCCGCCGCTCCCGGACGAGAAGATCACCGCGGCCACGGAATCGCCCGTCAGGCCCCCGTGCCGGACCAGCAGCCGCGCGGGAAGCAGGCGCGCCTTGAGCCAGGCCAGCCGCTTTTCCCGCTCGGTCAGACGCGAAAATATGTCTTCGACGTACACCGCGCCTTCCGGCGCCGGGACGCCGTTGAGGCGTTCGAGAAAGGCGCGGCTGGTCAGAACCGTGCGGATGCCGCACTGCTCGAGCGCGGAGCGGAACGCGTCCGCGGAGGCGGTGTAGTTCAGGTTCACCGGCGCCCGGCCCAGCGCGGAGACGGCCGCGTTGGCCAGCGCCGCGCCGGCCGAAGGCGGCAGCAGGATGCCCACTTTGTCCTGGCCGGCCGTGAGCGGCGCCAGCCGCGCGGCCAGGGCCACGGCGCCGGTCAGCGCCTGCCCGTAGGTGAGGTTGCGTCCGGTCGTGTCCGCCATGGCCTTGCGCGACCAGTTCCGCCGCGCGGCGGCCGCGAACTCGGCCGCGAGCGGCTTGCGCGCGGACTTGCGCGATTCGAAATAGGCGCAGGAGAGCTCCAGCACCGCTTCGCGCAGCGCGGCCGAATCCGCCGTCGGCGGAAGGGGTTTGCCGAACACGATTGTCACCGGATAGGGGAAGCTGACCGGCCAGCGCAACCGCGGCATGCCGCGGGCGTAGCTGAAGATGCTGCCCCAGGCGCCGCCGAGGTAGACCGGGATGACGGGGTGGGAGCTGTCCTTGACGATGTGGTGGAACCCGGACTTGAAGGCCAGCAGGTTGCCGCTGCGCGTCAGGGCGCCTTCGGCGAAAACGCACACCAGGTAGCCGGCGTCCAGGGCCTCGCGGGCCGCCTGCAGGGACGTTACCAGCTTCTTCGGGCTGTCGCCGGCGGCGATGGGAATCACGCCCATCAGGCGCATGACCGGTCCCCAGAAGCGGCTTTCCAGGATGCGCCGGCTGGCCAGGAAGCGGATGCGCCGCTGCTGCGTGGCCATCAGCAGAACCGCGTCGGCCCACGAGACGTGGTTGCACACCAGCAGGGCGCCGCCGTCGAGCGGGACGTTTTCGATGCCCAGCGTGCGCAGGCGGTAGCAGGCGCGCGTGAGCAGCAGCGCCAGGAACCGCACCAGGAAATCCGGGAGCACGCGCAGGGTCAGGATGGTCAGCGCCAGCGTCAGCCACCCGATCAGCACGAAGCCCTCGCGCGCCGAGAGCCCGGCCGCCTCGGTCATGCCGTGAATCAGGGCGGCCGCCAGGATCACGCCGATCCAGCTCAGGAAGCTCGACGCCGCCAGGATCTCGCCCAGGCGGTCGCGCGGGGCGCGGAACTGGATCCAGGCGTTGATCGGCACCACGAAGAGCCCCGCGCTGACGCCCACGACCAGCACGATCAGGCACACGCCCGCGACGCCGGCCGCAAGCGTTCCCAGCGCCAGCGCGCTGAGGGCAATGCCCAGCGCGCCGAGCGGCACGACGCCCAGCTCCACGTTGCGTCCGGACAGGCGGCCCGCCAGGAACGAGCCGAGCCCGATGCCCACCGCCGCCAGCAGAAACAGGTACGTGCCGGTTTCCTTGCTCAGGCCGAGTTCTTCGAGCGCGTAGGGGATCAGGTTGATCTGCATGAACGCGCCGATCAGCGTGAAGTAGGCCGCGGCGATCACGGCCATGAGCAGGTAGGTGTCGCCCCGGATGCCGCGCAGGGTGCGCCAGATGTCGCGCACGAAGAAAACCGAAGCGCGGCGGTCGCCGCCGGAAGGGGGCGTCCCGCGGATCGGCAGGCTGACCGCGACGCCCGCCGCGGCGGCGGCGACGCAGAACCACGAGGCGCGGAAATAGTCGCCGCGCGTCGCCTGCGAAAGGAAAGGCGCCGTCACCGTGCCCGTCAGGATCGCAAGATGCGTCATGGCCTGGATCCAGGCGTTGGCCCGCGATAGGTAGTGGCGCGGCACCAGCTCGGGGATGATGCCGTACTTGGCCGGGCCGAAGAACGCGCTCTGCGCCGCCATCAGGAACATGATCAGGAAGAGCGCCCCCTCCGCCCGGAAGCGGAAGGCCAGGCTGCCGGCCAGCATGACGGCCAGCTCGAAGAGTTTGGCCAGGACGATGACGCGGCGCTTGCTGACGCGGTCGGCGATGATGCCCGCGGCGGCGGAGAACAGCAGGAACGGCGTCGCCAGCAGGACCATCCCGATTACGCCGGCGCCGGCGGCGCTTTCGCTGCCGCGCAGGGCGATGATGAGATAGACGAGCAGGAACTTGAAGACGTTGTCGTTGAGAGCGCCGAGAAACTGCGTGGCGTTGAGCCAGCCGAAAGTGGTCCCGCGCTCCGCCTGCGGCGTGCCGTTCGAATCCATCCGGGGACTCCCACCCGACGGCGGTTCCGCGGCCGACGCAACCCGCCGCTCGCCCGGCACACTACCTTGAACGCACGGCGTGTTCAAGCCGCCGCCGCTGTTCAGACGAACTTACATGGCTTCGCCACGACAACTACAGGAAGGCGTCGGCGCCCATGACGGGAATGACTTCGAAGGCGGTCGGGTAGCGGTACTCCGTAACGAAACGGAACGAAGCCGCCAACGCCGGGGAGACCGCCGCGAGCAGGACCGCCGCGAGCGCCGCCCTCTGTCCGGCGCGTCTCACGGCTGCCTCCACGCCCGCCAGGAGCCGGAGTCGCCGTTGTCGCGCTCGTAGGTTCCCTGCATCGTGGCGCCTGCGACCGTGCCGCTGCCGGTGACGTCGCCCGAGCGCAGCGCGATCCGCGCGGCGTTCAGCGTTCCGCGCACCGACTGCGTGTCGCCGTTCGGGGCGATGACCGTGCCGCTGACGCCCGCGCCGTCCTGGACAAGATCCATGGTGCGCCGCCACGCTTCCGCGCGCACGGACCAGCGTCCGGAGACCCCGACCGTCGGGGCAGGCTGCGCCGCGTCCGGCTCCGTTTCCTCGCGCTCGCAGGCGGTGCACAGCAGAGCAAGCGCGGCAACGCCGGCTGCCGCCGCAAGGCAGCGATTTTTCTTCATGCGCTTCTCCCGTTCTTCCGGTCCGTTCCGGGGCGGGAACCACAGGTATACTAACCCCTCTACCCCGCGCCTGTCAACACGCGGGACCCATGCAATGGGTCAGTCAAGTAATCCCATGGAGAGCGGTTCAACTGCTCCGCAGTTGAACCGCTCTTGCCGGGCTCATTCATTCCGCAGCGCCGCGATCAGCCGCCCGCGCAGCGCCGCGCGCGCCGCGCGCGCCGTCCAGCCCAGCCCCAGAAGCAACAGGCTTCCGACGATCAGGCCAATGGCGCCCAGCGGCAGACCGACTCCCGGCGACCGCAGGTTGGGCCACATGGCGATGACCGCGGAAGCGACGCCCGCGCACAGGCCTCCGATGACCAGCAGCCAGTGCTCGGCCAGCAGCACGCGCGTGACGTCGCGCATGGAAAAGCCCGTGCAGCGCAGCAAAGCCAGCTCGGCGCGACGCTCCAGCACGTTGCGCATGACCACGATTCCGAGCCCCAGGCTGCCCAGCAGGAGGCCCAGCCCGCCCAGCACGAGAAACATGCGCAGATAGGCGTTCTCGACCGCGTGGAATTCCTCGAGACGGTCCACGGCCGGCGCCACGTCCATGCCCGCCTCCGCCATCCGCTCGGTCAGCGCCGCCCCCACGTCCGGCGCCCTGTCCGGCGGCGCGTCGACAAGGAACATCCGGTATCCCTCTTCGGAAGGAAAGCGCGCGTTGAACGCGTCCAGCCTGACCAGCAGCGCGCCCTGGAACACGGAAAGCCGCGTCGGCAGCGCGCCGACAAGCTTCACGTAAAAGACCTCGCCGCGCTCGTCGCGGTAGGCGATCCGCGCGCCCCGTTCGACGCCGACGCTCTTTTCCAGGCCCCACATGGCCGTGTTGGCGTCGCCTGCCAGCGCGGGGATTTCGCCGCCGGCGAGATCCGTGTCCAGCAGGTTCCACACGTCCGCCGCGCCGTCCCGCGCGGCGCAGAACGCCCCGCGGCGTGACATGGCGGCCGCGTCGATCCCGAGCAGGACCGGCGCCTGGGCGCGGTTGAGATTCAGGCAGCTGGCGTCGTCGCCGTCGTAGACCTTGAGCGCCACGATGTCCGCCTCGCGCAGCCTTTCGTCGCGGTCCATCCCGAGCGCCTTGCGTCCCGCCGCCGTGCCGGGATCGTCCGGGACCGGCAGCGTGGCGCGCGCGAAAAGGGCGAAGCCGCCGGTTCCCGACCAGCGCTCCGCGGCGTGCGCCCGCACGTCTTCCTGCATGGAGGAAACCGCGATTACCATGAAGGCGCCGCAGGCCAGCAGGGCCCCGGCGGTGAGGCTGCGGTTGCGCCGCCGCGCCGCGTTGCGCACGCCCAAACGACATAGCGTCAGGCGGGCGGCGGCAGGCGCGGCCCGCGCGTCGGTTGCGGCGCCGTGCGCCAGCCGCGCCAGCAGGTGCCGTCCGAGGAACAGGCCGGCGAGCAGCAGCAGCGCGCCGGCGGCGAAGAATGCCGCGACCGCGGCGCGCGGGCCGGCCGCCAGGGCATAGGCCACGATCCCCGCGGCGCCGGCCGCGGCGGCCGCGGCCGCCCAGGCGCTGAGCGGCCGGCGCCGGCCCGCGCCGCGCCGCGCCGGCCGCTCGTCCGGCAAGCCGCTCAGCAGATCGCGCGCGGGCCGCCGCGCCTGCCGCCACATCGCCGCGCCCATGGCCAGCACCGCGCAGGCCAGCGCCGCGGCGCTTCCCGCCGCAACGGTGCCGGGTTCGGCATGATAACGCAGGGCGGCGCCGGCGACCGCGCCGCGCCAGTGCGTGCTCAAACCCCACACCATGGCGCGCGTGTACAGCGTGCCCAGCGCCGCGCCCGACGCGGAGCCCAGCGCCGCGATCGCGCCGCCTTCCAGCAGGAACAGCCGCCGCACGTGCCGCGCCCGGAAGCCCACGGCCATCAGCGCGCCCGTCTCGGCGGAGCGCTGCGTGACGCCGAACACGAACAACAGACCCGTAAGCATCAGCGCGGCCGCGATCAGGAAAAAGCTCATCCCCACGAAGAGTTCGCCGAAGTCCAGTCCCTGCTCCACCGCGCGCCGCGATTGCGCGCGGACCGGCCGGAAGAACAGTCCCAGCCCGGAGGGGTCAATCCGCTCCGCCAGCGACCGCCGCAGCGCCTCCTCCCGTCCGGGACCGGCCGCGAAACGCGCCGCCGTGAGATCGCCGAAGCGGTTGGCCCACATGGACTGTCCGGCCCGCAGCGTGACCAGCGCCTTGGGGGTCGGGCCGTATTCCTTCCAGTACGCTTCGTTGGCCTCGTCCGCCAGCAGCGTCTCGTCCATGGGCAGGCCGATGTCCCAGTCGCGGCACTGCTCCACGTCGGTCAGGCCCGGGAAGTCCGGCGTCAGTTCGCGCTCGCCGGACAGGTCGGCCATCTCGACGATGTCGCGCACGCGAAAAGCGCGCGTTTCCGCAACGAAGGAGTTGTCCGCCGCCAGGCGGGAATACCGCAGCTCCACCGTGTCGCCCGGCCCGGCCCCCAGGCGGTCGGCCAGCCAGCGGCAGATCAGGATCTCATCGTCCTGCATCGCCGCGGGCACGGGGCTCAGGCCGCCCGGCGCGGGCGAACAGGCGGTCACGAAGGAGTAGGGGGTCGCACGCTCGCCGTCTTCCCCGCGCCGGACCGCGGCGTTGACCAGGTAGTTGAGAACGCCGACCGCCCCCGGTTCCGCCCGGCGCGCCGCGGTTGCCGCCGCCGGATCGAGGAATACGCGCCGGCTTTCCAGCTGCAGGACGCCGCGCTCCGCGAAAGGCCGCAGCGTCAGGCCCGCGTCTTCGATCCGCCACACCTTCTTCAGCGCCGCGCCGGCCGTTTCCGGCGTGAGCGCGGTCGCGTCGCCGCCGCCCGCGAGCAGCAGGTTCGCGCGCCGCGGCAGCTCCAGCCGCCGCTGCAGCCAGTCGAGGGCGACGAAAACGTTGTGCGGCGCGATCTGCGATGCCGACAGGCTGAACCGGCCGAGCTGCCCGTCGGGCACGATGGCCTTGACGGTCAGGGTCGAGCGGCTCGACAGCCGCTCGCGCCGCGAGGCCAGCGGCGCGTCGCGCGGCATCAGCGCCGGCTTGCCCACGCGCAACCCGATCTCGTCGCCGACCCTCAAGTCGAGCGCCACGGCCGTCTTGCGGCTGACCGCCGCCTCCTCGGGCCCCAGGGCCGGATCGAAGCCGGGCCGGCCGCGGGCGGCGGACGACGCGTCCCCGGCGCTCAGCCGCCAGAAGCGCTGATCCACGCCCAGGATCTGCGCCGCGTTGAGCTGCCGCGGCCGTCCGCCGGCCGCTTCGCCGGCCAGGATCATGCCGCGCAGTTTCAGCGCCGGCGCCACGGTCACGCCCAGCTCCGGCGCCAGGCGATCGGCCAGCCGCGGGTCGAAGAAGCGCGCATCCGTGTCCATGGCCAGGCTGATCGCGCCCAGCCGCAGGTCCGCCAGACGCCGCAGGCTGTAGCGGACCGAATCCCCGACCAGCAACGCCCCCACCAGCACCGCCGCCGCCACGGCCGTGCCCAGCAGCACGCTCAGGTTCGTCCGCCGGTAGAACCAGGCGGAGCGCAGGGCCAGACGGAGGAATGAGAGCCTGCTCATCGGATTGCGGGGGTGGACTTTTCCGCCAGCACGCCTTCCATCAACTCCAGCACGCGACGCATACGGCGGGCGAGGGGCATGGCGTGGGTCACAACGATCAGGGTCACGCCTTCTTCCCGGTTCAGCTCGGCCAGCAGGCTTCCCAGACTGTCCGAGCCGGCCTGGTCCAGGGAGCCGGTGGGCTCGTCGGCCAGCAGCAGGCGCGGACGGTTTACCAGGGCCCGGACCACGGCCACGCGCTGGCACTCGCCGCCCGAGAGCTCGCCCGGCCGCCGGCCGAAACGCGCCGACAGCCCCACGCGTTCCAGGAGGCGGCGCGCGCGCTGTTCCGCGCCCTCCCGGCGAGGCCCCACCAGCGACGGCACGAGCACGTTCTCCAGCGCCGAGCACTGGGGGAGCAGGTGATGGAGCTGAAAGACGAAGCCGATCTTCTCGTTCCGGAACCGCGACAGCTCCGCCTCGCCCAGGGCCGACAGTTCCCGCCCTTCGAAAGTCACCTTGCCGTCCGTCGGTTCGTCGAGCGTGCCGATGATGTTCAGCAGCGTGCTCTTGCCCGATCCGGACGGGCCGACGATCGCGAGCGACTCGCCCTCCGCCACGCGGAGCGTTATGCCGCGCAGGACCTCGGCGGGCGCCGCGCCCTGAGGGTCGTACACCTTGGTGACTCCGGTCAGCTCAAGCAGGGGACCGCCTGCAGTCATACGTTCTCTCCCCGCCGCGGCCGCGGCTTCCTGCGCGCCGGCCGCGTGCCGGCAGCGCTCATTCTCTCCTCCCGAACGCCAGCACGTGTCCCTGGTCGGTGCCGATCAGGATCATGCCGCCGACGACGGCCGGCGCGGTGATCCGGTCGCCGGCTTCGAACGACCAGAGCTCCCTGCCGTTCTCCAGCGAGAGCAGATGCAGCGTTCCGTCCAGGGCGGCCGCAACGTGCGCGCCCGCGATAACCGGCGACTTCGCCTCCGCCGCGTTCGCGTCCAGGCGCCAGACCGCGCGGCCGGAGTCCTTGGCGACGCAAAGGACGTCGCCGTCGCCCGAGGCGAACACCACGCGATCGCCGCGCACGGCCGGTGTCGTGAACAGCTCGCCGCCGCCTTCTTCGCAGACCCAGAGCGTCTTCCCCGAGGCCAGGTCCACGCATACCAGCGACCCGCTGCGGTTGCCCGTGAAAGCCCGGTCGCCTTCAACCGCGACGCCGGCGGCGATCTCGTGGCCGTCGCCCAGCCGCGCGGCAAGCGTTTCGCGCCCGTCGGCCAGGGAAACGACGTGCAGCGCGGAATCGCAGCTGCCGAAGACGATACGGCCGCGGTGCACGGCGATGGACCCGTCCGTGCGCGCGGCGCCCGGCGCGTTCCAGACGGCCCTGCCCGTGTCCGTCGCGAGGCAGTGGAGCGCGCCGTCGGGCTGGGTCAGGATCACGACGCGCCCGGGCTTGCCGTTCCCGTCGTCTTCCCAGTTGGCCGTGCTCCGGATGTTGGCGCCCGCGTCGTAGCGCCAGCGCTCGCTTCCGGTCGCGGCGTCAAGCGCGTAGACCGTTCCGCCGGCGCCGCACACCAGCACCAGCCCCGCCGCGCAGGCCGGCGGCGCCTCGAACGACTCGGCGGCGGAAGTCCGGTTCGTCGCGGGAGGCGGCCTGGGAGCGGCGGTCCACTTCTCGGCGCCGTTGAGGTCCAGCGCGATCACGCGCGCGTCGCGGGTCGTGACGAAGAGGAGCGTTCCGTCGCATACGGGCGTCTCCATGATGGGCGCGCCGGCGCGATAGCGCCAGAGCAGGGCGGGCCTGTCGGGCAGTTCGAGGTCCGTTGCGCCGCGCAGCGCCGTATCGCCGCGGTAGGTGCGCCACGCGCCTTCTTCGGCCGCCGCGGCGCAGGCGGAGGCCAGAATGAGCGCCCACGTCGCGATATGGAAGACGCGGACGTGGCCCTTCCCGCCATGGCGGGCAAGCCGGCCCCGCCGCGGCGCGGCGGGCTTGGCGCGCCGGAGCCTCCGGGCGAAGGCGGGACGCCGCGCCCTACCGTTGTGACCCCGGCATGACTGACCCCGTACGCGGCTCGCGTTTCCCGTCTCGCTCATTCCGCCGCCTTCCCGTATACTTCCAGCGTTGCGTCCGCCATGCGATCGATGTCGTAGCGCTCCAGCACGATTTCCCGGCCCCGCAGGGCCAGCCGGCGCGCGCGGGCGCGGTCGCGCAGGAGCGCGGCCAGCGCGTTCTTCAGGCCTGCCGGGTCGGCGGGATCATACAACAATCCGCCGCCCGTTGCCTCGACGATTTCCGGGAAAGCGCCCGCCCGCGGCTGAACGACCGGCACGCCGCAGGCCAGCGCCTCCAGCACAAACGTGCCGAAAGCCTCGCCGCCCGGGATGGGCACCGACAGAACGGAAAGGCTCTTGAGAAAGCGGACGCGTCCGGCGCGATCCAGGTCCGGCAGGAACTCCGCGTCCGCGCCCATGCCCTGCGCGTCGAGGCGTCGGCGCAGCCGCGCCAGGAAGGCGCGGTCGTCCCCGGTATGCCCCCCCATGACCCGCAGGCGCGACGCGGCGAGGTCGGGATTCTCCCGCTTCAGGGCGGCGAAGGCGTCGGCCAGCACACCGAGACCCAGGCCTTCGCTCATGCGCGAGAGAAAGCCGATGCACGGGGGCGAGGGATCGGCTTCCGCGCAGGCGTACGCTTTGGTTTCAATGCCCATCGGGACGACGTCGAACCGGTCGGGCGCGATCCGGAGACGCTCGCGCATGCCGTCCGCGTAGTAGCGGCTCACCGTGATGAACCGGTCCGCGTCGGCCGCCTTGCGAGCCATCGTTTCCCAGCAGCGCGTCCGGTAAGGTTCCGCGATGGCGTCCACCCAGACGCTTTCGTTCGTGGCGCCGTATACGATTGCCGCCCCCAGCGCTTCCTTCAGCGGGCGGGCCAGTCCCAGCAGCAGCACGCTGGCCACGTGCACGACGTCGGGCCGGCCTTCCGCCTGGAGCCAGGCGATCAGCCGCGCCAGTTCCTTGGCCTGTTTGCCGTCCCGTCCCGCCAGCATCGAGAGCGTCATCTCGCCCAGCCCGGCCGCGCGCGTCGATCCGGCCCCGCGGGCGGCCAGCGCCAGCATGGGCGCCGAGTCGAACAGCCGGTCCAGCCAGCGGGGCGTGTGGCGGAAGAGCGCCATGTTCTGCTGCAGGTAGACGTTGATGCCGCCGAAGAATACGGGCGCCTCGCCGATGGGCGTGAGGTCGTCGGTGTACAGCGGCAGATACATGGGCACCATGACCACGTCGTGGCCGCGGCCGCGCAGCGCCTTGACCAGCGCGCTGTCGCGCATGCAGTTCTCGCAATAGAACGTGCCGCCCGCCCCGGGAATGATTTTGACGATCTTCATTGTTCGTCTTCCCCCCCGCGCCAGGCGAAGGCGCCGGTGGGGCAGGCCTCGACCACGGCCCGCGCCGACACGGTCAGCCCTTTCGACAGCGGCTCGCCGAAGGGCACGCCGATCCGGGTCCGCATGCCGCGGCCGGTGAAGCTCAGGCCCAGCGGCTCGCCGTGCGCGCGGGCCGTATGCACGCAGATGCCGCAGCCGATGCACTTGCCCGGCTCGAAAACCAGGTCGGGATGGGAGGTGTCGCGTTCGAAGACGCGCCGCTCGCGCGGCTTGTAGCGGTTCTGCTTTACGCCGTACTCCCCGGCGTAGCGGCGCAGGAGGCACGTTTCCGGCTTGCGGCAATCGCAGCGCATGCAGCGGCCGGCCTCCCGCGCGGCCTCGTCCGCCGCGAAACCGGCGGCCTCGCCCGCGGACGGCGTGACGCGCGGCGCCGGGTCAACGCCCTCCATCATGAGACGTTTCTCTTCCTCCCGCAGACGTCCGATCACGGAGTTGAACCGCCTGGCGCCTCGGACGTCGGCCTTGTTCGGGGGCTCATGGCCTTCCGGCAGACGGCCCACGGCGAAGCGGCACAGGAGGCGGATGGACACGGCCTGGTCGATCTGGTTGCGCCGGCAGACGCGCTCGCAGGGCGCCGCGCACCCGCGTTCCGGATCGCAGCAGCGGGGCAGCTCGCTGGCCGCGGCGACGCGGCCCGCCTCGGCGAGCGCGCCGGCGCCGATGCGCCGGATCATCAGCGGGATGTTGATGCCCGACGGGCATACCCGCGCGCAGGGGCCCTCGCAGTCGCCCAGGTGGTCGCTCAGCAGGAGCCCCAGCGCGGCGCGCCGCGCCTCCCGCACCGCCGGCGTGGCGGTCTCGATGACGCAGCCTTCCGTCGCCGGCGCGGTGCAGGCCGGCAGCAGCCGGCCGGAGGACGCTTCGCTGACCAGGCAGACCATGCAGCCCGTGAAGTGCGGCGCGCCGGAAACGTGACACAGCGTGGGGATCTCGATCCCCAGGGACCGCGCGGCTTCCAGCACGGTCGCGCCCTCCGGCGCCTGCGTCTCGCGATTGTCGATCTTCAGTTTCGGCATAGCCCCGCGCTTCCGTTCGTTTCGCGGCCGGCGCCCGCCGTCCGCCGCCGGGCGCGCTCGCCACCGGCTTTCACTCAGCCTTCCCCCTTCTCCCGCCCCTCGTCCGGCGCCGGGCGGGCATCCACGATTTCGATCGCCTCCGCGGGGCAGCCCGGCCGGCAGGTGTCGCAGCGGCTGCACAGCGACGCGTCGATCTCGTGCCTGCGGTAGGGGCGCAGGGGAATCGCGTTCACCGGGCACTGCTGCGCGCAGCGCGTGCAGCCGATGCACTTGTCGGTCACCACGTACCTGATCAGCTGCTTGCAGCGCCGCGCCGGGCAGCGTCCGGCGATGTGCGCCTCGTATTCGTCGCGGAAATTCCGTATCGTGGAGAGCACCGGGTTGGGCGCGGTTCCGCCCAGCGCGCAAAGGCTGCCGACGCGGGTGATCTGGCCCAGGTGCTCCAGCTCCTCGACGTCGCCCGCGCGGCCCTCGCCGGCGCACAGCCGTTCCAGGATCTCAAGCATGCGCTTGGTGCCGATGCGGCAGAAGGTGCACTTGCCGCAGGACTGGGCCTGGGTGAACTGCAGGAAGTACCGCGCCACGTCGACCATGCAGTCGGTGTCGTCCAGCACCACCAGCCCGCCGGAGCCCATGATCGCGCCGGCGTGCGTGAGCGCCTCGTAGTCGATCGGCAGGTCGCCCTGTTCGGCGGGGATGCAGCCGCCGGAGGGCCCGCCGATCTGGACCGCCTTGAAGCGGCGCCCCTCGGCCACGCCGCCGCCGATCTCCTCGACGATCTCGCGGATCGTGATGCCCATGGGCACCTCGATCAGGCCGCCGCGCCGCACCTTGCCGGTGAGGGAGAAGACCTTGGTGCCCTTGCTGGCGGCGGTGCCGAGCGCGGCGAAGGCCGCGGGGCCCTCGCGCAGAATCCACGGCACGCAGGCGTAGGTCTCGACGTTGTTGATCAGCGTGGGCCGGCCGTGCAGCCCGCGCTCCGCGGGATACGGCGGACGGAAGCGCGGCATGCCGCGCCGGCCTTCGATCGAGGCCAGCAGGGCCGTCTCTTCGCCGCACACGAAGGCGCCCGCGCCTTCCATGACGCGCAGGCGCAGGCCGAAGCCGCTGCCGAGGATATCCGGGCCGAGCAGTCCGCGGGCTTCGGCGCGCGCGATCGCGGCGCGCACGCGCTGCACCGCCAGGGGGTATTCGGCCCGGATGTAGAGCACCCCCTCGTGGGCCCCCACCGCGAAGGCGGCGACGGCGATGCCTTCGAGCACGCGGTAGGGGTAGCTCTCCAGAAGCATGCGGTCCATGAAGGCGCCGGGGTCGCCTTCATCGCCGTTCATGACCACGTACTTCTCCGTTCCCGGCTGGGCGCGCACGCGCCCCCACTTCTCGCCGGCGGGGAAGCCCGCGCCGCCGCGGCCGCGCAGACCGGAGCGCCGCACGGTTTCGATCACCGCCGCCGGGTCGCCGCCGGCCAGCGCGCCGCGCAAACCGCCGAACCCGCCGCGGGCGAGGCAGTCCTCGAGGTCCAGCGGCTCGATCTCTCCGCGGTGCTCGGCGGCGACGTACCGCTGCCGCCCCAGGAAGGCGCTCACGGGAGGATCGCGCACGTCGATCGCGTAGCGCTCCACCGGCTCCCACTCCTCGTCCGTGTAGCAGCGTTCGAGGCCCGCGCGCAGCATTGCGCGCACGCTCCGCGCCGGCCCGGCGGGACGGAAGTGGCGGGCGACGATGCGCCGCGTCTCGCCGGCGCTGACCTTGGCGTAGAGCGTGGAGCGGCCCGCGCGGTCGACCACTTCGACCAGCGGCGTCTGGTGGCACATGCCCACGCAGCCGACCGTGCGGATGCGCACCGCCGCGCCGGTCTCGCGCACGGCCGCCTCCAGCCCGTGCCACACCTCGCGGCTGCCTCCGGCGACGCAGCAGGAGCCCTGGCCGACGCGAATCTCGCCCTCCGGCAACGCGGGCGCCGCCGGCGGCGGTCCGCCGGCGTCCCGCCGCCGCTGCTGCTCCAGGAAGTCCCGGAGCATGCCCTCGACCTTCGTCGGCGCCAGGTGCCCGTAGGTGACATCGTCAATCTGCACCGCCGGCGCCAGCGTGCAGCAGCCGAGGCAGGCGACCGCCGTGACGGTGAACAGGCCGTCGCGGTCCGTGTCTTCCCCCTCCGGGATCTGGAGCCGGCGCCGCACCGCATCGATCACGCGGTCGGCGCCCCTGACGTGGCAGGCGGTGCCGACGCACACGCGGACGAAGTGGCGTCCGGCGGGACGATGCCGGAACTGGTTGTAAAAGGTCGAGACGCCGGCAATGTCGGCCGCGGTGATGTCGGCGATCTCCGGGATGCGGCGCAGGGCTTCTTCGGGGAGGTAATTGTATCGCGTCTGGATCGCCTGCAGAATGGAAATCAGCGCGTCGGGCGAACGGCCGGTGTCGCGGACGATTTCGTCCACCGCGGCGCGGACGGTTTGCGAGGTCGCGGGCTTGTCGCCGCCGGCGGCCGCGCGCGCCGGCGGCGACGGAGGTACGGTGTCCCCGCGCGCCGTCCACGGCCGGCAACAGGCGGTGTCGGCCGTTGTCCTCATTCCGCCGCTCCGATGCAGTAGAGGCTCTTGTCGCCGCGCAGGTAGATGCGGCCGCCCGCGACGGCGGGGTTGGCGTCGCAGCGCTCGTTCAGCGCGCACGCGGCCAGCGGAACGAATTCGCGCCCGGTCGCGGCCACGAGGACCGTGTCGCCGCACACCAGGTAGAGACGGTCGTCGGCGATGAACGGCGAAGCGTAGCTGGCCTCGCGGTCCATGGTCCTGGCGTAGACCTGCGCGCCGGTGGCGGCGTCCAGCACGCTGAGCACGTCGCCGCAGAAGTGGTAGAGCAGTTCTCCGTCCGTGACCATGCTCTGGGCGTCGGAGATGCTGCTTTCCTCGAGCCCGTCCACGGTCCACAGCCTGGCGCCGTCGGCAAG
>VGWJ01000024.1 GCA_016873635.1 Lentisphaerota bacterium | reverse complement strand
CCGGATTCCGGTGCGGCCCGAGGCGGTGGGCCGGTGGAAGACGGACGCGGGCACGCACATGTTCGATTTCTTCATGGCCGACCTGCTGGAGCACAAGTACGAGCCGGCACAGTAGCGCGGAAGGCGCTTGTGGCGCAACCGGCCGCTTTGCGATGTCGGTCGACGCGGGCCGCGAGGTCGAGTACCATAAAGGCGCATGGACACCCTTGCGCACGCGCTCTACGGGGCAACCGTATGCAGCCGCCCCGGCGCTGCGGGCGGGCGCCGCGGCGCGCCGGCGGCGCGCGGATGTGCTGGCGCTTTACTGGGCCCTGCTGCCGGCGGCGTGGATTGTGATCCACGTCTGTCGCCGCGCCTCCCGTCGCCGGAGACCGCATGCCCGCACCGAAGGGGCCTGAGCGCGCCGTGCCATGCGGCGCGTTGCTCTTGCCCGCGGGTAACCCCCTCAGCTATCCTGAAAAGAGCGGTTCCGCCGCGTTTCGCGCGGCCGAACCGTTCTTGTTGTTAGGTTTCTCGGGCGTCAGATGTTATCGTGGCGAAGCCATGGAGGACATGGAGGACGCCTGAATTCTTCGTGGCCATCAAGTGGGGAGTTTCTCGAGGCCACAATCCGGGGAGTTTGCGAAGGCCAGTGACACGGAAGAAAGGAATTGAGATCGCGCCTCGGCGGTTCTGGGATAATGCCATGACGAAGGTGCTCGAAGAAGCGTTTGCCAAAGCGGCCTCTCTGCCGGAGGCAGAGCAGGATGCGGTTGGCCGGTTTCTCATTGCCGAGATCGAGGCGGAGGCCGAGTGGGACGAGGCGTTTGCCTCGTCCCAAGACGAACTGGCTTGCATGGCGCGAGAAGCCTTGGCGGAATACGACGCGGGCCAGACGAAGCCGTTGGACACGAAGCGTGACTTCTGACACCACCCGGGAGTTCCGCCGTCGGCTGGCCGCCTTGCCCCCGGATGTACGAGCGTACGCCAAGCGCGTATACGCCCGCTGGAGGAAGGATCCTTGGCACTCCTCCCTGCAGTTCAAGTCCTCACGAATCTCCGCTCTTGCCCTGCGCCGGAGGATAGGGGATAATGCAGGCGAGGGACAGCGGCATGAGCGCGCTCAAGAATGCAGTTCTGCGGGCCTTGCTGGCAGGCGGGCTTGCCTGTCTTGCCTTTGCCGGGGACGCGCCCCGGGAGGAGTCCAGGGAATCCCGGGTGGCGCGGAAACTCCGCACGATCGTCATTCCGCGGTTGGAGTTCCGCCAGACGGACATCCGGGACGTCATTGAGTTCCTGGTGCGGATCAGCAGGGAATTGGATCCCGAGAAGGAAGGGGTCAATATCGTTCTGAATCTCGGCTCCGGCGCGGCGCAGGCCGCCGCGCCGGCAGACCCGTTTGCACGGGCCGGCAGCGTCACGAATCGCATTTCCGGCGACCCGCTGATCACGTTCAGCGCCCGGCATCTCTCCCTGCAGGAAACCCTGAAGGTCGTGGCCGACTCCGCGGGCCTGAAGTACCGCGTTCAGGGGAACGTCGTCATGGTCGTCCCCGTCAGCGCCCCGGACGGCCCGATCGTGCAGCGGGTCTACACTGTCCTGCCCACGTTTCCCGAGAAGGTCAGGCAGCTCCAGGAGTCAAGAGAAGCCGACAGGTAGCCCTGCCGGGCAGGAGAGGGAGGCCACCTTCATGAAACGCAATACGATGCTGAAGATCCTGAATAAGGCGAACTTCTTCAAGTGCGGCGCGGCGGGCAGGCCTCAGACCGGCGCCTGATCCCTCGCGGCCGGCGGGCGAAGCCGCCCAGCCGGAACGGAGCCACCCGCGCCGCCCGGTCAGAGGCCGGAATCTCACCCCGGCCGTCCGCCGGCGCGGGCCGCGCCGCGGCGGGCGTCCGCCCGGCCTATGACTTCTTCGCCGAAACGGCGGCGGATCGCGTCCACCGCGCGGCTCAGCCGCTCTTTCCTTTCGCGCGGCTGCCCTTCGGACTTGAACAGGCTCAATTGCCGGTTGACGCCGTCGGCCAGGCCGCCGACCCCGAACCCGATCAGTCGCACCGGTCCGCTCAGCGGCTGCGCGCGGAAAAGGGACAACGCCGCTTCCCGCAAGGTGAAGTCATCGCAGCAGGGCGCGTCGAGCGTCAGTTGGCGGGTGATGGTCCTGAAGTCGTGCCAGCGCAGTTTCAGGTGCACGACTGCGGCGTGTTTCCCGGCCAGCCGCAGCCGGTTACCGACGTCTTCCACCAGGTCCAGCAGCACGGCTTCCACGGTTTCGCGTTCCCGGCAGTCCTCGGGGAACGTGTGTTCGCGCGACATGCTCTTCTCCCGCCTGTCCATCTCGATCTCACGCAGGTCCTCCCCCCGCGCCAGGTGCAGCAGGCTCTCGGCCGCGGCTTTGCCGGTGATCCGTGACAGCCGGTCCGCCGGAAGGGATTGCAGATCCCCGACGGTCCGGATGCCCGCGCTTTCCAGGTGCCGCCGCGTAACCTTGCCGACGCCCCAGAGGCGCGACACGGGCAGCGGCGCGAGGAAGGCGACGATTTCCTCCGGCGGCTCGGGAATCACGAGAAGCCCGTCGGGTTTCGACAGCTCGCTGGCCAGCTTGGCGAGGAACTTGTTCGGGGCCACGCCGACGGACGCGGTCAATCCCGTTTTCCGGCGGACGGTCTCCTTGATCTTGCGCGCGATCTCCTCCGCCGTGCCGTGGATCAGACGCGCGCCGCTCACGTCGAGGAAAGCCTCGTCGATGGAGAGCGGCTCCACCAGCGGCGTGAACGTCTCCAGGATAGCGAAGATCTCGCGCGATGCTTTTTCGTAGCGCTCGCCGTCGACCGGAAGGAAGACCGCCTGGGGACAGCGCCGGCCGGCTTCGCGGGAAGGCATGGCCGAGTGGATGCCGAATTGCCGGGCCTCGTACGAAGCGGCGGCGACCACGCCCCTCCGGTCCGGGGGCGCCCCGACCACCACCGGCTTGCCGCGCAGTTCCGGGCGGTCGCGCTGCTCGACCGCCGCAAAGAACGCGTCCATGTCCACGTGCAGGAACGACCGTTTCATCCCGGCGCCCCCCGACGGCCGGCGCGGGCGGAGGTCACAGCCGCACGGGAGCCCATCGCAGCGGCACGGCGTCGGCCGCGCCGAGGTTGGCCGGCGTGTCGTTGGCCCTGAAGCCTGCGCAGGCGATGGCGGCGAGGCACAGCAGCAACGCCGCCGGAACGCACAACTTTCTCATCCGTCCATCCTCCCGCACCTTGCATCCTGCCTCAGATCGTTCCCGCGGTCAACCGTCGCGTTGCCGTAACCGGTCAGTTATGCAGGGAGGCGAGGTAGGGCGGACCGTCCCGCCGTCGCCCTGCGGGCTATGGCGGGCAAGCCCGGTCCGCCGCGGCGCGGCGGGACGCCGCGCCCTACCGGCGTGTTTCCACCGCGTAACTGACCCACTACCAACCCTGATGCAACTCAACCCTGATGCAACTGTTGCGGGCGGGCCGCGGGGGGTGTATAGTGCGGCGTCTGTAGGGAGGCGGAAGGAACGCAAATGAGCGACTGGCGCGAGGACCTGGGCCGCTTCATGGAGCAGGGCGACAAGGCGCGGAAGCAGGAGCGTCGCACGGATCTGGAGATATTCATCGCCGAGAAAGTGGTTCCGGCGCTTGAGCAGGTCGCCGCGGAAATCGACAAGCACGGCCGACGGGCCACGCTGCGCAGTTCGGCGACCTCGGCCGCGCTGACCGTTACGCGCGCCGGCGAGGAGGAGATGACCTACCGGGTGATGGGGCGCACGCTCCCCAACGGCGTTCTGCCCTGCGCGGAAGTGCGTTTCCGCCAGCGCAAGGGCCTCAGGTTCATAACCGTCGAGAGCATGTTCCGCAGCGGGGCGCAGGACTATACCCTCGCCGACGTCACTCCGGACGAGATCGTCCGGGACTTCGTACAGAACTACACCAGCCGCGTGCAGTCCGACTGACGCGGCGGCGATGTCCCGAACGTCGCGCTGCCGCGCGCCGCGTTCGGCGGAGGGCTGGAGCCGGACACGGCGTTTATGATCGCAAGGCCACGACACGGAGGACGCGGACGGCTCTGGCGCGGACTGTCCGTTCCGGCGGTTCTCGTCTTCGCCGTGATCTTCCTGCCGACGATCGTCTCGCTTGGCCCCGTGCAGCGCCTGATCCTCGGCAAGGCCGGCGATCTCGCGGGCGTGGCGCTGAGCGCGGGGGATTGCGCGCTGGGATGGGTGGGCGGCATCCGGGTGAAGAATCTCGCGGTCCGCGACCCCGGCGGGTTCAGCCTGCGGGCGGAAGAGATAAGCGTGTCCTCCGGCCTGCTCCGGCTGATCGGGCGGCGCGCGGACATCGGCGTGGTGCGGATCGTGTCGCCCACCGTCTCGGTGCCGCTTCCGGAGCCGCCGCCGGCGACGCCCGCCCCGCCGGTCGAGCCGGCGCCGTCGGCTCCGGCGGGCGCGCGGTCCTTGCGCGTGCCGGGCATTGATCTGCGCGGCCGCGTGGAGATCGTCGGCGGCCGCGTGGAGTTCGCGCGGCCCGGCGCGCCGCCTGAATTCACGGCGGCGGAGATCAGCCTGGACCTGCGCGCCGACAGCCTGGCGGAGCCCCTGCGCCTGACGGGACGCATGGGACGGGAAGCTTCGGTCGAGGCGGAGGTGCGCCTTGTTCCGGAAGCGGGGAGCGCGCCGGGGCGCCTGGCGGGGCGGCTCGCGGTTCGCGTCAGCCGCCTGGACCTCGCTCCGTTCGGCGGCCTGGCGCGCCAGTATGCGCCGCTGCCCGAGGTGCGCGGCGTTCTCTCGGGCGAAGTGGACGCGGCTTTGTCCGGCGGCGGCGAGTGGACCGCGCGCGGCAAGTTGGACGCCGCGGGGCTCGGGTTGCGCGGGCACGGATTGCGCGGCGACGAGCCGGAGATCGAGGCGCTGAGCGTCGACTTCGACGTGGCGCGCAGGAGCAACGCGGTCGTCGTGAGCCGCTGCGCCCTGACCTCGGCGCTTGTCGCGGCGCAAATCTCGGGCGCGCTGGACGCGACGGGCGCGACGGATTTTCCGTCGGGAATGCTGACCGCGACCGCGCGGGTTGACGTGGCCGCCCTGGCGGCGCAGATCCCCGACACGCTGGCCGTGCGCGACGATGCCACGCTTCGATCCGGCGAGATGCTGATGCATGCGAGCCTGGGGGGCGACGGCACGCGCCTGAGTCTGCGCGGCCGGGCGGAGACGCGCGACATCGAGGCCGTTCACGGCGAGCGCGTGATTGCCATGGAGGAGCCGTTGCGCGTTGCGGTGGACGCGCAGATGACGCGGGAAGGCCCGGTGCTGGAGCGGCTTGAGCTGGCCTCGTCCTTCGCGCGCGTCTCCGGCGCCGGCGACCTCGGCCAGGCAAGCCTGACTGGTTCCCTGGACCTGCAAAAGGCGCTGCGCGAGGCCGCCAAGTTCGTGGATCTGAAGGGCATCACGGCTACCGGCACCGTCGAAGTGTCCGCCCTCCTGGGCGGCCTGGCGCGACAGGAGCGTCGCATTGCCGTGAACGCCGCCGCGCGCGACCTGTCCATAGCAGGGCTCACGCCGGGGCTGATCGCGAACGCCGCACTGCTGGTGCGCCTGGCGGGCGTGCTGCGCCTGACGGCGAGCGGCGCGCCGGAGGCCTTCACGGAAGTGTCGGGAGCGGTCGAATCCGACGTGCTGAACGCGGAACTCGGCGCCGTGCGGCTGGCCCCCGCGCCCGCGTCCGGCGGCCTGCCTTCCGTTACGGCGGGACGGCTGCGGATCGTTTCGCGCCTGGAAGACATCGCGCGCTTTGCCGGCGCCGCGGCGGCAACGAACATCACGCCGGACGTCCGCGGAACGCTGACCGTCGAAGCGACGGTTGACGCGGAGGCGGACGTTCTCACGATCCCGACTTTCAGGGCGGACGTGACGAACCTGGTGATTGAGAAGGCCGGCCGGACGTTCGCGCAGCCCCGGGCCGGCCTGTCCGCGTCCGGACGGCTGTACCCGTCGCGCGGCGACCTGGTTCTGGACACCCTGGCGCTGTCGTCGGATCTGCTGAACCTGGCCGGCGCGGGATCGGTGGAAGACATTCGCAACGATCGTCTGCTGCACCTGGCGGGCGTGACGGAGTGCGACGTCGGCCGCGTAGCGGAGCTGCTGACGGTTTTCGGGCAGAGCGGCATTCGCATGCGCGGCCGGGCGCCGCGTCCGTTCCAGGCGCGCGTCTCGCTGGCCGGCCGCGGCGTGCGTGAGCTGCTGGCCGGCGCCGAGGCGGAGGCGGGTGTGTTTATCGAACAGGCGGAGCTGTTCGGAATCGCGCTTTCCAAGCTCGAGCCGCGGCTTGTCGTGGGGCATTCCGTCGCCACGCTGAAAGCGGAGGCCGACGTCAACGGGGGCCGTCTGTCCATGGCGCCCTTCGTCGACGCGCGCGACGAAACCGCCGTGTTGGCCATGCCGGAAGGCTCGCAGGTCCTGCGGGACGTGCGGCTCACCGACGAGATGGCATCCGAGTTGCTCGGCCTGCTGCATCCCCTCTTCAAGGGCTGCACCGTGCTGGGCGGCAGAATCGGTCTGCTGCTTGAGGAATGCCGCGTGCCCATCGAGGACGATTTCCGCCGCGGGATGAACATCGGCGGCGCAATCAACCTGCGGGAGGTGCGGGTCAAGCCGGGCTACATGCTGACGCGCGTCTTCGAGATCATCTCACTGCAGGGCGCCGCGGCGGTCGTTCCGGACCAGGATGTGAAGTTCGTCTGCCGCGCCGGCCGCGTGAAGGCCACGCCGCTGAAGATCGTCTCGGGACCGTACCAGATAACCGTCTCCGGCACGGTGGGCGTGGACGGCTCGCTGGACTACGTCGCCGAGGTGCCCGTTACCGAGGGCATGGTCAACGCGGACGTGTACCGCTACGTGGCCGACGCCAGGCTGAAAGTGATCATCCGCGGAACCGTCACGGAACCCGAAATATCCCGGCGGTCCCTGGACGAATCGCTGGGCGAGCTGCTCAGGCAGGCCGCGCAGAAGGCCCTGCTGGACGAGAAGGCCCGCAAGGCGCTCATCGACCAGGGCAGCAAAGTGCTCGACGAACTGCTCAAGGACCGCCGCATCCGTTTCTGACAGGCCGTGAATCTGCAGCCGCTTTTCCTTAAAGAGACGCGCGTGGATTTCCCGGTGGCGCTGGCTCCCATGGCGGGCTTTACGGACGCCGCGTTCCGTTCCCTGTGCGTTGACTTCGGTTGCGGGTTGACGCTCACGGAGCTCACCAACGCGGCCGGCCTGGTTCGCGGCTCGAAGCTCAGCCTGCACATGCTCTCGACCGGCGCGGACGAGCGTCCGGCGGGCGCGCACATCTACGGCGCGGATCCTTCCGCCATGGCCGGAGCCGCCGCGATAGCCGCCGGCCTGGGCCGTTTCGCCCTGGTGGACATCAACGCCGGCTGCCCCGTGCGCAAAATCGTTTCCCGCGGCGCGGGAGTGGCCCTGATGCGCGAGCCGCTCAAGGTGGAGCGCATGGTCAGAGCCGTTGCCGAAGCGGCGCGCCTGCCGGTCACGCTCAAGACGCGGCTGGGCGAGAATCCGGCCGACCCGAAGATCGCGGACGTGGCGCGCGCCGCGGAACAGGGCGGTGCGGCGGCGATCATCGTGCACGCGCGGTTCGCCTGCCAGCGGCACGGCGGGCCGGCGGACTGGGCGGCCCTGGCGCGGGTGAAGGCGGCGGCGGGGATTCCCGTCGTCGGCAACGGAGGAATAATGCGGGCCGCCGACGTCGCGGCCATGGCGGCGGCCACGGGAGTGGACGGCGTCATGATCGGGCAGGCCGCGCTCGGCAACCCGTGGATATTCCGTCAGGCGCGCGCCCTGGCGGAAGGGCGTTTGCCCGAAGAGCCCGCGCCGGAAGAGCGCCGGCAAACCGTGCTGGAACACCTGCGCCGCCTGATCGCGCTCTACGCACGGCGCGATTTCGGTCTGAGGCGCGCCCGGCGCACCGCGGAGCAGGCGGCGGTCATGGCGTTCCGCGGCCACCTTGTCAGGTACCTTGCCGGGCTTCCCGGCTGGAGCGGCGTCCGCCGGAGCCTGAACGCCATGACGTGTTTCGAAGACGTGGCGCGTGCCGCGGAGACCTGCTGCGCGCGGGACTCTTGAAATCCCGCCCGCGCTGTGCAAGACTGAGGCGGCCATGGAGCCCGCCCCCGAGAGCGTCGAGGACGTCATCGCGCGAGCCAAACGCGAGCTGCAGCGGATGATCGACACCAACCCCGACATCATGCTGCTGGTTGACTCCTCCGGTACGGTGCTGCGAACGAACCGGGCGCTGCTGGATGCCATCGGAACCAAGGACTACGCCGACGCGGTCGGTCAGCGCGCCGACCGCCTGCTGGCCTGCGCCGAGGCCGACCTGCTTCCCCGGCTGCGGGGCGCCGAAACGGGACCGCGCACCTTCGAGGTCGACGCGGGCATGCGCGACGGTGCCGGGCACGCGCTGCGCCTCACGATGATCGGCGCCGGGGCCGACACCTGGGTCCTCATGGTGCGCGACGTGACCGGCGAGAAGAGCGCGGCGGCGAAACTGGAGAAATCGCACAAGCGCGAAGCCGTGCAGGCCCTGGCGGGGGCCCTGATGCATCACGCCAACCAGGCCCTGACCGTAATCATGGTCACGGCCAGCCTGCTGCGGATGGAACTCGAGAAAGGCGTCGTCGATCAGGAAAAGCTCAAGGCCGCCATGCGCAGCATCGTTGACAACGCCACGCGAGTCTCGGTGCTGATCCAGCGCGCGGAAAGCCAGACCGACTACGTCACCGAGCCCTACCTGGAAGGGCTGGACATCCTCAATCTGGAGCCTTGAAGCCGCCGGCCGGGCCTTGCCGCGGGAGCCGCGCGCGGGGCTACGCGATCTCCGTGTCCAGTTTGCGGCCGAGCCCGGTGTGGAACCCGCACTGCACGCACAGCACGGCCTCCTCCTCCATGGCCGCGCCGCACTCCGGACAGGCATTCGCCGGCGATGACGGCGCCTCGTCGGCGTCCCGATCTGCCCCCGGCACGACGAGTTCGCGACCGCAGGAGGGGCACTCCACGGTGTCGCCGGCCATTTCCGGAGGCGCCTCAAGCGGTTGACCGCAACCGTCGCAACTGAAGCCGATATCGGGCATGGGCCAGGACTCCTCAGGCGGAGATAGTAGTCAGCCCGGCCGTAGCGGTCAAGCCGCACGCCGCGGCAATGGGTCAGCCCAGAAAGCGCAGTTCGGTCCCGCTGCGCGTGCCCGAACTGTTCTTGTTTTGGCTGCCGGACACCTGCGCGGTGAGCAGCGGCGTCCGGCGCCGTTTCCGCGCCGCCGGGGGCGTTACGCACGAGGATGGCCGTGACGGTGCCGTTCATGCGGGCTCGTTGCCCGGATCCCCCGCGGCCTTTCTCAGGCGGCCAGGGAAGGCGCGGGCGCGGGCACTCCGGGGCCGCTGTCCGCCGCGAGCATCCGGGACCAGACATCGAGACGCGCCTCCAGCTCCGGCGCGCGCCGCAGGCGCCGCTCCGGCGCGCGCAGCACGACGGCGACATTTCCCAGGAGGCGCGCCTCGGCGACGAGACCGGCGGCGTATACCGCCGTGACGCCGGCCAGGCGCTCGAGCCAATGCGCGACGCCCAGGGGCAGTTGTCCGAAGAAGAGCTCGTAGACGCCGCCCTCGACAAGGTGCAGGCGGCCGGTCGCCAGCTTCTGCACGACCGCGGCGGGGACGGTCGCGGTCCAGCCGCTGACGCCCCTGCCGAGCAACGACGCGGTTGTGGCCGCCAGCGTTCCCATGCCGAGCACCGCCTGCGTGACCAGGCGCCCGGATTGCGGGTCGAAGGAAGACACGCCGACAATCGCGTTGCCGGAAATTCCCTGCGCCTCGCGCGCGATGCGCGCGCAAGTGTCACTATTGCCGTTCGCCGGAAATGACGTCACACGCCCCTCCCGCAGGGCGCCACATTAGTGCCGCCGTCCCGCAGAAAGCAAGCCTTACCTCTCGACCCGTATGCCGCGGCGCACGAAGGTGGGCACGTCAAGATCCTGTCCGTCCAGCATCGTGGGCTCGGTGTCCTTGAACCGGCCGCGGCCGGCCGTCTCGAGATTCAGGCGCGTCTGCTTGGGCTCGCCGCGCCGCCGCCGCTCCCTGGAACGCGGTTCACCGGCGTCCGCGGGTTTCCGCGACGGCGGAACGTCCGGCTTCGCGTCCCCGTCCGCTTCGGCCTCCGCGTCCGGCGCAGACCGCAGTTCCGACGCGATCACGGCGAGGGCCACGCGCCCCCGCAGCGCGTCGTCCATGGCCGTGCCGACTTCGATTTCGGCGTCTGCCCCGGCCTTGCGCTTGATGGCGTTCACGATATCGCCGACCTCCTGCAGCATGAGATCGGCGCCGCCCACGATGCTTACCAGCAGAGACTTCGCTTCGGCCACGACTTTGCCCCTGGCCATGAGCGGTCCTTCCAGGACGGCGGCGACCGCCCTGCGGGCCCGGTCGCGCCCCGTGCCCTCCCCGTAGGCCATCGTGCACATGCCGCCGCTGCCGCGCACGAGGCGGCGCAGGTCGGCGAAGTCCAGGGCGATGAAGCCGGGCTGCGCCACGAGCTTCCACAGGCAGTTCAGGCTCGCGCCCAGCACGCGGTCGCCCTCGGCCAGGGCTTCGGCGATCGCCGCCTTGTCCACCGCCTCCAGCAGGCGATCGTTCTGCACGACGATCAGGGCGTCGGTGGCGCCCAGCAGGTCGACGATGGCGGCCTCGGCGCGGTCGCGCCGGTGTCCGCCCTCGAAGTGGAACGGCACGGTGGCCAGGCAGATCGTGGCCGCGCCGGCGTCGCGCGCGGCTTTCAGGATCACGGGCGCGGCGCCGGTGCCCACGCCGCCGCCGAGCCCCGCGACCACGATGGCCAGTTCGGCGCCGGTGAACAGGTTGCGGATCATGTGCAGGTCGTCCGCGGCCGCGCGCGCGGCCAGCCGCGCGTCGCCGCCCGTGCCGTGTCCGCCGGTATGGGCCGCGCCGATCTGCAGCTTGGTGGTGGCGGAAGAGGCCGAGAGCTCGGCCTCGTCGGTGTTGACCGCGGCGGTGGCCAGCATGCGCGGCCGGTCGCCGGCCATGCAGTCCACGATCTTGCAGCCGCCGCCGCCCACGCCCACGATACTGATCGTCCGCGTCCGCTGTCCGTCGCCCGGTCGCGTCATGGCCTACCTCCCCAGCAGCGCGCGCAGCACGCCGCGCAGTCCGCCGCGCTGCTGCTGCGCCGTCTGCGTCCGGAAACCGTAGTGCACCATGCCGACGGCCGTGGCGTATTCCGGACCTTCCGTGGCCGTGGCCAGGCCGCTGACGTTGCGCGGCCGGCCCGGCGCGCAGGGCAGGCCGAAGACCTTCTCGGCCAGGCGGCAGACGCCGCGCAGGTGCGCGCCGCCGCCGGTCAGCACGACCCCGCCGGCGGCCTGCTGCGGAACGGCGTCGTCCTCCAGCCGCTTCCGCACCATCTCGAAAATCTCCTCCGTGCGCGCGCCGATGACCGTCTGCAGCGAGCGCATCGCGACCACGCGGCCCGGGAAGCCCACCTCGGGGGGCAACGACACCCGTTTCGTGGCGCCGGAGGAATCCACAACCGCGGAACCGGCCTCCTTCTTGAGGCGTTCCGCCTGCGTGTGCGGCACGCCGAAACACAGCGCGATATCGTTGGTGATATGGTCGCCGCCCACGCCGAGCACGCCGGCCGCGGCCAGGACGTTGCCCGCGTAGGCGACGTATTCCGTGGTTCCGCCGCCCATGTCGATCAGCACCACGCCGCTTTTCTTCTGCTCGGGCGTGAGCACGGCCAGCGCGGAACACAGGCCGGAAAAAGCGGCGTCGTGCACGTCCAGGCGCAGGGAACGCACGACCTTGGCCGTGTTGCGCAGGCGGTTGCGCACCCCGTGCAGGATGAGCATGTCGACGGACAGACGCACGCCTTCCATGCCCAGGGGCTTGAGCACGCGCTCCTGCTCGTCCACGCAGAAATGCTGACAGATGGTGTGCAGGATCTCGCGATCGGCCGGCAGGTTGACCGCCTTGGCCACCTCCATGACCTGGTCGACGTCGTCCTGCGTGATCTCGGCCGAATCGCCCTGGATGGGCAGCGAACCGCGGTTGATCAGGCTGGCGATGTGCCCGCCGGAGACGGCCAGGTGCACGCGGCGGATGGCCACCTTGCTGCGTTCCTCGGCCTCCTGCAGGGCGGAGCGCACGCCGAGCATGGCGTTCTCCAGGTCGACGATTTCACCCTTGCGGACGCCGGCCGACGGCGCCTTGCCGATGCCCGTGATCATCACGGACTCGTGCTCGCGCAGTTCGCCCACCAGCGCGATGGTCTTCGTGGTGCCGATCTCAAGCGCAACAACCGGAGGTATGGGCATGAGCGGAACGTCCCCTCTTCCTGCGCCGTACGATCACGGGACGCCGAAGACCCGGTCGTCGTACGTCGCGTCCAGCATGGTGTAGCGCGCCCCCTTCTGGCGCAGGGTCAGGGCCACCCGCCTGAGCTGGCGGTACAGCGCTTCCCGCGCCTCCGCGCCTTCCTGTCCCATGCCTTTCCAGGCGAGCTTGAAGCCGCGCGCCGTGGCGCCCGGCTTCAGGTACACCGCGAGGTATTCATCCTCGTCCAGATCGATGGATTCCACGGCGATTCCGAGCCGCGGATCGTCGCAGGCGGCCAGCGCCTGCAGCGCCGCGGTTGCCGCGCCGCGCAGGCGGCTGCCGGGCGTTACGCCCGCCCCCCTGTAGCCCACGATCGCGGGCAGTCCGCGGCTGCCCGCGCGCATGCCGAAAACCCATCCCTCCCGGTCCGCCACCAGGTTGCCGTGCGTGCCCACCCGCGCCAGCGGCACGCGCTCGGTCAGCTTCACCGCCAGCGTCCCGGGCAGAACGCGGCTGATCTCGATGGACTTGTACTTGGCGGCGTAGGCCTGCTGCAGGAACTCGTCGCGCAGGCGCGCCGCGCTGAACGCGAACAGGTTCGTGCCTTCGGCAATGTGCTTGCGCTCGCGGATGAAATAGGCGGCGACCGAGCCGCTGTCGTCGATCTCCAGCTTCGTGACGCGGAAACGGCTGTTGCGGGAGAACAAGGCGCGTCCCGCGAAGAGAACGCCGCAGGCCGCGCCCGCGCAGAGCAGCGCGGCGGCCAGGATGCCGCCGCCCCACGCGGCCGTCCGGCGGGTGAGTTCCTTCTTGCGCGCGCGCGACATCGCGCGCACGTTCATGGCCGGATTGCCCCGGCGCGCGGCCTGGCGGCGCCTTCTGCTCAGCCCGCCGATCCGTATGAAATCGTCGTCATACCACATGTCGTCAAAACTCCGCGCTCCTACAGCGAGGCCGTCTCCATGATCCGCGCGCAAAGCTCCGCGAAACCGATGCCCGCCTGGGCCGCCGCCTTGGGAAGCAGGCTGGTTTCAGTAAACCCGGGAATGCTGTTCAACTCAAGCACGTATATGCCGCCGTCGTCGGCGTAACGGCAGTCGATCCGGGCCAGGCCGCGGCAGCCCAGCGCGCGGAAGGTCTGCAGGCCGATGCGCTGCGCGCGCGCGCAGTCGGCGGCGTCCATGGGCGCGGGCACCAGGTAGCGGCTGGCGCCGCGCGTGTACTTCGCGTCGAATCCGTACCAACCGTCCGGCGCGACGATCTCCACCACCGGCAGGGCCTCGTCGCCCACCACGCCCACGGTCAGCTCGCGTCCCGCGACGTAGCGCTCGACCAGCGCTTCCGGCCCGTACGCCAGCGCGTCGCGGAGCGCCGCCGCCAGCTGCGCGGGCTCGCGCACGATGTGCACGCCGATGCTCGACCCCTGGGCGACCGGCTTGACCACGACCGGCAGCGGCAGCGCCGGCGTCTGTCCGTCCCGCAGCAGCTCGTATTCCGGGGTGGGAACGCCCCGCGCGGCGAAGAGACGCTTGCTCAGCCGTTTGTCCATGGCCGCGCGGCTGGCTTCCGGCCCCGAGCCCGTGTAGGGCATGCCGCGCCGCGCCAGCAGTTCCTGGATTCCGCCGTCCTCGCCGAACGCGCCGTGCAGCGCGATGAAGACCGCCTCGACGCCCGCGGGGAAACGCGGGTCGCGGTCGCGCAGGTCGACGGCGGCGACGTCGTAGCCGGCTTCGGCCAGTCCGCGCGCCACGGCCTGTCCGGACTGCAGCGAGATTTCGCGCTCCGTCGAGAACCCGCCCATCAGGACGGCGACTTTCGTGAAACGCCGCCTCCGGCCCATATGCCGCGCTCCGCCCGTCGTCGTCATGCGCCTTCCCATCCCAGCAGCACGATCTCGTTCTCGAGCTCCACGCCGTGCCGGCGCCGCACGGCCTCGCGGGCCAGCTCCATCAGGGCCCGCACGTCCGACGCGGTTGCGCCCGGGCCGGTCACGATGACGTTGGCGTGCAGCGGCGAGATCGCGGCGCCGCCCAGGGCGCGGCCCTTCAGGCCCGCCTCTTCGATCAGGCGTCCCGCGAACAGCCCCGGCGGATTCCTGAACACCGATCCCGCGCAGCGCAGGCCCTTCATCCACTTGCGCCGCGCCGCCGCCGCGCCGCGGCGCGCCGCGATGCGCGCGGCGTCGGCCCGCTCGAGTCTGAAGCCCGCCGCCAGCGCGATCCGGTCGCGCAGCGCGTCGCAGCGCCGGTAGCCGAACCCCAGTTCGTCGCCGGCGATCGTACACTCGCCGCCGTCGCGGCTCAAACAGCGAATCCAGGCCACGCGGTCGCCGATCGCGCCTTCGCGCGTTCCGGCGTTCATGCGCAGCGCGCCGCCGACGGTGCCCGGGATTCCTTCCAGGCTCTCCAGGCCCGACCATCCCGCGCCCTGCGCCCGGTCGAGCAGGTCGCGCAGGGGCGCGCCCGCCCCGGCCTCCACGCCGCCGCCGTCCGCCGCGATGCGCCGGAACTCCTCGCCGCGCAGCCGCGCGGTCACGCCCGGCGCGCCCAGGTCGCCGGCCAGGACGTTCGTGCCGCCGCCCAGCACGCGGAAGGGGGCCGCGTGCGCGCGCGCCCACGCCAGCAGGGCGCGCAGGTCGGCGGCCGACGCGACGTCGCACCACAGCTCCGCCTCGCCGCCCACGCCGAAGGAGGTGTGCGCGGCCAGCGGCTCGCGCGCCCGCAGGCGCGAGGACGGAACCGCGCGGCGCAGGGCGCCGAGGCGGCCGGCCGCGTCCTCCGCCCGCCGGGCGGCGGCGTCCGCCGCCGCCCATTGCGCCACGCGCTCGACGCTGCCCGCGCCCGCGACCAGGAGCAGGTCGCCCGCGGCGAGCTCGCGCCGCAGGTAATCGCGGATCTCGTCCAGCGACTCCGCCGCCGCGACCGCCGCGCGCATGCCCGTCCGGAAGTGCGCGTACAGATCCCACGTGCCGCCGCCCGGCAACGGCGTTTCCGACGCCGCGTACACGGGCGCGAGCACGACGCGGTCGACGCCGGCGAAGGCCGCGGGAAACTCCGCCCCGAGCAGAAGCGTGCGCGTGTAGCGGTGCGGCTGGAACACGGCCAGGCGGCGCCGCGCTTCGATGGCGCGCGCCGCGGCGACCAGGGCCGCGATCTCCGAGGGATGGTGCGCGTAGTCGGAGACCACCGTGATGCCGCCGGGCGCGGCGACGCGCTCGAAGCGGCGCCGGGGCAGGGAAACGCCGGCCAGCGCGGCCGCGATCTCCGCGGGCGCGTGACCCAGCGCGTGCAGGGCCGCGGCGGCCGCCAGGGCGTTGAGCGCGTTATGGCGGCCGGGGGCCGGGAGCGCGAGATCGACGGTTGCGCTTCCGCCGAACGCGACGCGAAGCGCCGTTCCGTCCGGGCCCGCCGCGCGCGCCGTCGCGCGCACCCGCGCGCCGTCGCCGAAGCCGAAGGAAACGGCGTCGCGCAGGCCGCGGCACACCTCCGCGGCGCCGGGATGATCGGCGCAGTAGACCGCGCGTCCGGCGCCGGCGGCGAACGTCCGGAAACAGGCATGGAGGTTTTCGCGCGTCTCGAAGTGCTCCATGTGATCGGGCTCGACGTTGGTGATCACGGCGATATCCGGCGCGTACAGCGCCAGCGTGCCGTCGCTTTCGTCGGCCTCCACGACCAGCAGACCGGAGCCCTCCGCGCCGGGCCCGCCCACCCCGCCCAGGGCGTCGCTGAAGCCGCCCGCGCACCAGGCCGGATCGCGGCCCAGGGCGCGCAGGGCCTGCACCGTGAAGCAGGTCGTGGTGGTCTTGCCGTGCGAGCCGGCCACGGCGACCGAGGCGCGTCCGGGAAGCAGGCGCGGCAGAACCGCGCCGCGCACCGCCAGCGGAATGCCCAGCGCCGCGGCCGCGCGGCATTCGGGCGCGTCGGGCGGCACGGCCGGCGTGCGCACCACCAGGCGCAGGCCCGGGGCGACGTGGGCCGCGTCGTGTCCGTCGGATACGGCAATGCCGCGCTGCGTGAGCCAGGCGCCGAGTTCCGCGGCGTGCGCGTCGCAGCCCGTAACCCGGCAGCCGCGCGCCGCGAGCAGCACGGCCAGCCCGGCCATGCCCACGCCGCAGACGCCCAGCATGTGCACGGCGCCGCCCTCGCGGATCACGGCGTCGATAACGCTGTCGGGCACGCGTTGCATGGCGGCCCCTGCATAGCCGAAGGCGGGCCGCGCCGCAACACAGATATCCGGCCGCGCGCAAACTGCTTGCTGGAAGCGCGGCGGTTTTCGGGGTACTCTGAGGCCGCGGTAGGTGCATGCACGGTCTGTGCCTTTCGGCTCGCGAGGGGTTTGTGCCAAGGGACTTGCGCGACAGCACACAAGGCGGGGCGGCGCGCCGGCATTCCGGCCGGAAGGGCCGCGCGTTTCGGCGCCTGCTGCGCACGGCGGCGGCCGCGTGCGCGCTGGCGGCGATCGTGCTGTGGTTCCAGCGCGGCGTGGTCGCCCGTCTGGCCGACCGGGTGGACAACGCCGGCGATCCGCTCTTGAACGCCTGGATCGTGTCCTGGAATCTGCATGCCTTGCGGACCGCGCCCCTGTCCCTGTGGCACGCCAATATCTTCTATCCGCACAAATACACCCTGGCCTACAGCGAGAACCTGATCGTGCCCAGCCTGCTGGTGGCGCCCGCGGCGGCTTTCACCGACAATCCGGTGCTCCTCTACAACCTGGCGTTCCTGCTGGGATGCCTGCTTTCCGCGGCGGCCGGCTACCTGCTGGGCCGCGCGCTGACCCGTTCGCACCTGCTGGGCATCGCGCTGGGGGCGGCGGTTGCCTGCGGGCCTTTCCGGCTGGCCCACGGGGGGCACATGCAGATCCAGCATGGGCAGTGGATGGTTCTGGCCTTCCTTTTCACGGTGCTGTATTTCCGCCGCTTCCGCGGGGCCGCCGCGCGGCGGACGCGCCTGGGAGCCGCCTGCGTGGCGATGCAGTGGCAGTTCCTGTCCAACATGTACTACTTCATGTTCGCCGCGCCCGTGCTGGCGCTGCTGCAGGCCTTCGGCCTGGGGCGCACGGCGGCCGCGCGACGGCGCGCGGCCGCGGTCGAACTCGCGGCGTTCTGGGCGGCGCTGGCGGTCATCGTTCTGCCTTTCGCGCGGCCCTACATGATCGCGCGCGGCGAGCAGGGCATGACGCGCGCGGCGGAGATACTGGAAGGCTACGGCGCCGCGCCGCGCGACTACGCGGCATACAACGCTCAGAACGCGTGGTTCGGCCGTTTCGCGCGCGGCAGCCGAGCCGAGAACCAGCTCTGTCCGGGCGCGCTGGTGGCGCTGGCCGCCCTGCTGCCCGCGCTGCGCCGTCTGGCGGCGGCGGTGCGGGGCGCGGGACGGCGGCGGATGCGCCCGGGCTGGGCGGCGGCGTTCCTGTGCGCGGCCGCCTTTGGCGTATGGATGTCGTTCGGGCCGCGGGCGGGGCTTTACGGTTTCTTCCACCGCTGGGTGCCCGGCTACGACGGGATGCGCGTGCCGGCGCGGTTCGCCGGCGTGGTGGCGCCGTTGCTGGCGGCGGCGGCCGCGCTGAACGTCGCCGCGCTCAGCCGCCGCATGCGGCGGCCCGCCGCGCGCGCCGCGCTGTGCGCGCTCTTCGCCGCCGGCGTGATCGCGGAGTTCTGGTCGCGCCCGCGCCGCATGCAGTACCTGCCCGGGCGGCGGCCGGTCTACGACTGGCTCGCCGCGGCGCCCGACGGGCCGGTGGTCGAGCTGCCGCTGCCCGACGGGCCGGCCGGGGCCGCGCGCGACGCGGTCTTCACGTTCCAGTCGACGCGCTACTGGAAACCGCTCTTCAACGGCTACAGCGGCTATGCGCCGCGCGGCTACTACGAGGACGCGCGAATCATGGCCGGGTTCCCGTCGGCCGCCGCGCTGGCGCGCATGCGGGAGCTGGGGATCCGCTACGTGCTGGCGCACCGCTGCGACCGGGAGATGCGCGCCGCCTGCGCGGGCCGCGCCGCGCTCGCGGCCCGTTTCGGAACCGATTGCGTGTTCGATCTGCTTGCCTCGGAGGGAACGGAATCTGTACGCTAGTCCCGCTTCTGGGCGCGTCTCGTGGTCAGTACTTCAGGAAGCGCATGCGAACGAAGATATCAGCCTGCATCACGGCCGGAAACGAGGAACCCAACATCCGGCGCTGCCTGGAGAGCGTGGCATGGCTCGACGAGATCGTGGTCGTGGACAGCTTCAGCACGGACCGCACGGCGGAGATCTGCCGCGAATACACGGACCTGGTGTTCCGGCACCGCTGGCTGGGATACGTGCGGCAGAAGAACCTTGTCAAGGACCTCGCCTCGCACGAGTGGGTGCTGCTCATAGACGCCGACGAGGAAGTCTCGCCGGCGCTGCGCGAGCAGATCACGCGCGAGTTCGACGGGCCGCGCGAGCCGGATGCGGCCGGCTACCGCATGCCGCGCCTGGCCTTCTACATGGGGCGCTGGATCCGGCACGGGGACTGGTATCCGGACGTCAAACTGCGCCTGTTCCGCAACCGCGAGGCGGTCTGCGCCGGACGCGAGCCGCACGATACCATCGTCGTGGGCGGCCCGGTCCGCGATTTCTCGGCGCCGCTGTTCCACTACAGCTACGAGGATCTCAAGGCGCAGATCGACAGCCTCAACCGCTTCTCAAGCATCGGCGCGTCGAGCTGGATCGAGGACGGGCGGCGCTTCCGCCGCTCGGACCTGCTGTTCCGCCCGGCCTGGCGCTTTTTCCGCGGCTACGTGCTGCGCGGCGGCTTTCTGGACGGCCTGCGCGGCCTGACGATCGCGCTCACTTCCGCCTACGCGGTGTACATGAAGTACGCTAAGATCTGGGAGCAGACGACGCGGCGGGAAGGGGCGGGCGGGACGTGAGCGGGGCGTAGCACGCCGCCAGCCGGCTCTTGAGATGGCCGTAGTTGTAAACGTCCCTGATCATGGCCAGCCCTTTGGCGGCCAGGCGGGCGCGCAGCGCGTCGTCTCCGAGCGCGCGCGCGATCGCGTCGGCGAATGCGTCCGGCTGCGGCGGCGCCAGCAGGGCGTTCTCCGCGTCCAGGATTGAACGGTTGGCGTCGGTGTCGCAGGCCACGATGGCGCGTCCGGACTTGAGGTAGTCCAGCAGCTTCAGCGGCGTGTTGCGGCCGGCGATGCGCGGCGAGAGCAGCACGTCGGCCGCGGCAAGGCAGTCGGGCATCTCGTCGGGCGCAATCCGGCCCAGGAATTCGACCGCGCCGGCCGCGCCCCGCGCGGCCATCTGCCGCCGGCGCTGTTCGATCTGCGCGTCGGTTCCTCCGACCACGACAAAGAGCGTCCCGGGGCGGCGTTCCAGCGTCCGCGGTATGGCCTCGAACATGAGGTCCATGCCCTGGTACACGGCGAAAGAGCCCACGTACATCACGACCCCCAGGTCGCGGCCGCGCAGCAGGCGCGCGCGGATCCGCGCCGTCCGATCCGGGTCCGCCTCCCTCAACGAGGAAGGCGCGTCCGGTATGAGGTGAACGCGGCGGTCGGGCGCGATCGATCTGATCTGCTCGACCAGCCCCGGTCCGGTTCCGATCACGGCGTCGGCGCGGCGCATGGCGCACTTCTCCGTCGCGGCGTAGGCGCGCAGCACGAGATTCCGCAGCGGCCTGCCGGCGTACGAAGCATGATCGGAGTGCTTCTCCGTCACGAGCGCGGCGCCGGCCAGGCGCGCGACCGGCAGGGCGATGACCCCGCCCTCCTCAACGCCGTGAATCACATCGTAGCGGCCTTTGCGCGCCCGGCGCAGAGCCGCGCCGAGCAGCAGGAAGTCGTAAGCGAGTTTCCAGAAGGACGGTCCGATCGGCACGCTGCGCCGGCGAAACAGGTTTGGGACGCGCAGGACTCTCACGCCCGGGATGTCGCGGTCCGCGCCGAACGGGAACGTGAGCAGGTCGATCTCATGGCCGAGCTCGGCCAGCGCCTGCAGGGTGAAGGCCACGCGAATCGGCGACCCGCGCCACTTGTAGAACGGTTGGGGAGAGAGGAAGAGGATGCGTGCCATACGGTCGGTCTCTCGGGCGCCGGTCTTAAGGTGTTCGGGTTCGCTTCGGTTGACGGTTGCCGCTTGTCGGGCGGAGTATAGGGGGCTGAGCGCCGAGCTTTCAATTCTCAATTCCGTGTTTTTTCGCGCCGCGCAAGCGTGTTCCTGATCACGCCCAGGAGCACGTCGGGCAGCGGACGGCGGCGCCCGCCGCGCCGCAGTCCTCCGTGCAAGCCGGTCAGGGCGCGGCGGATTGACAGGGCCGGCGCCTGCGCGTCGAACGGCGCTTCGGCCAGCGTGCCGTATGAACCGAGCAGGCGTTCCTGGGCGGGGAACGGGAGGGGGTCCGATCCGGCGACGATCGCGAAACCGCGCCGGGCCGCGCATCGCATCGGCGCCGGCTCGCGCCATGCGCCGGGCCGCAGGGAGGTGTCGCACAGCAGCAGGTTTCCGGGGGAACTCCGCTGCAGCAGATCGCGGACGATTCGGCCGCGGGCGAGCCACCATTTCCCGGGCGCCCAGTTCAGCGCCGGCAGGCCGCCGGCGTCGCGCACGGCGGCGATCGTTTCCTCGATCGGAGCGCGGTCGGGCAGGTCGGCGTCGGTCAGCAGCGCCAGCACTTCGAGGCGTTCGGCCGTGGCGAGCTGGCGGCCGGGGAACAGAAAGACCCTGTCGGCGCCGGACGCGGCCACCAGCGCCTCGCCCGCCGGGTCGTTTGCCGGCGTCAGCTGCCAGCCCGCGACCGGCGCACGGCCGTCCCGCATGTTCCTGAAGAAACGGCAGTCGGAGCGCTCGGCGAAGATTGCCGCGCGCGCGCCGCCGGCGCTCAGACGTCCCAGATTCGCGTGCAGCGCGGCGAGGGCCGCCGGCAGGCGGTAGCACGGGTACAGATGAATATGCGCGTCGATCACGATGCTCATGCCGTCCTCCGCCAGGCGCGGCGTTTCCGGGCTGCGTTCCAGCGGGACACGGTCTGGCCCGCCGGCGAGAACGCCAGCGCGAGGAAGAGCGCGCCCGCGGGGCGGAAGCGCAGAACGCGGCGCAGCGCATCCGCCGCCAGTTCGGCCGGCGCCGGCGCGCGCGCGGCGGGCAGGGGCAGGTCAAAGCGCGGATACGGCCGCCCGCGCCGCCGCAGCCGCGCGATGCGCCGGAGGGCCTGCGCGCGCTGCGCTTCGCAGCGCGGCCCTTCGAGCGGCAGCAGGTCCGCGGCGTCGCCTTCCGCGCAGGAGACGGCCCCCGCGTCGCGCATTTCTTCCACGAGCTGCGCCGCCCGCGGCGTGCGGCACAGCACCACGCCGCGGCCGCCCGTTCCCGCCGTGAAACGGCCCTCGGCGTCCCGGATCCAGGGGTCGCAGACGCTGAAATCCGCCAGGGCGTTGGATCGATCCGGGCACAGCAGGCAGCGCGGCTGGCCGTGCGTCCACTTCATGTGCGAGACGGCCTGGCAGCCCTCGTTCGCTTCCCTGGAGAACAGCTCCACGGTCCCGCCGGGGGGCGTACGCGCGCGGACGGCGCCCGGCCATTCGCCGGCCCGGAAGTCAATGCGGCCGGCCGCGCGGGGCGCGAGCCCGCGGGCGCGCGGCAGCGCGCGGACGACGTCCGGCTCCATGTTCATCGAGCAGAACAGACCGAACGTCCAGGCAATCTTGCGCGCGAGGTCGGGAGCCAGGCGGGACGCTTTGCGCAGGCCGTGCGCCTGGCAGGGAATGGCCGCGACGGCCAGCGGCCCGTCGGCGTCTCTGGCGACTCTGATCTCGCGCAGGACGGCGCCCCACGGGAACAGGCAGTACTGCGATCCGGCCGCGTCCAGGATCTCGGTCCTGGTCCGCGCCACGCGCGCCCGCGGGAGCGGGCCGCCGTCGTCGGCGCCGGCCACCAGCGCGCCGGCGATCCGCCCCGTCTCAAGGAGGTAGATCAGCGCCCGCGTCACGAATCCGCCGCTGCTGCCGCGCGTGCGGACATCCGGGTCGGTGGCGTGGCACAGGCAGCACTTTTCGACCGCGCCGACGGCGGAAAGGGCGCCGGAAATCCGGGGCGCGGCGTGCTGTTCCCGCCGCAGGGGGAATTCCCACCCGGGGCAGACCCGCGCGCACAGCCCGCAGCGGTTGCAGGCGTCGCCCACCCGCGGCAGGCCGTCGGCGCCGAAGGCGATGGCGTTGCGCGGACACATGCCGCCGCAAACGCCGCAGCGCAGGCAGAGGCCGTCGGCGGCCACGGCGTCCGCGCGTTCGTAGGGTGCGCTTCCGGGTGTTTCGCCGGCCACGGTCAGGCTCCCCTTGTGCGCTGCACTCTGGCCGGCGAGCCGTAGGCGACGGCCATGGCCGGGAGCGAAGCGTTGACCAGGGAATTGGCGCCCACGACGGCGCCCGCGCCCACGGTAACGCCGTCCAGCACGACCGTGTGCGCGCCGATCCAGGCGCCTTCCCCGACGGCGATGCCGCGCGAGGCGTCCAGGCCCCGTCCGAGGATGGAGCAGCCGGGCCCGTCAATGCGGTGCAGGCCGCCGGCGCACAGATAGGCGTAGGCGCCCACGAGCACCGCGGGTCCGACGTCGAGGCGGCTGTCGGTCGCCAGCAGGCAGTTGCAGCCGATATCCGCGCCCGCGCCGATGCGGATCGCGCCGTTGCGGGCGCGCACGACGGTGTTCCGCGAAAGCACGACGTTATCCGCGACGTGGATCTCGGCGTCCGGCCCGCGCGCGTCGAGCACGCACAGGTCGTCCACGAACACGCGGCTGCCCAGCCGGATGCGCGCGCCGCCCCGCACGGTGACGTCCCGGCCGATGGCCGTGCCGCGGCCCATGCGCGCGAAAAGCAGCCGATAGAAGAGGCGCCGCAGGAGAATGCCGGCCGCGCCCGGAATTCCCGACAGGGGGCAGGTCAGGGCCTCGTGCGCGATCAGGCGCGGAAGCGAGGGCGTGCCGACCGTCAGCCGCGCGTAGCGTCGCAGCGCGGACTCCGCGCCCGCCGCCACCTGTTTTATGTCGGTCGGGTCAACCGCCTGCGCCATTGTTCCGTCCTCCGTGATCCGCGGCCGCGCGCCGCAGGCCGGCGCGCGCGCCGCGGTCCTCCGCCCAAAATACGGCCGCGCCGAGAGCCGAGACAAGCAGGTTTTTGACGCGCAGCAGCAGCGCCGCGGAGAGGGCGGTCGCCCCGGGCACGCCGGCGAGCGCCAGGAAGAGCACGAACCCCCCTTCCCACAGGCCGATGCCGTTGATGGTGATCGGGATCAGCGAGGCGACGATGATCAGGGGCGTCACCAGCATGATCCGCAGGGGGTCCGCGTGGCAGTTCAGCGTCTGGCAGGCGACCAGCACGTTGACCCCGGTGGTCAGGTGGAACAGCAGCGAAAGCAGGACCACTTCCGCGAAGACCAGCGGATGGCGGCTGAACTCGGTCAGCGACTCGTGCAGGCTGTCGAGTTTGCCGCGCATGCCGCGGGGAGCGAAGCGCAGGGCCGGCGCGAAGAGCCGCCGCGAGAGCAGCAGCGCCAGCGCCGGCGGGCACAGCGCCACGAACACGGCCAGCGGCAGCGCGACGCGCGAGGCGTTGACCAGGGACGGCGCCGCGACGAGGACGGTCGCCACCAGCGCCAGCAGCGCGATCAGTCCCGTGAGGCGCTCCATGAAGACGGAGAGGTAGCCGTCGCGGGCGCTGCCGATGCGTTTCCCGAGGTAGTGGCCGCGCGCCACGTCGCCTCCGACCATGCTCGGCATGAAGTTGTTGAAGAAATAGCCGAGCACGTAGAGGCCCATGAGGTAGCCCAGCCGGACCGGGTACCCCTTGGCCCGCAGCAGGACGCGCCACTTGAGGCAGCTGGCGGTGATGCCGACGGCGCTGACCGCCAGGAGAGGCGCGACGTATTTCCAGGCGATATCGGCGAACAGCGTCCGGAGAGCCCCCAGGTCGACGGCGCGCAGCACGGCCGCCACGAACAGGCCGCTGACCAGCGCCTTGAGCGTCCAGGCGATCTTCCTTGATGTGCCGGGCTTCATGCGACGACTCCCGCCTGCCCGTGATGCGGCGGGCACCTTAGCCGCGGGCGGCGGCGCTGTCAATCGCGGCCCGCCCCCCCCCGCCGCGAAGCGCGCCTTGCCCGAAACTTTGCCGGACGCGGTCTTGACGCGGCAGGCGGGGGCGACATAATAGCCCCTTGCCTGAGTCGGTCGAAGGCTGGGGGTCTGATGATCGAGGCGACGCATCTTACGAAGCGCTACGGCCGCATCCTGGCTCTGGACAACGTGACTTTCCGCGTGCAGCGCGGGGAGATCGTGGGTTTTCTGGGGCCGAACGGCGCGGGCAAGACCACCACCATGCGGATCATTTCCACCTATCTTCCGGCAACGGGCGGCACGGTGCGCGTGTGCGGCGTGGACGTTCTTGACGACCCGCTGGCCGTGCGCCGGCACATCGGCTACATGCCCGAGAACGTGCCGCTGTATCCCGAGATGCGGGTGCGCGAGTACCTGCGCTACCGGGGGACTCTGAAGGGCCTGCGCGGCCGCCGCCTGCGGGCGCGGGTGGAGGAGGCCATGGCGGCCTGCGACCTCGGCGACGTGCGCCGGCGCGTGATCGGCCGCCTTTCCAAGGGCTACGCCCAGCGCGTGGGGCTCGCGGACGCCCTCCTGCACGAGCCCGACGTGCTGATCATGGATGAGCCCACGCTGGGCCTCGATCCGAACCAGCAGCGGCGCGTCCGCGACCTGATCCGCAGCCTGGCGCGGCGGCACACGGTGCTGCTCTCCAGCCATATTCTCTCCGAGGTGGAACAGACCTGCGAGCGCGTGCTGATCATCGACAAGGGGCGCGTGGTCGCCTCGGACACGCCGCAGCGGCTGGTCTCCTTCCTCAGGGGAGAGCCGCACGTCCGCATGGAGATCCAGGGGCCGGCGGACGCGGTCGTGGAGAAGGTGATGGCCCTGCCGCACGTGCGCAACGTGGCCTGCGAGACCAAGGGCGGGTGGCAGCATCTCACCTGCCGCTGCGCGCGCGGCGCCGACGTGCGGCCGGCGCTGTTCGCGCTGGCCGCCGCCGAGCAGTGGACCGTGCGCGAGCTGCGCCTGGAGCAGAGCAACCTGGAGGACGTTTTCGCGGAATTGACCTCGGAGCAGGGCGGCGAGGGCGTGGCTTCCCCGGACGCGGCCGGAAGGGAGGCGGCCGCGTGAGGAACTTCCTGGCCATCTGCCGCCGCGAGCTCGCGGCGACCTTTCTTTCGCCGGTGGCGTACGTGACCATGCTGGTGTTCCTCGCCCTGAGCGGGCTCATCTTCTGGTACGCGGTGGTCACCGGCGTCGGCACCGGCGAGCCCCTGCCGACCATGCTTTTCGGCGGCGTGGTGTTCTGCGTGACAATTCTGGTCACGGTGGTTTCCATGCGCCTGTTCGCCGAGGAGATCCGTCTCGGCTCGCTGGAGGCCCTGATGACCGCGCCGGTGACCGAAAGCCAGGTGGTCGCCGGCAAGTACGCCGGGGCGTTCCTGTTCCTGTTGCTGACGGTCACGCTGCCGGTCGGATTCCCGTTTATCCTGCGGGCCATGAGCCCGGGCGTCGCTTCCCTGGACTACGGCGCCCTGCTCGGCGGCTACCTGATCACGGTGCTGTTCGCCGCCTTTGCGCTGGCGACGGGCCTGCTGATATCGCTCTTGACGCGCAATCAGATCGTCGCGGCCATCGCCTGCTTCTGCGTGGTGTGGCTGGCGCTGCTGCTGGGCAACGTGGCCGCGATGGCGGCGCCGGGTCCGGCCGAAGTGGCGCGCTACCTGTCGGCCGTGGACCACGTGCTGGCCTTCTCGCGGGGTTCCGTGGACACGCGGCCCATCGCGCTGTACTTGTCCGGGACGGCGTTCATGCTTTTTGCGGCGGTGCGTGTGCTGGAAGCGTTGCGGCGCTAGCCGGGATGATTATGAAAGGCGACAGGCGCGAAAGACGGCGGAAGGCGAAGGATGGCGCGCGTTTCGCGTTTACCGCGGCGGGCAAACGGCGATAGGGCGGGAGCATGGAAGACGGATCGACCCTGATCGAAGAGGCGCGCGGCGCGGCCCGGAGCATCCGGCGCCAGCGCGGCCGGCGCATTGCCGGCGGCGCGCACGCGCTGGTCGCCATTAGCCTGGCCGGGATCCTGGCCGTGATGGTCAACGTGCTGGCCCGGCGCTACTACATGCGCTGGGACCTGAGCTGGCGCGGATACTACCGTCTTTCCGCCAAGACCGTGAGCCTGCTCGAAAGCCTGGACACGAAGGTGACGGTGGCGGCCTTCATCCAGCGCAGCCATCCGCTGCGCGAAGACATCGTGAATCTCCTGCAGGAATACGAGTACGCGGCCGACGCCATCCCCGCTCTGGGCATGACCGTCCGCGTGGTCGACCCGGACCGCGAGCTGGCCTGGACCCGCGAGCTGGCCGTGCAGTACGACGTGCGCGAGCCGAACGTCATCGTCGTGGAATGCGAGGGCCGCCGCAAGTACGTCGAGGCCGCGGAGCTGATGGACTACGACTACAACGTCTCGCTCGAACGCGGGGTCGAGAAGAAGCCCAAGGCTTTCAAGGCCGAACAGATTTTCTCCTCGGCCATCCAGAGCGTGACCCAGAGCGCCCGGCCGGCCGTTTACTTTCTGACCGGCCACGGCGAGCGCGCCGTGGACGACTACGGACGCATGTCGGGCTACTCGAGCCTGGCCTACCTGATCGGGCGCGACAACATGCGGGTGGAGACGCTCTCCCTGCCCGCGGCGGGGCGCGTGCCGGCCGACTGCTCCGCGCTGGTCATCGCCGGGCCCGACCGGCGGATCGCGCGCGCCGAGGCGGACCTGATCGCGGACTACCTGGACCGCAGCGGCCGGCTGTTCCTGCTGGCGGATCCGGCCCTGACCACCGGCCTCGAGGAGCTGCTGGAGCGCTGGGGCGTCGCCCTGGGCCCGCACGTCGTGGTGGGCCAGACCCTGACCGGGCGCGAGCTGGTCGTAACCGCCTACGGCGATCATCCCATAACGCGGCGGCTGAAGAGCGTGATGACGATGTTCTACATGCCGCGCTCGATCCTGCCGCTCGCGCCGGACACCGACGCGGCGAAACGCTCGGCGGACCGGCCGCACGTGACGGCGCTGGCCGCGTGCGAGCGCGACCGCGGCTGGGGCGAGGCCGATCTCGCGCAGAGCCCGCCGCGCTTCGACGAAGGCGCGGACCTGCCCGGTCCGGTGCCGGTGGCCGTGGCCGTGGAGCGCGGCCCCGGAACGAGCATCGACGTGCAGATCAAGCCCACGCGCATGGTGATCGTGGGCGACTCGGATTTCGTGTCCAACGGCGCGCTGTCTTCGGCCGCGGGCGGCAACAGCGACCTGTTCCTGTGCGCGCTGAACTGGCTGGTCGAGCGCGAGGAGCTGATGGCCGTCGCGCCCAAGACGCCCGCGGTCCTGCGGCTGGACATGGACCGCGATCGGATGCGCGACACGTTCCTGCTGATCGTCGCGGTCCCGGGGGCGGTTGCCGCGCTGATCGGCGCGGCGGTGTGGCGACGGAGGAGATACTGAGGCGCGGCCGCCGCCGGCGGGCGGCCACGGCGCGCGGGGGCGCGGGCCCGCGAGAAGAGGAGTCGTTTGAAAGCCCGGACTACCTTGTGTCTGCTGGCGGCCGTGTGCGCGGTGGGCGCCGCGGTCTGGCTGACGGAGAAGCGCGACAGCTCGACGGACCGGAGCCGCGAGCGTGAGACCCGCCTGATCCGCCTGGCCCCGTCCGACATACGCCGGATCGAAATCGCGCGCGGCGACCTGCAGGCGGACTGCATGCGCGCCGACGGCGACTGGCGCCTGGCCTGGCCGCCCGGCGCGCGGGCGGACGAGAAGGAGATCGAAGAGATCATCGGCACGCTGTGCGCCGCGGAAAGACGCGAAGTCATCACGGCCTCCCAGCGCCGTCGCCGCGAGCTCAGCTGGGCGGACTACGGCCTGGCCCAGCCCCGCGCGCGCGTCGCGGTCCACGGCCCGTCCGGCGTCGAGCGGCTCATCCTCGGCGCCGACGCCCCCCTGGGCGACGGCATTTTCGCGCGCCTCGCGCGCGAAAGCGCGGTCATTGCCACGGCGCGGCGGGTGCTGGACGTGCTGCCCGCCGAGATCAACGTGTTGCGCGACCGCGCCGTCATGGAGGGCGACGCCGCCAGGGTCACGCGGCTGGAGATAAGCCGGGCCGGGGCGGGTTTTCTGCAGATTGCGCGGTCGGCGTGCGGGTGGTTCATTCAGCAGCCGATCGCGGCCAGAGCGGACGACCGCGCGGTTCAGGCGCTGCTTGATGCGCTCTACGGCCTGCGGGTCAGGCAGTTCGTGTGGGACCCGCCGCGGGCGCCGGACGCCGCCGAAACGAACGCGCCCCCGGCGGGCGGCAAGGTCGTGGAGGCTTTCGGCCTGGCGCCCGACGAGGCCGTGGCGCGCGTGGGGCTCGGGTTCGCGCCGGCGGAGGCGCCGCGGGAGCTGTTCCTGGGACGGGCGGTGCCGACGGACGGGGCCGCCGTGTACGCGCGCCTGGGCGGCGCCCAGTCGGTGTACGCCGTGGAGCGCGGCATTCTCGATACGCTGGCCGTTTCGGCAAACGACTTGCGGGACCGCCGCCTGTTTCCGATCGAGCCGTGGCAGGTCAATCTGGTGCGCCTGGAGTCGCGCGCCGGCGCCCTGGTCATGCACCGCGCCGCCGACGCCGGATGGACGATCGCGGAGCCCGTGAAGTGGAAGGCGGACGACCGGACGCTGGCGGCCCTGGTGGCGGGGCTGGCCGCGGCGAGGATTGCGCGCTTCGTGGATCACGCGCGGACGAACCTCGTCGAGTTCGGCCTGGCCGATCCGATCGTGGGCGCGCAACTGCGCGAAGAGATCCCTTCGTCCGACAGGCCGGCGGTTCTGGCGCCGGACGCCGCGGCCGGCGCGGCCGACGGACAGCCGGCGCGCAAGCGTCCGGGCTTTCTGTGGTTCGGCAACCCGTCGCCCGAGGGCGACGCCGTGTTTGCGCGGTTCGAAGACGCGCCCTACGTGTTCGAAGTGCCCGCCGACGCGCTGCGGCTGCTCGGGCCGGCGCCGCTCGACCCGAAGGCGTACCGCGACCGGACGGTGCTGGCTCTGACCGCGGAGAACGTGCGCAGCATAACGATCGGCCCCGCCGGACGCGAGCAGACCGTCGAACGGGCCACCAACGGCGCGTGGGTCGCGGCGGCGCCGGGCCGGGAAGCGTTGCCGGCCGCCGTCGAAAGCGTCCTGTTCGCGGCGGCGAACCTGAGGGCGGCCGCCATCGAGGCCATCGACGCCCCGGATCCCGGCGCGTACGGCCTGGCCAAGCCGGCCGCGACGGTCACGTTCGGGCTCAGCGGACAGGAAGGCATTCGCAAGACCCTCTTGATCGGTTCCGCATCGCGCGCCGGAAAGATTTGTGTCATGGTGCAGGGCGTGGGCGTGATCTTCGCGCTCGACGCGGGCACCGCGGCGAAGCTGACGGTCGATCTGACCAGGCCGTCGCCCGCCCCGCCGCCGGCGCAGGAGTGAGCAATGGCAGCCGTACCCGTGCGTTTCTGGTTGCCGCGGCGTTTCCTGCGCCGGACGGCGCAAGCGGCCGCGCTGGCGCTGCTGTTCGCGCTGGTCTACCTGTCCACGGCCGGCTTTCCCGCGCGGCTGGTCAGCGCTTTCCTCGGCCGGCTGGACACGGGCATTTTCGCGGTTGAAGCCGACGGCGTGCGCCTGCGCCTGCCGCGCGGGATCGCCGTCGACGAACTGCGCGTGTACCGCAAGGGCGTGGTCGGACCGCCCTGCGGCGAAGCGCGGCGCGTGGCCGTGGGCCTGAGCCTCCTGCGCTGGCTGCGGCGCGAGACCGCCGTCGAGCGCGTGGAGATCGGCGACGCGGTCGCGCGGCCGGTTTTGCTGCGGGGGCCGCCCCCGCCGCCTGCCCGACACCGCCCCATGCGGCCCGCCGAGATCGCGGTGGCCGTGCGGCGCGGGCTGGCGCACGGCGTCGAGGCGCGCGATATCGCGATGGTCATGCGCATACGCGACTACTCCTCGACGGTCAGCGACATCCGTGCGAGCCTGTTCCAGGACGGCCGCGTCGGAACCGTGAGCGGGCGCACCGCCTTCGACCTGCGCACGCGCCTGCTTTCCGGCCGCCTGGAGCTGGATGCCGATCCGCACATGTTCCTGACGGCGCTGGAGGACTGGAACGCGCACGCCCTCGCCGCGCGGCTGCGCGCGACCGATTTCCGCGGCCGGGCGCGTTGCGCGCTGGACTTCGCGCACGTCACGACGGAAGACCAGCCGTACTCTTTCAGAGGGCCGTTCGCGGTCGGCGAGTGCGTGTTCCAGGGGGTCGAGATCCTGCGCGCGGACGGCGCGCTGGACCTGACGCTTTCGGCGACCAACTCGATCATCGCGATCACTTCCGGTCTGCTGGTGCGCGAGGAGGGCATCGTGCGCGGCGGGTTCGTGCTGCGTCCCCGGCGGAAACAAGTGGCGTTCGACGTGGATTCCACGATCGACCCCAAGGCGCTCGGCCGGTTGGCGGGCGTGATGACCAACGACGCGGTGCGGGCCGTCTCCTTCGCGGGGCCGGTGCGCATCCGGGCCCAGGGCGACGTGGACCGCATCAACGTCGCCGCCACGCGCATCTCCGCGCGGGTGACCGGCAAGGATCTGGTGGTGGACAAGCTCGCCGTGGACGAATGGGCCTTCAATCTCGACGTGGAGGGACGCAAAGCGGTCCTCACGGGGATCGAGGGCCGCCTGTACGGCGGTCCGCTGTGGGGCGACGCTTCGCTGCAGTTGCCGGCGGCGGGAGAAGAAGGCCCGGCCATGACCTATGCCATGAACCTCGCTTTCGACCGGGGCAATTTCGCGGCCATGATGTCGGACCTGCTCGGCGAAATGGCGGACTACCGCGGCGACTTCGGCGGCAACGTCCGCGCCGCCGGAGTGGCGGGCGCCGGACAGGGCAAGACGGTCACGGGCCAGGGCGCGTTCCGCATCCGGCACGGTCGCGTTTTCATGCTGCCGGTGTTCGGCGGGCTCTCCGACGTCATGACCCGCATCATTCCCGGCCTGGAGTTCGTCCTCAGGCAGTCCGACGCCACCGTGAACTTCGACATTGCCGACGGCAAGGTGCAGGCCCGCAAGGTCAATATCGAGGGCGACGTCCTCAGCCTGAACGGCGGCGGCGACTATTACTTCGACAAGCGCGTGGATTTCGACGTGCAGCTGACGCTGCTGCGCGAGCACACGGCCGTGGCCAAGCTGCTGCGCATGCTGACCTATCCCATCAGCAAGCTCCTGGAGTTCCGGCTGCGGGGAACCTTCAGCGAGCCGGTATGGTATCCGGTCAATTTCTCCAAGGACCTGCTGGACCGCCTGCGCGTGGATCCGTCCGAGCTGAATCCGGCGCGCTGGAGGTTTTTCTCGCCGCAATCCTGATCGCTCGCGCCGCGGGGCGCGGGAACGGCGCGTCATGAAGTACCACATCCGGACCTACGGCTGCCAGATGAACGAGCGGGACAGCGAGACGCTGGCCGCCCTGCTCGAGGCCGAAGGCTACGCGCCGGGCGACGAGGCCGAAGCCGGCCTGGTAATCGTCAACACGTGCAGCGTGCGGCGGAAGGCGGAGGACAAGGCCCTGGGCAAGCTGGGCCTGCTGGCCGCGCGCAAGCGGGAGCGGCCCGCGCTGATCGTGGGCGTGGCCGGATGCATGGCGCAGCGCATGGGGCATGAGATCCTGCGGCGCGTGCCGGGCCTGGATTTCGCCCTGGGCACGCGCGGCCTGCGCAACCTGCCGCGCGCGCTGCGGCTCGTGCGCTCCGGCCGGGGGCCCGTCCTGGATCTGGACATGGATGCCGGCCGCGACGGCGCCGCGCCGCCGCGCCTCGGCGGCGGGGTTTCGGCATTCGTCAACGTGCTCTACGGCTGCGACCGCGGCTGCGCCTACTGCGTGGTGCCGGGCGTGCGCGGCGCGGAGCGCAGCCGGCCGGCCGGGGAAATCCGGAGCGAAGTGGAGCGGCTTGCGGGGCAGGGCACCCGGCAGGTCGTGCTGCTGGGGCAGAGCGTGATGTCCTACGGGCGCCGGCAGGCCGCGTGGCCCGCGGCGCACCGCTCGCCGCGCGGGTTCGCGGAACCGTTCCCGCGCCTGCTGGAAGCGGTGGACGGCGTGCCGGGCGTGGCGCGGGTGCGGTTCACGTCCGGCCACCCCTCGGGATGCACGCCCGAGCTGGCGCGCGCCATGGCGGAACTGCCGTCGGTCTGCGAACACCTGCATCTCCCGCTGCAATCCGGCTCGGACCGCATTCTGCGCCTGATGCGGCGGGGCTACGACACCGAAACCTACCGGCGCGCCGCGCGCACGCTGCGCGCCGCGGTGCCGGGCCTGGCCCTCAGCACGGACATCATCGTGGGCTTTCCGACGGAAACCACGGCCGATTTCGACGCCACGCGCCGGTTCATGGATGAAATCGGGTTCGACAGCGCGTTCGTCTTCAAATACTCTCCCCGTCCCGGAACGCCGGCGGCGGACTGGCCGGACGACGTGCCGGAGGAAGAGAAGCTCCGCCGCAACCATGCGCTGCTGGCCGAGCAGGATGCGCGCGCGCAGGCCATCAACGCGCGCCTGATCGGGCGCGAGGTGGAAGTGCTGGCGGAAGGCGTCAGCGCGCGCAATGCGCGGCGCTGGTCGGGCCGCACGCGCACGAACACGCTGGCGGTCTTCGTGCCGCCCGACGGAATCGCGGCCGGCGACATGGCCGCGGTCCGCGTGGCGCGGGTGACGCCGCGGACGCTGTACGACGAGACAACCGGGAAGGCGGAAGGATGAGCACCCTGGCCGGGATCTCTTTTGCGATGGCGGCGGCGTGCGTCCTCCTGGCGCTGCCCTGCCTGGCCGCGCCGGGCGCGGCGCGCGCGCTGGCGCGGCGTTTTCCGCGCAGCGCGGCCGCCGGATGGTTCCTGACCGCCCTGGACATCGGGTGGGTCATCTGGATCGTGAAGCACGCCGCGCTGGGCCGCTTCGAACACCTGCGCGCGCCGATCTACATCCTGGCGCCGGTGGCCGTGGTGCTGGTCGCGAAGTACATGGACGAGCTGCTGGCGCCGCGCGCGCTGGGCGGCCTGCTGCTCCTGATCCCGACGCCGGTGCTGGGAATGGTGCGCTGGTCGGATTCCGGCCTGCGCCTCGTGGTGGTGGTCTGCTGTTACCTGCTGGTGCTGGCCGGCATGGCGCTGGTTCTGGGCCCCTACCATTTCCGCAAGTTCACGGCCTGGTGGATCGCCTCCGACGGCCGGTGCAGGGCGGGCGGCGCGGCGCTGCTGGCGGCCGGCGCGGCGCTGGCCGCCGTCGGCCTGCTGGCATGACAACCGCGGAAGACAACGGCGGAGCGGCGACGCGGCGCGTGCTGGTCGTCCTGCCGACCTGGCTGGGCGACACGGTCATGGCCGTGCCGTGTCTGCGGGCGCTGCGCCGCCGCTACGCGCGGGCGGAAATCCACCTTCTGGGACGCCCGCTGCTGCGCGAGCTCCTCGGCGGCGCGCCCTGGCACGACCGCTTCATCGCCTGGCCCGCACGCGGGGCGGCGCGCCTGGGCGTGTGGCGCGCGCTGCGCGCGGAGCGCTACGACCTGGCGGTGCTGCTGCCCAATTCCTTCATCACCGCGCTCGCCGTGCGGCTGGGCGGCGCGCGACGCCGGGTGGGCTACGCCCGCGACGGGCGCGCCTGGCTGCTCACGCGGGCGCTGCCCGGACGCGTCGGGGCCGTCGACCAGGTCGCCTCGTTCCTGGCCCTGGCCGCGGCGTGCGGCTGCGACGCGGACGACGACACGCTGGAGCTGCCGGTGAGCGAGGATGACGTGCGCGCCGCCGCGCCGTTCTTCGAGGCCCTGCCGCGGCGTCCGCGCGTGCTGCTGAATCCGGGCGCGCAGTGGCCCAGCAAGCGCTGGCCGGCCGAGCGCTTCGCCGCAACGGCGGACGCGCTCATGCGCGACCGCGGCGCCGGCGTGGGCGTGATCTGCGGTCCGGGGGAGGAGCATCTGGCGCGCGCCGTGGCGGACAGGGCCGCGGCGGGGGTGACGGCGTTCGTGGCGCCGACGGTGCCGCTGGGCGGCATGAAGGCCCTGATCGGCGCGGCGGACCTGCTGATCACGAACGACTCCGGACCGAGCCATATCGCCAAGGCCGTGGGCACGCCGGTGGTGACGGTCTTCGGACCGGTTGCGCCGTCGCACACCGCCGCCGGCCTGCCGTCGGAACGCGCGGTTTGTCTTGACCTGTCCTGCGGACCCTGCCACAAGCCGGTCTGCCCGCACAGGCACCAGCGCTGCATGAAGGACATCGCGGCGGCCGACGTGCTGGCCGCCGCCGGCGAACTGCTCGACGCGGCCGGCCCGGGAAGGAAAATATGAAGCCCTGCATCGCCGAGAAGATCGTCTTCGACCACGCGGAGCTGGCGCGCCGCGTGGGCGCCTGCCGCGCGGAGGGACGCAGCGTGGTCTGGGCCAACGGCGTCTTCGACGTGTGGCACGTGGGCCACACCCGTTTTCTGGCCGAAGCCGCGGCTGAGGGCGACGTGCTCGTCGTGGGCGTGAACTCCGACGCCTCCGTGCGCCGGTACAAGGGCCCCGGCCGCCCCGTGCATCCGCTCGAGGAGCGCATCGAGATCGTGGCGGGCCAGCACGCCGTGGACTTCGCGACCTGCTTCGAAGAAGACACCTGCGACCGCATGCTGGAGCTGCTGCGTCCCGACGTGCACGCCAAGGGGCCGGACTACACGCTGGACAGCCTGCCCGAAGGCCCCACCTTGCGCCGCCTCGGCATACGGTTCGTTTCGGTGGCCGGGGACAAGCGCCATTCCACCTCGGGCCTCATCAGGCAGATCCAGGGCCGCGCCTGAAGGGTCCGCATCAGTCTCCGGTCACGATCGTCTTGAACACGGAGAAAAGCCAGAAGACGTTCAGATAGCTGTGATCGATCGTCGCGATCCTGGCGATTCCCGCCGACCGGGCGGCTTCCTCCACGCTCGCGTCACCCACGGCGATGAGTCCCAGGATGTTCACGGCGCTGCTCGAGCCCGTGCGCTTCCCCAGCTCCGGGCTGCTGACGCACTGCGGGTGCGGATAGGACGTTACCGACACCAGCAATCCCGGCTGGGGCGAGAGCGGCGAAGAGAAGACGCATCCCGATACCCCCAACAACCCCGCGCATAGCAACAACGCCGCCACGAGACGCAATGGCCTGGTCATACAACCTCCCCGCCGGAAAACCCGGCGAACATCACCGCACCAACACGCGCCGTACCGGGAAACACTCCCGCCAACGCCGGTCCGCCGGCGCCGCACCTCCTTTCGCCGGGCCGCGGCGGAGCGCGGCCACGTTTGCCTCACCCTAGCCCGCTCTTCTTCGGGAAGACAAGCTCAAACGGTTACCCGCGTTCGCGCGCAGGAACGCCAGGTCCGCGGCGGCGTTGGCCAGCAGCGCGTGCCGGTCCTCGGGCGAAAGCGCCACGCCGCGGGTGAATTCCACGGTCCAGGTGCCGGCGAAGCCGGCCGCGCGCAGCATCGCCAGCCGCGCCCGCGCCTCGTCGGCCATGTCGCTGAGCCGGATCATCGGTCCCTCCCCCTGCCGGCCGGCGACGTGCACGTGGGTCACGGCCGCGCCAAAGCGCTCAAGCCATTGCCGCAGGCTCGCGCGCTCGCCGGCGAAGGCGTGCACGATGATCTCCACGCGGCCCGTCAGCGGCGCCAGCGCGCGGGCGGCCCGCCCGGGCGTTTCCAGGACCGTTCCGCCGTGGCACTCGCAGAGCAGACGGCAGCCCGCGGGCAGATCGTCCGCCCAGGCGCGCAGATTGCGGACGTACTCCTCCGTCCGCTCCGGATCGCCGCCGAGATTGAACTTCACGGCGCCGGCGCCGAAGCGCCCGACAAAGCCGGCGGCCCTGCGCCGTCCGTCCGCGCCTGCGTCGTCGAAGGTGCAGTAGCTGTTGAAGACGGCCACCGGCAGGGGCATGCGCAGCAGGGCGGCCTGCTCCGTTTCGTCGGCCAGGGCGGCGTGGTTCTCCCACAGCTCCAGCGCCGCGAACCCCGCGTCGCGAATCGGGCCGGCCCATTCGCTGACCTTGAACGTCGGCAGCTTCCGCGGCGTCCAGCGGTTGGGTTCCAGAAGCACGGTTGCCAGGCAGACTTGAAGAGGGTGACCGGTCATGCGTACGCCGCCCTTTGCCGTCCCTTGAATCGCGAAGCAGTCTACCAGAAGCCGTTCCCGCGTTTCGAGCCTGTTTCGGGTCTTGCGCTGGGGTCCGACGCGCCCTTATGATTTGCGCTCATGAATACCTGCACCCTGACTTCCGCAGTCGCAATTCACGATCGCAGCGGCAGCTCCGCGGTCGCCTTCGCGGCCGCCGCGCTGCGCCAGGACCTGCGGCGCAAGCTGGGGATCGAGCGCGGGGCGCCCGGCGCCGACGCCGGCCGCATCGAGCTGCGCCTCGATCCGTCCGCCGGCGGCTTCGATGCCCACCGCATCGAGGCGCGGCCGGACGGCGTGACCATCACCGGCAGCGACGAGCTCGGGCTGATCCACGGCATCTACGCCTTCAGCGCGCGCTGGCTGGAGGCCGATCCCTGCCGCTATTTCACCGCAATCGTTCCCGCGCGCGCGGAGGCGGTCGCGATACCATGCGGATCAACGGCCTCGAAACCCTACTCGTTCCGACATCGCGGGTTCTTCTTCAACGACGAGGATTTGCTGGTGGGCTTCCAGATGGCCGCGCCCGAACACGGCTTTTCGATGGACGTGTGGCGCGAACTGCTCGAGCTGGCGCTGCGCATGCAATGCACCTGCGTGATCCCCGGAACGAATATCCTGCCCGACGAGCCGCAGATCAAGCTCGCGTCCGACATGGGATTGTACATCGCCCAGCACCACGCGGAGCCGCTCGGCTCCGCGCCGTTCTACTGGCCGCGCGGCATACCGTTCTCGTGGTCCACCAACCGCGCCGAGATTGTCGCCTACTGGCGCAAGGCCGTGGAGCGCCAGGCCGGAAAGAAGGTGCTGTGGACCCTGAATTTCCGCGGCCTGCTGGACCGCCCGTTCTGGGCCGACGATCCGAACATGAAGCCCGACGCGCCGCCGGAGGCCAGGGCGCGGATCATCAACGAGGCCCTGGCCGCCCAGTACGAGCTGATCCGCGAAGTCCGCGGCGAAGACAAGCCGGAGGTTTTCGGCTACTTGTGGGGCGAACTCTACCAGCTCTACAACGCCGGGCTGCTGCGGTTTCCGCGGGCCGCGACGATCATCCACACCGACGACGGCGACGCCTGCATGCGCGCCAACCTCGAGGAACTGGTGCGCAAGTCCCCGTATGCCACGGGCGTCTACCAGCACATTTCCATGTTCAACGGGGCCCAGTCCATGCGCGTGACCAGCTTTGCGCCGCGCGTCTACGCCCGCGAGCTGAAACGCGTCGTGGACCTGGGCATGAACCGCATCTTCATTCTCAACGTGGGCAACCTGCGCGAGAAGATCTTCAACTTGCGGCAGGTCATGGGCTACGCCAACGACTACGACGCCATGACCGGGATCGCGGGCGCGGACGGGAGCGGCTATTCCGGCTGGTACGCCCGGCAGATCCTGGGCGCGGACAGCCCCGAGGTGGCGGACGCCTACCGCGCGCTGACGGAGATCCCGTTCCCGGCCGACGATAACCGCCCGGACAACACGGTGGGCGACAATTTCTACACGATGCTGGTGCGCTTCACGCTCCAGCGCGTCTACAACCGCGAAGACAAGCCGCCCTCCATCTGGGGGCTGAAGCAGTTTGACGGTCTGGGCGAAGCCCTGGCCTGGATCGAGGAGCGCCTCGCCGCGGCCGAGCCGAAGTGGGAAGTGGCCGCCGAGCGCGCGCGCGACGCGGCCCGGCACCTCGCCGGCAACCGGCGCGCGTTCTACGAGAACGAAGCCGTGGCGCAGCTCGACAAGGCGCTGCACCTGACGCGCATGGCGCTGACCTTCTGCCGCTCGGTTGCGCGCTGCCTGGACGGGCGCGGGTACGACGCGTACCTGGAAGCCTGCCAGGCTTTGCGCCACGTTGAAGAGGCCCTGGCCGTAGAGAAGCGGATCGAAACGGGGAAGTTCAGAGGCTGGCACCGCAACGACCTGAACTGCCGCACCTGGAAGTGCAGGGATTTCCTGACCACCTGGCACGCCATGCTCAACGACCGGCGCTGGCTCAACCTCGACGGGCCGGCCGAAGGCCCGCAGCCCTGCTACGCGGCCTACAAGTACAATCCGAACTTCCCGACCGCCTACCGCCCGGATCTGTTCCTGCAGCCCGAACGCTGATCGCCGCGCGTTGCAGGGACGGCGCCCGGTCTGTCTGAAGCGCGACGGCGGAAACCGGTGGACGACTACGGCGACGACTACGGCTAACGAGGGGAATTCCGGATTCGTCTAACGTAGTCGTCCAGCGAGCTGCCGAGGAGGTTTGAAAAGACCGTCTGACGGCACGGAGGCCGTCCCTCCAGGCTCTCACTTATGCAGCTTTTCCCAGGTGAGCGGGGCGCGGAAGATGTTTCCGGAATAGGCGACGTTCAGCGTGATCCCTTCGTCCATGATCTGGTCTTCCTTGTAATGATGGAAACAGCGGATCATCGGGAAGACGGTTTGGTCATAGGCGCCGGTGTGAGTGTTGTCTCCGTACACCATCTGGCGGGACTTCACCTCGTACCAGTCCAGCCCATCTCCGTCGAGGTCCGTAGCGTCCGGGACCGCGCTTGGTCCCCAACCGCACGTGGCGTTACAGAATTCGTACAGGTAGCTGCAGGCTTCGATCTGCGGGTTGCGGCCGCGTGATTCTCCTTCTCCATTGCTGCTGTTGTCGTCGGTCTCTGGATACTGGGCTCCGAGAGCCGGGTCCGCTTCGGTCGTCGTGCCCGGCTTCGATCCGTCCGCTCCCCGCGACGCGTCGGAGGGGCAGACGTAGAGTCTCGGGTTCGATATGTAGGACGGGTACAGCGACGACAGCCAATTCGGCATGCGCTCGTCGTGATCGTTCTTGAACATCTCTATCGCCAGGCTGAACTGGTGCAGGTTGCTGGTGCACCGGCTCTGGCGCGCTTTCTCGCGCGCCTTGGCTATGGCGGGGAAGAGCAATCCGGCCAGGATGCCGATGATGGCGATGACGACGAGCAGCTCCACAAGCGTGAAGGCGGGCAGGTCAGGCCGGCGGCCGCGCCGCGCGCGCCGCCT
>VGWJ01000023.1 GCA_016873635.1 Lentisphaerota bacterium | reverse complement strand
TCTTGACCGAGGGGTATTCCCACTGCACCGGCGCCGTGAGCCGGATGGGCCGGTCGAGGAGGTCCACGATCCCGGTCCGGCGAATGTCGCCGGGCGTCAGAACCGGCGCGTCGCCCGCGCCGTCCGCGCCGAATGCGGCCACGGCCGCCAACGTCGCGCCGATCCCAAGACACAGAGCATTCACGCTTCCTCTCCTTCGCCGCGGCGGGCGTCCGTGCGCGCCCAAACCCGAATCTACCGCCGCGTCCGCCGGCTATGCAAGCGGCTTATGAACTGTGTCAGGGAAGTCGTCAGCCGTCATGCTGAGGCGCCCTGGGCACTGAGGGTTCGCGTGGAGCGCAGCGGAACGCGATACCGGCCTCTGGTTCGGCAGTGCCTTGGATCAGTGGGCGTGAACCAGCGACTCGCGAACCACGGAAGGAACTCTGATAGGGACGAAGCGCTTCTGAGAGTACAGATAGTCCTCTCCGCTCTCGTCCACAATCCTGATGTCCCCGTCCGCCTCGGCGTCCTCGTCCGGCTTGGTCCTGTAGATCTTGTGCAGTTCGAGGGATGCCTGGTAGTCGCGGTTGTCCACGCAGACAACGAACTGTGTCTTCGTGTGTGTGGCGGTTGTCATAGTCATTCCAGATAGTACTTTCGCTTCATCTCACGCCGGCCAACACCATGCGCCTCATACCAGTGCAATTCCGCTCTCCGCACGTGGCCCGTGCGGAGGCGAATCATCGCTTGGCCCTTGAGTTTGCGCCACCGGGCGTGGCCGTACACCCGGTTCAGGCGAACGCGATCCCGAACGCCCATTCCTCAGGCGATCGGCTCGATATCCGTGATCTCACCAATGACGGTGAACTCATCCACACCGCATTGTGCCACAGGCTCTGAAAGACTGCAACCGCTGCCGAAGCGACAGCACGCGGCAACCGGGCCCAACCGGTGCCAGCCCAACCGCACGAACCGGTGCCAGGCAAATAGTCCCCTGCACCCGGCCTCAGACGCAGAAGAGGGCATCTGTGGGCCGACCGGTTCAAGAACACGTTGCCTAGGCTAATAGTGATACCGCGCTTGGGCGATCAGCACCCGATCTTTGTCAACGGCGTACACCAGGCGGTGCTCGTCCGTAATGCGTCTGGACCAGAAACCGGTCAGGTCATGTCGCAGTGGCTCCGGCTTGCCCAGCCCTTCGAACGGTTCCCGCTCGATGTCCTTGATGAGGCGAACGATGCGCGCCGCGATCTTGCGGTCATTCTCGACCCAATGGGTGAAGTCTCCCCACCCACGGTCCGCGAACACGATCTTCACTCGAGCACCGGGAGCTTTCGTTCGGTTCCCTTGCCGCGGCGGAGCTGGTCAACCGCCTCCCGGAGTCGTTTCGCATTTCGCGGGCTACGGAGGAGATACGAGGTCTCCTCGAGTGCCTCGTAGTCCTCCAGCGCCATCATGACGACGGCCTGATCGCGACGCCGAGTAATGACGACCGGTGCGTGATCCTCGCAGACGCGCTGCATTGTATCCGCAAGGTTTTCCCTGGCCGCGGTATAGGTGATCGCTTTCACATGGACAACATCATGTACAGATGTCCGAAACGCAAGTTCTTTCGTCCGGTCGAATCAGCGCGGTTCGCCGCACACCCCGGCAATCGCCCGCGCCACGGCCGCGCCGGTCAGGCCGGCCTCTTCGCGCAGCACCTCGGCGGGCCCATGGGGCACGAAACGGTCCGGCCATCCGAAACGCAGCATGCGGCCCGCATATCCAAGGCGCGTCAGCGCCTCAGCCACGGCGGAACCGAAGCCGCCGTCGGCCACGCCGTCCTCGATGGTCGCGATCACGCGCGCGCCCCGGCACTGCCGGGCCAGCAGTTCCTCATCCAGCGGCTTGACGAAGCGCGCGTTGACCACGCCCGCCTTCAGGCGACCGGCCCGCGGCCGCTCCCTCGCGTCGTCTGAGTCCGGCCCCTGTCCGGCCAGCCGCGCGGCGGCATCCTCGGCGACGGGCAGCATGCCGCCCAGCGCCCAGATCCAGACGTCGGCCGCCCCGCCGTCCGTCCGCGGGGCCAGGCGCACTTCGGCTTTTCCGATCTCGATCTCTTCCGGGGTTTCCGGAACGGACAGGCCGGGCCCGGCGCCGCGCGGATAGCGGATCACGGCCGGCGTTTGCATGCGCAGCGCCGTGCGCAGCATGCGCGCCAGCTCGACCTCGTCGGCCGGCTGCATGATCGTCAGGTTCGGCACCGCGCGGAAGAGGGCGATATCGAAGACGCCGTGGTGCGTGGGCCCGTCGTCACCCACCACGCCGGCGCGATCCAGGCAGAACACCACCGGCAGGTTCTGCAGGCACACGTCGTGGATCACGCAGTCCACCGCCCGCTGGGCGAAAGTCGAATAGACCGCGAAGACCGGCCGGTAGCCGCCCGCGGCCAGCCCCGCCGCGAAGACCACGGCGTGCTCCTCGGAGATGCCCACGTCGAAGAACCGGTCCGGAAACGCCTTGGCGTAGCCCGCCAGCCCGGTGCCCGCGCGCATGGCCGCGGTCAGCAACACCACGCGCCGATCCGCGGCCGCGAGCCGCTGCATGACCGCGCCGAAGACCTCGGAATAGGACGGCCGGGCGGCCTTCCCCGCGGCTTCGCCGGTGGCCACGTCGAAGGCGGACGTCCCGTGCCATTTCTCGGGGTGCTCCTCGGCCGGCAGGTAGCCCCTGCCCTTGCGCGTGGTGACGTGCACCAGGATCGGGCGCCCGTAGTCGCGCGCGACGCGCAGCGAGTCGATCAACGCGTCCAGGTTGTGTCCGTCGACCGGACCGATATAGCGCAGCCCGAACTCCTCGAACATGACGCTGCGCAGGAACAGGCCCTTGATCGCCTCTTCCACCCGGTAGTACGCCGCGCGCAGCCAGCCCATGCGCAGCCAGGTGGTCGCGACGGATTCGACGGATTTCTTCCAGCGGTTGTAGCGCGGGTTCGCCAGCAGCTTGCCGAGGTAGGCGGACATGGAGCCCACGTTGGCCGCGATGGACATCTCGTTGTCGTTGAGCACGACGACGACGCGCCCCGTGGACGCGGCCACGTTGTTCAGAGCCTCGTAGACGATGCCGTTGCCGGCCGATCCGTCGCCCACCACGGCGACGATGTGCTCGTCGCCGCCGGCGCGGTCGCGCGCCACGGCCATGCCCAGCGCGGCCGAGAGCGCGGTCCCGGAATGGCCGGCGCCGAACACGTCATACTCGCTTTCGTCGCGCCGCAGGAACCCCGAGATCCCGCCGTACTGGCGCAGGGTCGCGAACCGATCCCTGCGTCCCGTGAGGATCTTGTAGGCGTATGTCTGGTGGCTGACGTCCCACAGGATCTTGTCGCGCGGCGGCGCGAAAACTCTCAGCAGCGCGATGGTCAGCTCCACGGCGCCCAGGTTGGCGGCAAGGTGTCCGCCCGTGCGGCTCACGGTGCCGATGATCAGCGAACGGATCTCGCCGGCCAGTTGCGTCAGCTCGTCCTTCGAGAGGCCGGCAAGGTCGGCGGGGCTGTTGATCTTTTCAAGCGCGCTGCTCACGGTCATTCACTCCGACGCTTCGTCGACCGCCGCCAGGTTTCCTGACACCTGACACCTGACACCTGAACACACTCCTACTCCCGCTGCGTCCGCAACCGGGGGTCCAGCGCGTCGCGCAGCGCGTCGCCGAACAGGTTGAAGGCCAGCACCACCAGGAAGATGGCCGCCGTCGTGAACGCCAGCTCCCACCATACGCCGTACCAGAGGCGCAGCCGCGCGTTGCTGATCATGACGCCCCAGGACGGTTCGCCCTGCACGCCGATGCCGAGAAAGCTCATGATCACCTCCGTGCCGATCGCGGCGGGAAAGCGCAGGGAGAAGGTGATGATGACGATATGGAACACGTTGGGCAGAATGTGCCTGAAGAGAATGCGGTAGTGACCGACGCCCAGCGCCCGCGCCGCCTGCACGTAGGTGCGCTGCTTGTGTTTCATGACCTCCGCGCGGATCAGGCGGCACAGGCCGACCCAGGTGGTCAGGCCGATCCCCAGGTAGACGCCGAGCAGGCCCCGGCCCACCATCATGGCGATCGCCAGAATGAAAAGCAGCGTCGGCATGCAGGCGAAGATCGAGTAGATCCAGACCACGACGTCGTCCAGCCACCCGCCGAAATAGCCGGCCAGGCAGCCCAGCAGCACGCCGATGGGGATGGCGATCAGCGAAGTGACGATCCCCACCTGGAAGGCGATGCGCACGCCCTGGATCACGCGCTGACAGACGTCGCGCCCCAGCCCGTCGGTCCCCATGGGATGCTTCCAGCTCGGCGGGGAATACTGCCGGCCGAGATCCTGCCGGTTGTAGGGCGCCACCCGGCCGGCCACGCGCTCGGCCATCAGGACCTTGACGAACACGGCCTTGACCGGCGCCAGGGCCGGCGGCGCCGGCGCGTCGAGAATGCGGTAGCGCCAGTAGACGACCTGGCCGTAGATCGCGACGCAGGCAAAGGCGCCGATCAGCCAGAGGCAGAACATGGCCAGGCGGTTGCGCCTGAGCTGGCGCCAGGCGTCGGCCCACAGCGAATGCGACGGTCTCATTGCAGCCTTACCCTCGGGTCAACCAGCGCATAGGAGATGTCCGTAATGAGGTGCGCGACCACGTAGATCATCGCGCCCACGAAGACCAGCGCGCGGATGACGTCCACGTCGGAGCTGTTCAGCGCGTTGACGCCCATGCGGCCCAGGCCCGGGATGCCGAAGAACGTCTCCAGCAGCAGGCTGCCGGTGTACAGGAAGGGGATCGCCATGACCACGCCGGTCAGGATGGGGATCATGGCGTTCTTGAGCACGTGGCGGAACAGCACGCCGCGCCGGCCGACGCCCTTGGCGAAAGCCGTGCGCACGTAGTCGCGGTACATCTCGTCCAGCATCACCGTGCGGTAGAAACGCAGCTCGCTGCCCAGCCCGCTCACCACGCCGATCAGGCACGGCAGCACGAGGTAGCGCCAGGACTCGAAGCCCCACACGGGAAACAGGCGCACGCCGTAGCCGAGCACGTACTGCCCCAGCACGATCCACACGATGTAGTTCACGCTCATGAGGATCACGCCCAGCACCACGAAAAACCGGTCCACGGGCGAGTTCCGGAAGAAGGCGCACAGCAGGGCCAGCGTGACGGCCGTCAGGAGGCCGGCGATGAACATGGGCACGGTGAGCGCCAGGGAAGGCAGCAGCCCGTCCCGGATCATGGTGGACACGCGCTGGTTGGTTTCGTGCGACGCGCCGAAGTCCAGCCGCGCCAGCTGCCGGAGGTAGAACCAGAGCTGGGAATCGAAGGCGTGCGCCACGCCGCGGCGCAGGCGCAGGGCGCGCAGTTCCAGGTCGCCGCCGCCGGCCCGCACGGCGCAGGCGAGTTCGCCCGCGTCGGCCCCCGGGCGGAAATCAAGGCGCGCGGCGCGCCAGGCGGAGGACGGCGCCAGCGCCACGCTCCGCGCGCCGTCCGCGGCGCCGCGCACGACGAACTCCGCCCGGCCGGCGGGCAGGCGGTACGCGATCAGCCAGCGGTACGTTTCGCCGGGGTACAGGTCGAACGCCAGCGGCACGACCGCTTCGACGCCGTCGCGCACGACCAGGCTGCCGGCCTCCGGCCGGTGCTCCGCGCCCGCCACGTCGCGCCAGGCGCCGGCCGACCGCGCGAAGTCCGCGTCGGCGAACGCCCGGGTGGTGCCCCAGTGCCCCCACAGCAGCGGCTTGTTGTAGCCGCGCTGCGCGTCGAAGTCCTCCAGCAGCCGCGGCGAGGCGTTCTTGCCCAGTTTCATCATGGCCGGATCGCCGCCGACCCAGTTGAAGAGGAGGAAGGTCGCCACAATGACCCCGAAAACGGTCGGAATCATGTAGAGCGTGCGCCTGACGATGTACCGCAGCACGTTATTGCCTCCGCCAGTGCCTGCGCCCCAGCGTGCGCCGCCACTCTTCGCGGGCCGCCGTGTCGATGCGGACGTACTTGACCATGCCGTAGGGAAAGTCGTGCGACTTGTTGTTCCTGAGCCAGTGATGGTGCAGCCCGTAGGAGCGGGGATGATGCATGAAGATCCAGGGGCAGTCCTCGATCACCATGTCGGCCATGCGCTTGTACAGCGCCGTGCGCTCCGGGCCGTCGGCCATGACGCGCACCTTCTCGTAGAGCGCGTCGAACTCGGGATTGCCGTAGTTGCTGTGGTTGGGCCCCGGCGAGCTGTTGGGCCCGTAGAAGAGCTGCAGGAAATTCTCCGCGTCCGGGTAATCCGCCACCCAGCCCAGCCGGTAAAGCTGGCACTGCCGGCGCTCCATCTTGCCCAGGAACGTGGGCCAGTTGTTGTAGCTGGGCTCGATCAGCACGCCGATGCGGCGCATGAAGTCCACGGTCAGCTCGACCGACTGGCGCACGTCGGGATCCGAGGCGCTGCCCAGCTCCATGACCAGGCGCAGGCGCTGGCCGCTCGACGGATCGACCCCTTCCGGGTATCCGGCCTCGGCCAGCAGACGGCGCGCCTGTTCGAGGTCGAAGGGATAGGGCGACGGCTTCTCGTCGTAGCCGGCCACGCCCGGCGGGATCGGGCCCTTGGCGCGCACGATCCGGTCGTTGTAGAACCGCACCCATTCCCCGGAGTTGAAGGCGCAGCTCAGCGCCTGGCGCAGCTTGCGACGGCGCAGGTCGGCCGCCTGGTCCGCGCCGCGGCCCACGACCGGATCGTCCATGTTGAAGCCGATGTAGTACACGTCCAGCGTGGGCGACGTGTCCAGCCGCACGCCCATGCGGCGCAGGCTTTCCGTGAGCCCGCGGTCGCTGGTGATCACCGCGTCCCAGTTGTCGCGGGAGATGCCGGACGATTCCAGTTCGCCGGTCACGAACTTGAGCCACTGGGTGGAGGCGTCCTCGATGACGTACTGCACGATGCGGTCGAGGAACGGGATCGGCTTGCCCGCGTCGGCCAGCAGCCCGGCCTCGGCGTCGCCGGGCGCGCCCTCCGCGGGGTAGAGCTCGACGCGCCCGGTTTCGGCCCACTTCGGGTTGCGCTCGAACTCGATGCGGTAGTTGCGTTTCCAGGCCCTGAGCCGGAACGGGCCGGTGCCCACGGGGTGGTTGAGGAAGTCGGCGCCGTAGCACTCCACCGCTTCGCGCGGAATGGCGAAGGCGTAGTGCATGGCCAGGATCCACAGGAGCTGCGGATAGGGCTCCTTCAGCTCGATGCGCAGGGTGTACGGGTCCGTCGCCCGCAGGCCGGCGACCTCGGCGTCGTAGTCGGTCCGCTTCGCGGCCCCCGCGGCGGCGCGGAACTCGTCCAGCCCCGCGATGCGGTTGTTGAAGGCCCAGTAGCCGGTGGCCTCGTTCTTGGGATCGGCCACGCGCTTGATCGCGTAGACGAAGTCTTCGGCGGCCAGCTCGCGGCCGCGCCCGCCGGTTTGCGTGAAGCACGGATCGTCCTGGAAGAAGATGCCGCGGCGCACGGTGAAGGTATAGACCAGGCCGTCTTCCGACACGTCGGGCATGCGCGCGGCCAGCGCCGGCTCGAGGCGGTAGGGCCGCGCCAGATACGCGTATTGCAGCAGGCCCTCGTAGATCTTGCTGATGGCCATGGAGGAGGAAACGTCGCCGGCCTTGACGGGGTCGAAGCCGCGGATGTCGGTCGTGACGCCGTACAGGACCATCTCCCGGCCGGCGTCGCCGGCGCCGGGCCGGCCGCACCCGCCGAGGGGAAGGGCCAGGCCGGCAAGCAGGGCGATCCGCAGCGCCGCGGGGGGAACCGTATGCCGGCGCGTCGCGGACCGGGTGCCGGAAGCGCGCATAGTCCTCATCATTGGGACGTCGTGGGCGCCGTCTCGTCGGCCGGCGCCGGCGCGTCCGCCGCGGGCGGCGCATCGGCCGCGCCCGGCGCGGCTTCCTCGCCGGCCGCGGGAGCGGGCTGGGCTTCGATGAGCCCGGCCCCGCCGAGGTCTTCCGCCGCCGGCCACGCCACTTCGCCTTCGCCCGCGACGGGGCCGCCCGGCGCGGGCAGCGGCGCGGGTTGCGGCGGCGCGCGCGGCGGCGCGGGAGCCGGGAGCGGCTCTATCCTGTCGGCCACCGACCGTTTGGCCCCGCCGCGCCTGGTCTGCAGATAGGCCAGGAACGTGGTGTTGAGCAGAAACACCGCCGCCAGGATCACGGTGGTCTTGGTAAGAACGTTGCCCGCCTGGGCGCCGAACAGCGTTTCGCCCATTCCGGCCCCGAAGGCCAGGCCGGCGCCCTGGCTGCGCGAGCGCTGCAGCAGGATCACGCCGATCAACAGCAGGCAGCAGAGGACTTCGACGAACAGCAGAAAATACGTGACTACGGCTATGAACATTGACATCTCCCGGACGGCATTGTGTACCACGAAAGACGCGCCGGACGCGAAAGGAATCTTCCGCCTCTTTCGCGTCCTTCGCGGCGCGGGCCGCCCCGCGCAGTCGCCGGCCGCGCGTCTTTCTAAAGCGCGGCGCGGACGATCTCCACGAAAGAGCGCGCCTCGAGCGACGCGCCGCCGACGAGCCCGCCGTCCACGTCGGGCTGCGCCAGCAGTTCCGCGGCGTTGGCGGGCTTCATGCTTCCGCCGTACTGGATGCGCATGGCCGCCGCGGTCTCGGCCGTGGACATCTCCGCCAGCGTCTCGCGGATGAAGGCGTGCATCTCCTGCGCCTGCGCCGCGGTCGCGTTCACGCCCGTGCCGATGGCCCATACCGGCTCGTAGGCCACGATCACCCGATCCAGGTCTTCCCCCAGCCCGGCCAGGCTCTTCCGCACCTGGCCGCCCACGACCTCGCGCTGCCGCTCCGCCTGGCGCTCGGGCAGCGTCTCGCCCACGCAGACGATCGGCGCCAGATTTCCGGCCAGCGCGGCCTTCACCTTGCGGTTGACCAGCGCGTCGGTCTCGTGAAAGCCGGCCCGCCGCTCGCTGTGCCCCAGGATCACGTAGTGGCAGTAGATGTCGCGCAACATGGCGGCGGAGATCTCGCCGGTATACGCGCCGTCGGTCTCCCAGTGCATGTTCTGCGCGCCCAGCTTGATCGGCGTGTCGGTGATGATGTCCCCCACCGCCTTCAGCGCCGTGAAGGGCGGACAGAGCACCACGTCGACGTCCACGTTGCCGGCCAGCTCCCGCTTGATGTCCGCGGCGAGATCGACGGCCTCGGCAATGGACTTGTTCATCTTCCAGTTGCCGGCCACGATTTTCTTCCGGAATTTCTTCACGCTCGCCCTCCCGCCTCTATTCCCTGGGGCTCAACGCGGCGATGCCCGGCAGTTGCTTGCCTTCCAGGAACTCAAGGCTGGCGCCGCCGCCGGTGCTGATGTGCGTGAACCGCGCCGCCAGCCCGCTCTTGTTCACCGCGGCCACGCTGTCGCCGCCGCCCACGATGCTCACGGCGCCGCTCGCCGCGATCGCCCGGCACACCCCCATCGTGCCGTCGGCGAACTTCGGCATCTCGAAACATCCCATGGGGCCGTTCCAGACGACCATGCGGGCGCCCCGGATGGCCTGGGCGTACAGCTCCGTCGTCTTCGGCCCGATGTCCAGCGCCATCCAGCCCTCCGGGATCTCGACGCCGACCGCGCGGGTCTCGGCGTTGGCGTCGAACTTGTCCGCCGCGACGTTGTCCACGGGCAGCAGGAAATTCACGCCCCGCTTCCGCGCCTCCGCCAGCATCCGCCCCGCGTACGGAATCTTCCCGGCATCGCACAGCGACTGGCCGATCGCGTGGCCCTGGGCCTTCAGAAACGTATACGCCATCCCGCCGCCCACGATCAGGGTATCCACCTTCGTGAGCAGGTTCTCCACCACCTTGAGCTTGTCGCCGATCTTCGCGCCGCCCAGCACGGCCGCGTACGGCCGGTCCGGATTCTCCAGCGCGCGGCTCAGGTAGTCGATCTCCTTCTCCATCAGGAAGCCGGCCACGTTCTCCCGGAAGAACTTGCCGACGGACGCGGTCGAGGCGTGGTCCCGGTGCGCCGAGCCGAACGCGTCGTTGACGAACACGTCGCCGTAGGCGGCCAGCGCCCTGGCCATCCGGTCCCGCTCCGCGGCGTCCGCGGAGGTCTCTTCCTTGTGGAACCGCGTGTTCTCGAGCATCAGGACGCCGCCCGCGGGCAGCGCGGCAACCATCCGCTCCGTCTCCGGCCCCAGGCAGGCCGGCGCCAGCTTCACCTCGCGGCCCAGGTGCCCGGCAAAGCACGCGACCACCGGCGCCATCCTGTGTTTGGCCTCGATGTACGCCTTCTCGTCGAAAGGCTTGCCGGCCTTCTCCGCCTTCTCGCGGGCCTTCCCGGCGTCCTTCCGGGGGTCGCCGAGGTGCGACATCAGCACGAGGCTCCCGGCGCCGCGCTCCAGCACGTAGCGGATCGTGGGCAGCGCCGCGCGGATGCGCGTGTCGTCCGCCACCGCGCCGTTTTTCATCGGCACGTTGAAGTCCACGCGCATCAGCACGCGCTTGCCGCCGAAATCCACGTCACGCACGGTCTTCTTGTTCATGCCCGCTCCGCGACTAGAGAGCCGCCATGCGCTTGAACAGGTCCACGCAGCGCTGCGAATAGCCCACCTCGTTGTCGTACCAGGAGATGAGCTTCACCATGCGCGCGCCGATCTTCATCGTCGAAAGCGAGTCGAAGATGCTGCTGTGCCTGTCGCCGATGATGTCCGAGCTGACGATGGGATCCTCGCAGTAGCTGAGGATGCCGCGCAGCGGGCCCTCGGCCGCGGCCTTGACCACGGAATTGATCTCCTGTACGCTGACGTCGCGCTTCAGGGTGCAGACCAGGTCGACCAGCGAGCCGGTCACCGTGGGAACGCGCACCGCCATGCCGTTCATCTTGCCCTTCAGGTCCGGAATCACCAGCCCGATCGCCTTGGCGGCGCCGGTCGACGTGGGGATCATGTTGGCCGCCGCCGTGCGCGCGCGCCGCAGGTCCTTGTGCGGGAAGTCCAGCACGCTCTGGTCGTTGGTGTAGCTGTGGATCGTGGTCATCAGGCCCTCTTCCACGCCGATGGCGTCGTGCACGGCCTTGACCATGGGCGCCAGGCAGTTCGTGGTGCAGGAGGCGTTGGAGACGATCTTCACCGCCGGCGTGAGGTCCTTGTCGTTCACGCCCAGGACAACGGTGGCGTCAACGTCGTCCGCCGTCTTGGACGGCACGCTGAGCAGCACGCGCGGCGCGCCGGCCTGCATGTGCAGCTGGATCTTGTCGCGGCTGCGGAACACGCCGGTGCTCTCCAGCACCACGTCCACGCCCAGGTCCCGCCACGGCAGCTTGGAGGGATCCTTCTCGGACATGACCCGGATATCCTCGCCGTCGATCTTCAGCGCGCCTTCGCCGGCTTCCACGCGGCCGGGGAAACGGCCGTGCGTGGAATCGTACTTCAGCAGGTGCGCCAGGGTCGCCGCGTCGGTCAGATCGTTCACGGCGACGACTTCCACTTCCGGATCGCCGTGCGCCAGGCGGCACACGATCCTGCCAATGCGACCGAAACCGTTGATTCCGACTCTGACTGCCATGTCCGCTTCTCCCTAGTTGTTTCCGCCGGGCGCCAAATGCCTTGACATTGCCGCGCCGTTTGCGGCACGAAGACGGGCGCACCCCGAACTGCGAGGGTAGAGCATTTACTTGAGACCGCAGACCGTGTCAAGCCATTTGGCGGCGATGGATGCCTGGCCCCTTCCCGGTTCCGGGCTGCCCGCGCGGGTGGTCAACCGCTGCCGCGAGGCCGGCCTGGCCACCGTGGGCGAGCTGCGGCGGCTCACCGCGGAACGGATTGAGCGCCTGCCCGGCATCCGCGCCGCTTCGCTGCGGCGCATCCGCGCGTTCCTCGATCTGTGCGACCGCCTGGAAAGCGGCGCGCGGCCCCTGCCCGACCTGCCCGCCGTCATGGCCTGGTTTCTCAAGCCCGACGAGCGTACCGTGCTCGCGGCCCGCTTCTGCCTGGACCGCGCCGGCGCGCCGGCGGGGAGCCGTCCGCCCACGCTGCGCGCCATCGGCGCGGCGCGCGCCGTGACGCGCGAACGCGTGCGCCAGATGCAGCGGCGGGCGACCGCGGCCCTCGCGTCCTCCCTGGCACAGGCCTGCCTGGCGCCGCTGTACGAGGCCTTCGAGGCCTTCCTGCGCGCGCGGGCGGGACTGGCCGCCGAACAGGAAGCGGCCCGGGCGGACTTTGCCGGGCTCGGCGGATGCGACGCCGCCGGCGCCCTGCGCCTGCTGTGCGCGTGTTCCGCCCGCATCCGGCGCCGCGGCAACCTGTTCACCACGCTGCCCGAGGAGGAACTGGCTGCCGCCGAACGGGCGCTGCGCGCGGCGCTGCGGGCGGCGCCGCGGCCCCTGCGCCCGGAAGACGCCGCCGCCGCCCTCCCGCCGCGCCCGGACCGCGATCCCGCCGCCGCCCGGCGCCTGGCCGGCTGCCTGCTGGAAAACATGCCCGACGTCGCCGTGCTGGCCGACGGACGCTGCTTCGACGCCGCCACGGGCGCCGCGGATCTGGCCGTGGAGCTGGCGCGCGCGATGCCGCGCCCCGTCCGCTTGCGCGACCTCCGGCAGCGCTACAACGCCCTGATGCGGCCCGGCAGCCGCAAGGGCGCGGGGTTCATCCTCGGCATCCTGAGCCACGACCGCCGTTTCCGGCGGCAGGACGTCGGCCTGTACGACCTGAGGGAGGCGGACCCGTGCGCGTGAAACTGCTCGACCGCTACCTGCTGCGCGAATACCTCGCGCCCGTGTTCTACTGCCTCGCGGCCTTCTACATGGTCTTCATCGTGTACTCGCTCTTCCGCGACCTCCCGCAGTTCCTCGAGTCGCAAACCTCCTTCCCGCTGATTCTGCGCTACTACGCCTGCCAGGTGGAATACGTTGTGCGCTTCATCCTGCCCGCCTCGCTCTTCTTCGGCACGCTCTACACGCTGTGGCGCCTCGGGCGCAACAACGAGCTTACCGCCATGCGCGCCAGCGGCGTGAGCTTCACCCGCATGATGGCGCCCTTCCTGCTGGTGGGCGCGGCCCTCAGCCTGGCGTCGCTGGCCCTGAACGAGACCGCCATGCCGGCCGCCAAGGAATGGGCCGCCGAATTCATGAAGAACCGCTTCCGCCCCCTGCCCGGCGCGCGCACCCGCATCTGCAAGTTCTACAGCAGCGCCAAACACCGCGAATGGACAATCGACCGTTTCAACCCGGACCTGCCCGGCGAACTGGTGGGCGTGAAGGTCGAACAGGAGCGCCCCGACGGAACGCGCGCCGAACTGATCACCGCCGACCGCGCCGAGTACCTGGACGAACAGTGGTGGTTCCACAACCCCAAAGTCCAGCGCTTCGACGCCAACCAGGACCCGCTGGGCGCCCCCGAAAGCCTGGCGCCGGACGGATACGCCGTCATCGAAATGCCCGCCCTGACCGAGCGCCCCGCCGACTTCGTCACCCACAGCAAGGCCTGGGAGTTTCTTTCCACGGCCGAGATGATCCGTCACCTGGCCATCCAGCCCGAAATCACGCAGGACCTGTCCCGCCGGCGCTTCGACGTACAACAGCGCCTGGCCCTGCCCTGGGCCTGCCTGGTGGTGACGCTGTTCGCGGTGCCGGCCGGCTCGCGCGGCTCGCGCCGCAGCGCGCTGGCGGGGATCTTCACGGCCATGGCGCTGTTCGGCAGCTTCTACGCGGTCTCACAGGTCGGGGCCTTCCTGGGCATGCGCGGCCTGACCTGGCCCTGGCTGGGCGCGTGGCTGGGCAACATCGTCTTCTCCCTGGCGGCGGTGGCGCTGGCCTCCGAATCGCGCTGACGCCGCGGATCGCGATCTCCCGAGGTAAGTGGACCATTCTGGTGAAGAGTACGCAACGCTTCGGCGCCACCGCCTGCACTACGTCGAGGTCCCCGATCCCGCGTCGCTGGATCCGCTGCCGTCCGGCCTGGACCTGGCGGCCATCTCCAGCTACAGCGCGCAGATCGCCGAGGCCTATGACCTGGCCCGCCGCTTCCGGGCCGCCGGCGTCCCCACCGTGATCGGCGGACCCCACGTCACGGGCCTGCCCGGCATGTGGAAGCCGTTTTTCTTCTGCGACCTCGGCTTCCTCGTCTGCTTCGCCTGGGCCTGGGCGGCGCTGGGAAGAAACGCGTGAACCCGGAACTCCGGCGGCTCGCCGCGGTCCGGGCGCCGCTTTCTCCGCGGTCCGGCGCGGCGCAAAGAGGGAAGCTCTCCGGCAGGGGGTGCGTCCCGCGCAACGCACATATGCGGACGCCTGTGCACAATCGCGGATCATCCGCCCGCGCCGATTGGGTGAAGATTGCGGCCCGCCCGCGGTCAAGGGGGCATGGCACGCTTCGTGCGAACACTGTTCCGGTTCGCAATATGCAGACATTCAGACAACCGCACACGCCAGCCGCGGCGCGGCTCCTCGCCGCCGCGGCTCTGGCCGCTTCGGCCCTGCTGTGCTTTCCGGCGCCGCTGCGCGCCGCCGACCCGGAGGAGGCCCAGTATAACGTGGTGGTCACCCTCTACAACGCCGGCCAGTGGGAGGCCGCGCTCAAGAAGATCCAGGAGCGCGAAGCCCAGAACCTCTCCGACCCCATGCGCATCAAATACATGTACGCGCGCGGCCTGGCGCTGGAGAAAGGCGGCAAGACCGGGGACGCCGCCCGCGCCTACGCGGCCCTGATCGAGAAGTATCCCGGCGCGGACGAAAGCGCCAGGGCGCAGCTCGCCGTGGCCTACCTGTACTACGCGGCTCGCGACTACGACGCCGTGCTCCGCACGGTCCCGCGCATCAGGCCTGACCGCATGTCGCCGGCGGAACAGCAGCAGCTCGCCGTCATGACCGCCGAGGCCTGGTCGGCAAAGGACGAGCCGAAGAAGGCGCTGGAAGCCTTCAACCAGGCGCTCAAGCTCGGCGCCGACCGCGTGAGCCTGCTGCCGAAGCTGTTCAACGCCTACTACCAGCTTCGCATGCACAAGGAGCTGCTCGACGTCTCCGGCAAGGGCATCGCGGGCCTGGCGGCCGACACGCTGGCCGCGATCCGCGCCGAGGCATACCTCGAGCTGGGCCAGCTTGCGCAGGCCGAAGCCGAGGCCCGAAAGGTCCCGGCCGACAGCTCAAGCCTGCCCCGCGCCTCCTTCACCCTGGCCCAGGCCCTGATCAAACAGGGCAAGCCGGCCGACGCCGTCGCCCCGCTGCAGGCCGCGATCCGGGGCCTGCGGAATCCGCCGCTTCCTCCTTCGGCGCACATCGCCCTGGCCGAATGCCTGCTGGCGGCGGACAAGAGCGGCGAGGCGGAAGCCGCCGCCCGCGGGGCGCTGGCAGGGGCCGACGCGCTGCCCGAGGCCGACGCCGCGGCCTTGCGGGCCCAGGCGGCGCTGCTGAACGTGCGCATCGCCGCGAAGCAGGGCGACAGCCGCAAGCTCGCGGACGCCGTGGCCGCGGCCCGCCCCGTGATCCCCGCGGAGCAACTGCCCGAACTGCTCTACGCCCGCCTGTTCGCCCTGCACGAGCTGCGCGACGACGCGGGGGTCATGAACGCCATGAAGGACGACGGCGCCGTGTTCCAGGGCAAGCCCCAGGAAGGCCAGGCCGCCCTGCTGTACGCGGCCGTGCTCAAGCGCGCCGGAAAAGCCGACGAAGCGCAGGCGTTCCTCGACGGATTCGTCCAGCGCCGCCCGGACTCCCCCGAGGCGCTCCGCGCGCGCGTGGAGCTCGCCAATTTCGCCCTGTCGCGGCAGGACTACCCGCGCGCCGTCCCGCTCCTCCGCGACGTGCTCGCCGTCCCGGACGCCGCCGCCCGGCTCGGCGCGGAAGCCTTTGCGGAATGCCGCTACAACAGCGCGCTGGCCTCCGCCAGGACGGGAGATTCCGCCGGGACCGTCCGCGCGCTCGAAGCCCTGCTCAAGGACAAGCCCGCCGAGGAACTTGCCGCCGCCGCCTGCCTGCTTCTCGGCCAGACCCATTCCCAGGCCGGCGACCGCGCCGGCGCGGTCAAGGCCTGGCGGCAGGCCCTGGCACTCGGAAAGGGCGTGGACGAAACCGACCTGCGGGACCGGATCGGACGCGAGCTGTTCGCCGCGGGCGACGCCGCGGGCGCCCGCGCGGAATACGCCGCGCTGGCCGGCAAGCTGGGCGGCCCCGACAAGCTGCCCCGCGAGGCCCACGAGACATGGGCCCGCGCCCTCTACGCCACGGGCGACTTCGCCGCCGCCGCCGCCGCGTATGAAGCCCTCTACAACCGTTTCGACAAGGCGGCCGTCCATGCCTACGAATGCGCCGTGTGCCTGGAAAAAGCCGGGAAGGCGGCCGAGGCCGAGCAGTGGTACGCGCGCGCGGGGCAGGCAGCCGGAGACCTGCCGGCCGAATACGCGAAACTCCTCGCCGAGAACCTCAACCGCGTGCGTTTCCAGGCCGGCACGGGCGACATGGGGCTCGCCTACTGGCTGGACCGCCTCGCGCCGGGACGCGGCGACGCCGAATTCGACGCGGCCCTGGCAGCCCTCTGCCATATCGCGGACGCCGGCAAGCCCGAGGGCGGCGCGCAGGCCAGGCTCGAGGCGGCGCAGGCGGCATACAACGCGGACAGCGTCCGCTACTACGGCCTGGGCGCCGTGCGGCTGCGCTTCATCGCCGCCGCCGCGGACTATGCGGCCCTGCGGACGCTGGCCGGCAAGCTGTCCGGGGAATTCACGCCGCGGGAACAGGGTTTCGCGGCCAGGTCCTGGTCGGCCACCGTGGCCCCGGCCATGATCTGCTACTACCGCGGCGAAGGCGAACGCCGGGCCGGCAACCACGCCGAAGCGCTGGCGGCTTTCGAAACCGTGCTGGCCGCATACCCGTACAACGAGTGGCCCGACGCCGCCGCCTGCGGCGCCGCCGAGTGCTATGTCGCGCTGGGCGACGTCCCGACCGCGGTCGCCAGGCTGAACGAAGTCGTCAAGACCGCGGACGCCGGCAACGCGGCCTCGGCAAGGTGGGTGGAACAGGCGAAGAAACGCGTCGCGGAACTGACAGGAGGGAAATAAGCGATGAGTTGGATGCAGACGGTTGTGGACCTGTGTATCAAGGGCGGTTTCTTCATGATCCCGCTCGGGCTGGTGGCCCTGGCGGGCATCGTGCTGACGATCGAGCGCCTGCTGTACCTGCGCGAAAACCGCCTGGACAGCGATCAGTTTCACTTCGATCTGAAGACCGCGCTGAAGGAGAACTCCATCGACCAGGCCATCGTGCTCGCGGCGCGGACCAAGGGCGTGATCGGCCGCGTGCTCCAGGAGGGGCTGCTGCGCATCCGGGCCGGCGAAAAGGACGTTGGCGCGGCCACCGAGAAGATCATCCTGGCCGAGATGCTGGCCATGGAGAAATCGCGCGGCTGGATCGTCAACATGTCGCAGGTCGCGCCGCTGCTGGGCATCCTGGGGACGGTCTGGGGGCTGGTGATCGCCTTCATGACCATCGAGCGCACCGCTTCGACCGATCCGCGCCTGCTCGCCGGCGGCATCTACCAGGCCCTCCTCACCACCGTGGCCGGCCTGGTCATCGCCATCCCGCTCATCATCTTCCAGGAACACCTGCGCAAGCAGACCAATCACATCCTCGGCCTGCTTGACCTGTACCTGGTGGAAATCAAGGAGTGGCTGGCCCTGAATCACAAGGCGGAGAGCGCACGCAATGCTTAAGCGCCACGAGATCCCCGAGAACACGTCCATCAACATCACGCCGCTGCTGGACGTGATCTTCCAGCTCCTGGTGTTCTTCGTCCTCACGTCGAGCCTGGTGCGCCCGACCCAGATCGAGCTGCAGTTGCCGGAGTCCACCACCGGCGTGAAGACGCCCGATACGCAGGGCCTGGTCATCTCCTACCGGATGGAAGGCGACAAGCCGGCGATCACGCTCAACGCCGAGCCGCTCGCGGACGTCGACGCGCTGGTGCCGGCGCTGCGCGTGCTGCGGGGCGACCCGCAGAAGCCGCAGGCCCGCCTCGACATCCAGATCGATCGCGCGGTTCCCTACCAGGACGTGATCCGCCTGATGGACGCGGCGCGCGATACCGGTTTCCCGAAGTTCTCCCTCCAGACCCTGGCATCGACCCCAGGCGCCCGAAGATGAAGGACGACCTTCTGCAGCGCGCCCATGCGCATCCCGCCGGGCGGGTGCATCTGCGCGGCACGGTGGCGGACGCCGTGGCGTGCGAGCTGCTGGCCGACGGCGACGAGATCGTGGTGGGCGCCGACCCCGCCTGCGACCTGGCCGTGCTGGACCCCCTCCTGCCGCCGGAAGCTTTCCGCCTGCGCCGGATTAAGTGCCACGCGGGCACCGACGAGGAGTGCCGCTGCCACTGGTTGCTCAGGGCGGACCCCGGCGCCCGCGTTTACGTGAACCAGCACCTCACGCGGCGCGAACGCCTGAGCTACGGCGATGTCGTGGAGAGCGGCTGCCACCGGTTCGTGTTCGCCCGCGCCGATTCCGCGTCCCGCAACCGGCGGATGCACCAGAACGTGGCCGATCTCTGCGCGCGGCTCCTCGCCTCGCACGAAGTCCCGCTCGGCTTCATCAGGAACAGCCCCTTCTACGCCTACCTGCGCCGCCGCCGCCGGGCCCTGGCCGCGGCCGGGCTTGCCGCGGCCGCCCTCCTGACGCTGTTTGTGCTCATCCCGCGCGAAGAACTGCTGCAGTCCGTCATGCCTCCCCTCGAAGTCCAGGTGGTCGACGCGTCGATGGCCACCCCGCGGATCCGCTCGCTGGAATCGGTCGAGCGCCTTGCCTTCCAGCCCGCGGAGCCGACCCCGGAATCGCCCGAGCTGGCCGAAAAGACGGTGACGCCTCCGCCGGACCAGCCGGCCCGGCCGCGCATGCCCGAGGTCGTCAGGGCGGAGGAGCCCGCGCTCGCCGGGAAGCCGGTTGATCTGGGCGCAATTCAGCCTCTCCCGCCCATGGCAACCGAGACGCCCCCCGAGACGCCCGTGGAGCGCGCCGTGGCCCGGCTCGAGCCGGCCGCTGCGGAGCCGCGCCGCGCCGTGGAACAGACCGAGCTGACCGTGGAAACCGCCCGGCTGACGGAATACCGGCCCGAGGCGACGGAAGTGGCCTCGGCGCGCGCGATCCGCTCGGCTCTCGCCGCCAGCAGGCCGGAGATGCCGGCCGCGTCCCCCGACCTGCGCACCTGGCAGCTCCCGGTCCTGCCGCCGGCGCCCGTGAAGCCCGCCGAGGCGACGGTGCGCCGCGAGACGGGCGCGCTGACCGCCTCCGCGCTGCCGGTGCGCCGCCTGAGCGTCTCGGAAGCGGCCCAGATGGCCGCCCTCGCCTCGGACACGGCCGCGCTGCGCGTCCGGACCGCGATCCGGCCCGCGAGCGAGCCGGTCACCCGCACCGCGGTGCGGGACGTGCTTGCGGCGCTGCAGAAACCCGCAACGGCAACGCCGCAGGCGGACCCGTCCGCAATGCTCGCGCAACTGGCCGCCTACAAGGCCAGCCCCGTCGGATTCGAATCGTTCCGCGGAATGCAGGTGCCCGTCGTGCGCATTACCGAGCAGCTTGAGCAGCTTCAGACCCCCGGCGCCGCCGGGCCGATCATCCTGGACGGCGCCGTGTCGCCGGAAGAAATCACAGGCTCATGGAAAAGCGGCCGTTTCCACGTCCACGCGCCCGGCCAGCCGCCGCCGGAGGCGGACCCGCCCACCTACTGCTACGTGGGCAAGACACAGCTTGACGGCAAGCCGTGCCTGTACATCGCGTTCACCTGCGTTGATCCGGACGTTTCCCGGATCGTGACGCGCGCCGGCGGAGGCGACTCCTCGGGGCTCATTCGCGACGACTCGATCGAGATCTTCCTGGATACCAACGCCGACCGGAAGGATTACTACCAGTTGATCGTCAATGCCAAGGGCGCCTACTGGTCGGGCTACTATCCCCGGCCCATGATCGAAGGCACCATTCAGACGCCCTCGCAGCCGTGGAACGCCGGCGCCACCGTCAAGACCAGCATCACCGCCGATCCCGGCCAGTGGGTCTGCGAGATCCTGGTTCCCTTCGACCGGCTGGGCGGCGTCCCGGCCAAAGGCACGCGCTGGGCGGTGAATTTCGCGCGCAACTACCGCGGCCAGATCGAGGATTGGCAGTTGCAGAGCTGGTTCGCGGTGTACGACCAGGCGCGCAATTTCCACCATCCCAGCCTCTTCGGCATCTTCCAGTGGTGAGCCTTTTCCGGGGTCACCCTAGAAAGAGCAGTTCGGCCGCGAAGCGGCTGAACTGCTCTCTATCGGGTCACTTGCCCTGCGCGCGGCGCGGATGACCCGCAAGCAGGCCGACGCCGGCGAGGGCGGCGAAGATCGCCCCGGCGATGAACGTGGCGGGCGGCCCCATGCCCGCCCACAGCGCGCCGGCGATCACGCTGGCCAGCATGGTCGCCGCGCCGCCGACAAGGTTGAACACGCCGAACGCGGTTCCGCGCAGATCTTCCGGCGCGGCGTCGGCGATCAGCTTCGCAAAGAGCCCCTGCGTGAACGCCATGTGCAGGCCCCAGAAGCCCGCGCCCGCGAACGCCGGGAGGGGCGAGCGCGCGGCGGCCAGCAGCGCGTCGGCAACGACCAGCATCGCCAGCCCCGCGGCCAGCAGGATCCGCGGCGGATAACGGTCGGCGGCCGCGCCCGCCGGATACGCGCAGGCCGAATAGACGGCGTTCATGACGATCATGATCAAGGGCACGAGGCCGGCGGCGAGGCCGACGTCCCGCGCGCGCAGGATCAGGAACGCCTCGCTGAAGCGGGCCAGCGTGAAAACCGCGCCGAGCGCCACGACAAGCCAGTAGCGGACCGGAAGGCGGCCGGCGTCGGACAGCGCCAGGCGTTTGCGCGGAGCGGCAGACTTCGCGTCCGCCGGTTCGCGCACGCAGAACACGACCAGGGCGACGCACAGGAAAGCGGGCACGACCGCCACCCACAGGACCGACCGGATATCGTCGGCCAGCAGCGCCATGCATGCCACGGCGAGCAGCGGCCCGGCGAACGCGCCGACCGAATCCAGCGCCTGGCGCAGGCCGTAGGCGGCGCCGCGCATCCCGGGCGGCGCGATATCCGCCAGCAGCGCGTCGCGCGGCGCGCCGCGGATGCCCTTGCCGATGCGGTCCACGCACCGCGCGCCGAACACCCAGCCGACGGACGGCGCCAGCGGGAAGACCGGCTTGGTCAGCGCGGCGAGGCCGTAGCCCAGCAGCACGAGCCCCTTGCGCCTGCGGAACGCGTCGCTGATCGCGCCGGAGAAGACCTTGGTGACGGCGGCCGCGGCCTCGGCGACGCCCTCGATCACGCCGATGGCGGCCACCGACGCGCCCAGCGCGCCGGACATCAGAAGCGGCAGAAGGCTGTGCGCCAGCTCCGAGGAGGTGTCCATGAACAGCGACACGAAGCCGAGCGCCCAGATCCCGCCGGGCAAGGCGCCGCGTCGGCCAGTGGCACAAGGTGGAACGGGAAACTCCCCTCTGAGATGCCGGGCCATCGCCCGGCACAATCCCACACTCCGCCCCCGGCCGTAAACTCCTATCTCCGGCTGACCCCGATGCCGACGTCACAACCCCAGGTCAAGTTCCTTGCCCGCCGCCCCGCGGGCGACGCCCAGCAGGCGGTAGGAGGCTTCCGTGGCCATGCGGCCCTTCGGGGTGCGGTTGAGATAGCCTTCCTGTATCAGGTACGGCTCGTAGACTTCCTCGATCGTGTCCGGCTCCTCGCCCACCGAAACGGCCAGCGAGTTGACGCCCACCGGGCCGCCGCCGAACTTGAGGATCACGCTCTCGAGGATGCGCTTGTCCATCTCGTCCAGGCCGTGTTTGTCGATGTCCAGCATCTCCAGCGCGGCGTCGGCCACGGCGCGCGTGACGCGGTTGTCCGCCCGCACCTGGGCGTAGTCGCGCACGCGCCGCAGCAGGTTGTTGGCGATGCGCGGCGTGCCGCGCGACCGGCCGGCGATCTCGAGCGCGCCGTCGTCGTCCGCCGCCACGTCCAGGATGCGCGCCGAGCGCAGCACGATGGCCTTGAGGTCCGCGGGGGCGTAGTAGTCCAGGCGGCTGGTGATCCCGAAGCGGGACCGCAGCGGGGCGGAGAGCAGCCCGCCCCGCGTGGTGGCGCCCACCAGCGTGAAGCGCGGGATTTCCAGCCGCACCGAGCGCGCGTTGGGGCCCTGGTCAATCATGATGTCGAGCACGAAGTCCTCCATGGCCGCGTAGAGGTATTCCTCCACGGCCTTCTGCATGCGGTGGATCTCGTCGATGAACAGCACGTCGCCCGGCTCCAGTCCGGTCAGCAGGCCGGCGAGGTCGCCGGGCTTGTCGATCACCGGCCCGGACGTGCACTTGATGTTCGCGCCCATGCCGTTGGCCAGGATATGCGCCAGGGTGGTCTTGCCCAGTCCGGGCGGGCCCGAAAGCATGACGTGGTCCAGCACGTCGCCGCGCGCCCGCGCCGCCTCCACGGCCAGCTCCAGCCGCTCCCGGACCCTGGCCTGGCCCACGAAATCGGCGAAGCGCGCCGGGCGCAGCGTGGTCTCGAACTCCCGGTCCGGCCGGTTCATGTCGTTGACCAGTCGTTCGCTCATCGCGCCAGCGCTTTCCGGATGATATCCTCGACGGTCAGGCCGGCTCCGCCGCCTTCCAGCACGTCGCGCACCATGCGCCGCCCGTCGCTCTGCTTGTAGCCCAGCGACGCCAGGGCGAGCACGGCGTCGCGCACGCGCGCGTCGCTCTCGCCCTCGTCGGGGCCGGCGAGGGCCTCCAGGGCCTCGGCGGCGTCAAGCTTGTGCCTGAGCTCCACGGCGATGCGCTCGGCCGTCTTCCTGCCGATGCCCGATATCGAGCTCAGGCGCTTGATGTCGCCGTCCACGGCGGCGGCCTTGAGCTCGCGCACGGAAAGGCCGCTGAGGGCGCTGAGGGCCAGCTTGGGCCCCACCCCGCTCACGGTGAGAAGCAGGTTGAACATGCGGCGTTCGGCCTCGCTCACGAACCCGAAGAGCTGGTGCGCGTCATCGCGCACGTGATCGTGCGTGAGCATGCGGCACTCCGCGCCCGTTTCCGGAAGGCGGTCGTAGCTGCTGAGCGGGATGAAGACCTCGTAGCCCACCCCGCCCACGTCGACGATCACCCGCGTGGGATGCTTCTCGACCAGCGTGCCCCGCACAAACGTGATCAATTTCAGATCTCCCTGGGCATCAGCGCCGCGTGCCGCGTGCGGCTGTGCTGGTGGCACAGCGCGATCGCCAGGGCGTCGCCGGCGTCCTCCCTGATTTCCCCGCGGATGCCCAGCAGCGTTGCCAGCGTCTTGCGCACCTGCTCCTTGGAAGCCGCCCCGTAGCCGGTCACGGCCTGCTTCACGCGCCGCGGCGCGTACTCGAAAACCGGCAGCCCCAGCGCCGCGCAGGCGGCGATCGCGGCGCCGCGCGCCTCGCCCAGCACCATCGCCGTGCGCGCGTTGCGGCAGTAGAAGACCCCCTCCACCGCGACCTCCCGGGGCTGCGCGCGCGCGATCACCTCGCGGATGCCGGCGCTCAGCCGATCCAGGCAGGCCGAAAGCCGCAGCTCCCGCGGATTGCGGATCACGCCGAACTCGACGGGCACGAGCCGGCTGCCCGCCGCTTCGACCACGGCCACCCCCGTCGAACGCAGCGACGTGTCAATGCCCAGCACGCGCATGGGGACGCGGACCGGATCGGCGCCCCGCCGCGCTCCCGACTGCTCCGAATGCATCGCCGCATCCGCGGACATGGCGCCGCCCCCGGTTTACTGTTCCTTCTCCATTTCCGCCATGGCCTCGTCCGTGACGTCCATGTTGGTGTACACGCTCTGGACGTCGTCGTTGTCTTCCAGATCGGCCACGAACTTCATTAACCCCGACGCGACGGCCTTGTCGGCGATGGGCACGTACGCCGCCGGCACCAGGGAAACCTCGGCGCTGAGCACGGGAATGCCGGCCTTCTCGAGCGCCTCGCTCACGGCCGAAAACACGGCGGGATCGGTGAGGATCTCGAACTGATCGCCGTCGCGGGTCATGTCGTCCGCCCCGGCCTCCAGGGCCGCGGCCATGACCCGGTCCTCGTCGACCGCCTTGGCGTCGATGAAGATCTGGCCCTTGCGCTCGAACCCGCGCGTGACCGAGCCCTGCGCGGCGAAGCTCGACCCGTGCCGCGTGAAGATGTGCCGGATCTCCGACGCCGCGCGGTTCTTGTTGTCGGTCAGCACCCGCACGATAAGCGCCACGCCGCCCGAGGCATAGCCTTCGTAGACGACTTCCTCGAAGGTCGCGCCCTCCAGCTCGCCCGCGCCCTTCTTGATGGCGCGCGTGACGTTGTCGGACGGCATGTTCACGCTCTTGGCCTTCTGCATGATGGTGCGCAACGTGGGGTTCTTGTCGGGATCGCTGCCGCCGTGCCTGGCGGCCACCATCAGCTCCTTGCTCAGCTTGCTGAACACCTTGCCGCGCTTGGCGTCCATCGCGCCCTTCTTGTGCTTGATCGTCGCCCACTTGCTGTGACCGCTCATGTATCCTCCCGCATCCTGTACCCGACCAGTTCGTCCGGCGTCCGCCGCCCGAAGTCCTGTATCCAGCCGTTGTCAAAGCCCAGGCGTTCGGCCGCGTCGCACACCCGGCCGTATTCCTCGCGCGTCACGGGCCGCTCCCACGACGGCGTCGCCGCCGCCCTGTGGGCCGGCACGTACTGCGCCATCACGCTCACGGCCAGCTCCGTGCCCACCGTCGCGGCGATCCATTCCAGGTTCGCCACCGCTTCATCCGCGCGGTTGGGCAGCACCAGCAGGCGGCAGATCGTGCCGCCCGTCGCGATGCCGTCCGCGTCGGTGCGCAGCGGGCCGGCCTGCGCCCACATCACGCGCAGGGCCTCGCGCGCCGTCTCCGCGTAGCCGCCGAAGCCGGAGCCCTCCGCCGCGGACGCGGCGCGCGCATAGCGCAGATCCGTCAGATACACGTCCACCGTGCCCGCCAGCGCGCGCAGGACCTGAGGCCTTTCAAAACCGCTCGTATTATAGACAACCGGCAGCCCAGGTCCATCCCGCTTTGCGGCCTCCAGCGCTTCCACGATCCAGGGCAGCCACGGCGTCGGCGACACCATGTTCCAGTTGTGGCAGCCGGCGCGCCGCAGCTCCCGCAGCGTCTCCGCCAGCCGCCCCGGCGGCCAGTCCGCGCCGCGCCCTTCCTGGCTCCAGGGGAAGTTCTGGCAATACAGGCAGGCGAGCGTGCAGCGGCTGAAAAAGACCGTTCCCGACCCGCGCGTGCCCGACAGCGGCGGCTCCTCGCCGTGGTGCGGCCCGCGGCGGAACACCCGCGGCGCGTCCCCCGCCCCGCAGAAACCCTTCTGCCCGGACAGGCGGTCGGCCCCGCAGCAGCGGGGACACAGCCGGCAGGCCCTCAGAACCGAGCGCGCCTCGCGCAGACTCACGTCCGCCGTCGTCCCGTCCGCCATGGCGCCAGGCATTGCCCGCCGCGTCAAGGGGGCTATTCCTCTTCCTTTTCCTTCACCGCGGCGGCGATGATCTTCTGCGCCACGTTGGAGGGAACCTGCTCGTAGCGGCTGAACTCCATCTCGAAGGTGCCCTGGCCGCCGGTCATGCTGCGCAGCTCGGCCGCGTACCGGAAAAGCTCGGCCTGCGGCACGTCGGCGGTGATGACCTGCATGCCGTCCGCGTTGTCCATGCCCAGAATGCGCCCGCGCCGCTGGTTCAGGTCGCCGTTGATGTCGCCCATGTACTGCTCGGGAATCGAGACCTTCACGCTCATGATCGGCTCCAGCAGCACCGGCCGGGCCTTGGACATGCCGTCCTTGAACGCCCGCGCGCCGGCGATCTTGAACGCGATTTCCGAGGAATCCACCTCGTGATACGACCCGTCGTAGACCGTCACCTTCACGTCGGTCACGGGGTAGCCCGCCACCGCGCCGGACTTCATGCCGTCCACGAGGCCCTTCTGAATGGCGGGCAGGAAGTTGCCGGGAATCACGCCGCCGACGATGGCGTCGATGAACCATTCCTCCTCGTCGGGGCGCCTGGGCTCCACGCGCAGGTAGACTTCGCCGTACTGGCCGCGCCCGCCGGACTGCTTCTTGTGCTTGTAATGCCCTTCGCCCGTGGCGGTGACCGTCTCGCGGTAGGGCACCTTCGGCGTTTCCATGATCACGTCGACGCCGCTGCGGTTTTTCATCAGGTTGGCGGCCACGTCCATGTGCACGTCGCCCAGGCCGGCCAGCACGATCTCGCGGGTCTCGGTGTTGCGCTGCACCACGAGCGTGGGGTCTTCCTCGGCCACCCGCGCCAGCGCGGTCCCGATCTTGTCCTCGTCGGCCTGCGTCTTGGCCCGCACGGCCTGCAGCATCACGGGGCGCGGAAAGACGATGGGCGGCAGAACCGCCGCGTGCCCGGTCGCGCAGAGGGTGTCGCCCACCTTCGTGACCTTCAGCTTCGGTATGGCCACGATATCGCCCGGCGTCGCGGCGGCCACCGGATCCTGCTTCTTGCCGTTGACCTGCAGCAGCGCGCCGATGCGCTCCTTCTCGCCGCGCGAGGCGTTCATGATCTCGGAATCGCTCGCCAGCGTGCCGCCCAGCACGCGCACGAACACGATCTGGCCCACGAACGGGTCGTTGACCGTGCGCCACACCAGGCCCACGAAAAAACCGGACGCGTCCGTGGCGACCGGCTTGCCGGCGGCGTCCCGGACTTCCCTCTCCAGCGGCGAGGGGGCCAGGCGGGCAATCCCGTCCAGCAGTTCCGTAATGCCCGCGTCCCGCAGCGGCAGGCAGGCGAAGATCGGCACCAGCCCCCCGTCGCGCACGGCGCGCACCAGCCCCGCGGCCAGCTCCTCCGCCGGGAGCGAGCCCTCCTCGAAGAACTTCTCCATGAGCTTGTCGTCGGTCTCCGCCGCCAGTTCCGTGAGGGCGTTCCTGATCTCCGCCGCCCGGTCGGCCAGCTCGGCGGGAATGTCCGACGCGCCGAGCACGTCGATCACGCCGCCTCCCGGCCTGGGCAGAACCACCGGGACGCACGCCTTGCCGAACACGGCCTGGATGTCGGCCACAACGCGGCTGAAGTCCGTGTTGTCCTTGTCCAGCCCGGTCACGACCATCGCGCGCGCCAGGCCCCGCGCCGCCGCGCATTTCCACGCGCTGCGCGTGCCCACCTGCACGCCGGCGGAGGCCGACACCGTGATCAGGGCCGTCTCCGCCGCGCGCGACGCGGCAATGACCTGTCCGAAGAAGTCCTGGTAGCCGGGCGTGTCAATGAGCACCAGCCCGGTCTGACGGCCGGAAGAGGCCGTGTACACGCCGGAAAAGGGCTTGGCGAAGATCGTGATCTTCCGGGCCCGCTCCTCGTCCGTGTAGTCGGCCGCGCTGCTGCCCTTGTCGACGGAACCGAGACGGTCGTTCAATCCCAACTTGAAAAGAACGGCGTCAACCAGCGAAGTCTTTCCGCTGCCGGTATGTCCCATGACGACGACGTTCTTCAGGCTGTCAGGGGCAATATCTTTCATCGTGGCCTCTTCCTGTGCGCTTCTTCCGCCGAACGGATTACGGTGTAACAAGGAGCGCGGGATTATGGCACACGCCCCGCGCCGGCGCAAGCGGTGGTTCACCCGCGAAGAGCTGATGCCGCGCGTGAACCGCGGCGTGGCCGAGCAAAAGGCCCGCCGCGACCGCCTGCTCGCGAGCCCGCGGGGACGGCTAGTACACGTCCAGGTACGGCTTGCCCGTGAAGTCCCCGATGTGCCAGTGCCACTCCTCGCCGCTGTGCGCCTCGAACGTGACCGGCCCGGGGTTGTAGTCGTGCCGCGGCGTGCCGTGACCGTCGCCGCGCACGATGTGCGTCCCGGTCGGAATCGTCCACGTCGTCGGCTGCAGCGCCGGCGCCGTGCCCAGCAGCCGGTTGTCCATGTAGATGTCCACGTCCATGCCGCCGCCGTTCTCGACCACGAAACGCGCGGCGTCGCCCTGCACCATGTCCAGCAGCTCGCACGCCGGCAACAGGGCCGCGGCGATCAAGGCCAGCGCCGCGCCGGCAAGCATCCGTGCCTTTTTTCTGCCCGCGCTTTGGCTCATTTCGTCCGCCTCCCCGTGGTTACGCGCTCTCGCGCAAGAACCCGATCCCTTTCCTTCCAGCCCGCGGCGCCCCCTTGTCGCGCGGGCCGTGCCACAGCTTGAACTTCCCGTCCCAGCTCCAGCCCGGCGCCTTCTCCAGCGCCAGCTCCTCGAACGGCATGTTCCGCCGCAGATACGCCTGCGTCTCCTCCCAGTCGTGAATGCCGCTGACCGCGTCCAGGACCTGGATGTTCTGCCACCCGAGACAGTTGGCAACCTTCAGGCACGGCTCCGGGTCGAGGCCATTGAGATAGGCGTGCAGAAAGCCGGCCACGGCCGAGTCGCCCGAACCGGTCGCGCTGGCCACCTTCCGGCACAGGAAGGTCGGGCACCACAGCTCGCGCTCGGACCAGTTTGCCGGGTTGCCGGGCCGCGCGGCGCCCAGCCCGCCGAAGGCGCCCTGCTCCCGGGTCCGGAGATAGAAACCGCGGCGGCCGGCCTTCAGCGAGGTCATCTTCGCGCCCAGCTCCAGCAGCTTGCCCGACAGCCGCGAGTAGTCCTCGGCCCGCAGGACATCCAGCAGGTCCGTGTGCACGTGCCTGGCCTTCATCCTGAGAAAAGCCGGGCGCTCGAGCATGAAGAACATCTCCTCCACCGACGGCAGGAAGATGTCCACGTACGGCAGGATCCTGGTCAGGATCTTCTTCCAGGGCGCCCTGCCCGAGGACGACGCCGGATCGGGCAGCGCCATGTCGCACGACGTCGTGGCGCCCGCCGCCTTGGCGATCTTGAAGACCTTCCGCAGCTCGCGTCCCTCGTTGGCGTACATGCCGCGCATGAGCGGCGGGTAGCCGAAGTGGAAGTGCCGGCACTGCTCGATCAGCCGCGGCTTCAGGTCCTTCGCGCAGAATGCGTCGTTCGTTCCGGGGTTGTGCAGGAAAATGCGGTCGATGCCGGGCGGCGAGAGGGCGATCGTGTAGGAGCTGGAAGCCCCGTTCATGACGCTGACGCCGTCCGCGTTGCCGCTCTTGCGCAGGCGCGCCATGGTCATGCGGCCGAAGTCGTCCGCCCCCACGCGCGCGGCGAAGACCACCTTGCTGCCCAGGATCTTCAGGGCGATGCCGGTATTGGAGACCGGCCCGCCCGTGCTCATCGCCGCGTCGTCCACGTGCACCAGCTTGCCCGGCCGCAGCAGCTCGCCGATGCTGCGCGCGCCCGTGTCCGGGAAACTCGGTATCACGTCGAAACACAGATGCCCCGCCACCATTACGTCGTACTTGCGCGCCATTTCCCGTCCTTTCGTTTTCCTGCTTCTTCCCCCCGGCCCGTGACTCCCGGCGTGGAGTCAGGCGACCCGTGACGCCCTTGACCGGCTCTCCCGCGCGAAACGGAACAGCAGGGTGATAATCCTTCCCGCCGCCACTGTAAAGCGCGCCGTGCGGCCGGAGGCGCGCAGCCGCACGGACGCGTCGGGCCGCGGCTCCTCGTTCAGGTTGGCCGTGACCACCGCCTTGAACGGGCGCCCCAGCGCGAGCCTGCCCTGCCGCGGCGCGCCCGCCGGATTCCAGACGCGCACGACCAGCGCGTTTCCGCGCTCGGCCTTCTTCACGCAGGCCACCTCCAGGTCCTCCGCCTCCAGCGCCAGCATGCCCGGTCCGCCCGTGCGCACGGCGCCGATCACCTCGCAGCAGACCAGCGGGCGGGAGAAATCGCGGTAGGCCTGCCACAGCCTGCCCTCCCGCCATCCGCCGGCGTGCGGATAGAGCGCGTAGCGCACCGCCTGGGGACCCAACTGCTGCAGGCCTATCGCATAGTCTTCCCCGACGGGCGCCGGCCGGCGCTTGAGCCGCATGGTCCGCAGCAGCGTCAGGGTCAGGATATCGCCGCCGGCGCCCGTCACGAAGTACTCGGGCAATCCGATGTTGAGGATCGCCAGGCCGCGCCGGCCGTCCGACAGGCCGGCAAAGCCGAAGTTGGGATAGCCGTCCACCTTCTCGATCCACGCGGACATGTCCGGCTGCCTGGTCGGCCGCTCGTCCACGCTGAACTGGCCGCCCGCATACGTGGTCTCGGTCGCGATGCCGGTCGGGAAGCAGACGCGCAGGCGGTGGTTGCGGCTGGTGTTGTCGATGGCGGTCTCCACGTCCAGGCGGCGGCCGGAGCGGGTCAGCGAGAAGCGCGAGACGATCGGCACCCGGCGCTCCGCCGCCGCGCCCTCCTTTTCCGTCGCCAGGCGATCCGCCGGCAACGTCAGGCTCACCTTGACCTCGATCGCGGCGCGCCAGGGGGTGTCTTCCACAACCCTGATTTCCGCCGGCCCGGAAGCCGTGACCGTCGCGCCGGCCGGCTTGAAATGCCACGGATCGCCGGCGTCGCCCACGTCCTCGAAGTAGTGCAGCCCTTCGTAGGCGGCGCCGGTCGCCTTGTCGGCCAGGTCAATCCGTCCGTCCTCGCGCACGACCGCCCTGAGGAAATCGTTTTCCAGCACGCGACCGTCGCGAACGAGCGGCGCCGCGGGTTTCGGCGCGGTCGCGGCCGGCACGACCTTCAAGGCCAGCCAGCTCAGCGGCGCGATCTCCGGCGCCTCGAACTGGATGCGGCAGCGATGACCATGGAAGGGGCGGCCCACGACGGAGTGAAGTTCCGCGTCGCCTTCGAACAGGACCCGCAGGTGCGGGGCGATCTCCCGGCCCGCCGCGGCGACCAGGCGGAGGGCCGCCGGCTTCGCGCCGGGCAGATCAATTTCCATGCCGCAGAATCCGCCGCGGGACCGGGTGTCCAGATTGAAGATGGCGATGTGCGGCTCGGGTTCCTTCCCCATGGCGCGGGTCGCCGTGAGGGCGGGACGGATGAGGTGGCGGCAGGCGTCGTCCACCATTCCCTCGCTCATGGCCTGCACGTCGGCGAGGCGCTCGAGGATGTCGCGGGCGACCTTGTCCATGCCGCAGCCGTCGATGGAGTCGTGCGCGTGGCAGGCCAGCAGCAGCTTCCAGGCTTCGGCCAGCGAGGCGGCCGGGTACTCCGCGCCTTTCAGCCAGGCCCAGGCCCCGGCGGGCTCGGCGGCGTCGATCAGCCAGTGCTCCGCGACGCGGTTGGCGGTCTTCACGTTCATCCGCGCGGACAGCGTCGGCCACCACAGCTCGCGGTCCTGCGGGACGATCTTGGGGTCGCGCAGTTCGCCCGCGTGGACGGGCAGGTTGGCGCCTGCCTCACGGCGGACGCCGGCGAAGTACTCCGGCAGCGCGCTGTCCTTGACGACGAGGTCGGGGAAGACCCGGGTGGCCGCCGCGATCAGCTTCGGGGTGGCCGGGAACGGCAGCGTGTGGTCCATGCAGTTGAAGCCGGCCAGGTGCGAGGTGGCCGCGCCGCGCGCCGTCTGCTCGCGCAGCTTGGCGAGGTACGGCCGCAAGTGCCGGGGATACCAGCGTTCTTCGCCGTTGAGGGCCGTGTAGCTGTGGGGGTTGTGATGCGGGAGCCCGTCCACGCGGAAGGGGCACCAGTTCTCGGTGAAAGCGTATTCCCAGTTGTGGTCCGGCGTGTCGTGAATGACGTTCGCGACCACCTCATGGTAGAGCATGCAGTAGAAATTCGTCCGGCCGTACCGCGCGGCCAGGTGGAGGGTGAGCACTTCCGAGCCGTCCGGGCTCCGCCATCGGAATTCGCGCGGCGCGCGCTTGTCCGCGATGCCCTTGTAGATGACGGCGGAACGGATATCGAACCCGTTGTATATCTGGGGCAGTTGCGCGATCTGGCCGTTGGAGCAGGCGGTGTACCCCTCGCGCATGGCGCCGCCCAGGGACTCGGACAGCGCGATGCCCACCAGCAGGTTGCGCGCCACCGCCTCGCCGTGCAGCAGCGGCATGTCGGGCAGCGTGTACCAGGGCCCCACCATGATCCGCCCCGCCCGGACCAGCCTTCGCAGGCGCGCGGCCATTTCCGGCTTCAGGCGCAGGTAGTCCTCCACGCAGATGGACTGCCCGTCCATCATGTAGTGCCTGTACGCGGGGTCGCGCTCCATCAGCTCGATCAGGGCGTCGTTGTGATGCAGCAGGTGGTGACGGTAGCCGGAGAACGGCAGCAGCCACTCGCGGTCCCAGTGCGTGGCGTTGATCACGTGCATGGTCTGATGCTTGCGGGTCTTCTTCACGCGTCCTCCGTTCGATCGCTCCGCCTCAGTTCCCCGCGCCCCCCTCCCGCTTCCCGACCAGATCAGGGCTGGGAGGGACGGCGGCCTCGCCGTCCGCGATTTCCTGGCCAACTTCTCAGTCAGGCGATGAACCACGACGCCGGGCCGCCTCGCGCTTCAAGCTTCAATCCCCGTGCGCGCGCCGACGCAGCATCACGGCGCGCACTTTGACAAGTTCGCGGCCGCGGCCGGCGGGCGCAAGGAGATTGCCTTCGACCGGCTCGCCGTCCACGGTCAGGCGCACGTCGCCCTTGGATATCCCCGACGGATTCTCGACGGCAATGTCGTACAGCGCGCCGCGCCAGCGGCGTCTGACCGAGTACCGTCGCCACCGCGCCGGGATGCAGGGATCGACCAGCAGCCCGTCCAGCGTCGGCCGCACGCCGAGAATGTACTCCAGGCCCGCGATGTACATCCACGCCGTCCCGCCGGTCAGCCAGGAGAGCTGCGCCGTGCCGTAGCGCTCGTGATCCGGCCCGTAGATCCACGAGGTGAAGGCGTAGGGCTCGTTGGCGTAGCGGTCCGGGTCGCGCGCGGCCTGCTTGGGCGGCAGGACCTGGCAGAAGTACCGCCAGGCCCGGTCCCCGCGCCCCAGCAGCGCCTCGGCCATGATCGCCCAGGTGTTGGCGTGCACGAAGATGCCGCCGTTCTCGCCCGCCCCCGGCGTGTTGGTCGGCACCCGCGTCCTGCCGTCCGGCATGGTCCGGAAGGAAGGCGCGAAAATCCGCAGACCGAACGGCGTGTTGAGCCGCCGGTACGCCGCGTCCATGGCGCGGATCACGCGCTTGCGGTCGAGCGCGCCCGCGATCGCCGCCCACGACTGCGTGTTGAGGAATATCTTCGCGTCCCGGTTTCCCCTGGAGCCCATCACCAGGTTGTCGCCCAGCAGGCGGCGGTACCAGGCGCCGTCCCAGCACCTCTTCGACTCGAGCACGCGCGCGAACCGGCGGCCGGCCGCGCGCAGGCCCGCGACCTCCCCCGCCCGCCCCGTCCGCTCCGCGATTGCCGCCAGCAGGCGCGCCGCGTAGATGAACTGCTGGGCCACCATCACGCTCTGGCAGCCGGTGTGGGACACCGTGAAGATCTGCAGGAAGTCGTTCCAGTCCACGCTGAAGAGCCGCGGCAGCCCGTCCTTGCCGGTATGCCCGGCGATGCAGGCCAGGCTGCGCCGCAGATGCTCGAAGACCGTGCCCCCGCCCTTGTCCAGGTACGGCAGGACGCGGTCCAGGAACGCCATGTCGCCGGTCTCGGCCAGGTATTGGTGAACCGTGAACACGCCCCACACCGCGGCGTCGCTGCGGATGACGTGCTGCTCCTCGCCCGAGGGCTTGAGCGTCTCGGGGTTCACGCCCATGGCGCAGCGCCCGTCGGCGTACATGGTCCCCAGGATGCGCGCGATCCGCTCGCGCGCATCGGCCGGGAAGAGCTGCGGCGCCGGCATCGCGTCCTGCATGGAATCGCGGTAGCGCAGCGCGCCGGCCGACCCGGTGTGGCGGCTGGAGATCGAGCGGCCCAGCCGGAACGTGACGCGGATATTGTACGGCAGCCAGGTGTTCAGCATCAGGTTTGCGGCCCGGTCCGGCGTGCGCACCCGGGCGCTGCCCAGCGCGCCGTCCCAGAAGCGGGCCGTCTGCGCCATGGCCCGCGCCACGTCGTTCCCGGTCCGGTAGCGGGCCAGCAGCCGCGCGGCGGCGGCGAACCTGTCGCTCACGGCGTGGCGGTACAGCACGTGCCGCGGCCGGCCCGGCGCCAGCGTAATCGCGCTCTGCAGCACGCCGCAGGCCTGGCGCCCGCCGTCCGGGACCTCCGAGTTGCGCAGCCCGCGCTCCAGGCCGGCCGGATTGGCTTCGGTCCGGCCGAAGCCGATGAACCGGTCGCGGTCAATCTCGTACGCCCGCACCGGCGCCGTGGAGGAAAAGATGCACTGCCCTTCGAAGGGGCTCTGAAACGCGAAGTACTTCGACTTGATGCCGTTGACCTTGCGGTCGAACGTAAGACGCCACTGGTTGCCGCACACGAGGTACCAGAGGTCGTCCTTCACGAACTCGTGCAGCGACAGCTCCACGTAGGTGGTCAGCCTGATCCGCCGCGGCGCGCGGCCGAGGTTGGTCAGACGCGCCGACCACAGCAGCACGTTGTCGTCCGGCGGCGTCAGGTAGGTGACCTCGGCGCGGATGCCGTTCTTCTCGGAGTCGAACCGCGTGTAGCCCAGGCCGTGCCGGCATTCGAAGCGGTCCAGCGGCGCGCACACGGGGCGGAACGACGGATTCCACGTGGTCTCGCCGTCCTGGATGTAGAGGTAGAATCCCGGGCTGTCCACGGGCACGCCGTTGAACCGGTAGCGGGTAAGCCGGCCCGTGGCGGGTTCCCTGTAGAACGCCAGCCCGCCGGCGGACTGGGACACGATGGCGTTCACGTCCCGGCCCATGAGATAGTTGATCCACGGCGCGGGAGTGTCGGGCCGGGTAATCACGAATTCCCGCGCGCGCTCGTCAAAGCGCCCGTATTTCATCGCGGCAGATTTGCACGCGGGCCGGGGACCGTCAACTGGGATTTGCTCCCGCTCAGAGCAGGCCCAGAAAACCCGCCACGGCCGGGCCGAAGCCGGACATGTTGCAGGCCGCGGGCAGCAGGATGACGCCCAGGCAGTTCATGCGCCGCGCGCCGAAGAGCACGGGCACAAGGCCGATACACGCCGCGACGGCCATCACCGCCAGGCCGCCCGGGCCCGTGATGCCGAACACCAGCAGCACGGCCGCGGCCAGGGCGGCGGCGGATACGCGCCGGTAGCCGAACGCCGCGATCGCGCGCAGCGTGACGCCGGTCAGCGGAAAGAGCGCCGCCAGCGCCGCCGCCCCGCCGATCGCCAGCGCCGCCAGCGCCGCGTCGTATTCCCGGAACGTCTCCGGCGCGATCAATCCCCGCGGCAGCCACGCCGCCCCGCCCCGCCGCGGGTGGATGCCCGGCACGAAGAAGAGCAGCAGCCCGCCCGCGTAGTACATCACCTTCGAGGCGCCCTGCGCGACGAGAAACACGCGGTCGTCGCGTATGGCCGTCGCGTGCCCCGCCAGGAACCCGCCGACGCCGCCCGTCACCGCCGGCAGGAAGGCCGCCAGCCCGCCGCCCGCGCAACCCGCCAGCACGCCGCGGCCCGCCTGCTCCAGCGACAGCGACGCCGCCGCTTCCCGCCGCTGCGGGGGAATCGCGACGCCCGAGAACAGATTCACCAGCAACCCGGGGAGCGTGAAGAGCCCGACGAACGCCGGCATCAGGCCCCGGAACGCGGCGGACGCGGCAAGCGGCGGACGATAGAACAGGATCAGGCCCAGCAGGCCGGAAAGAAGAAAAGTGAGCGGGCCCGCGCCGGCGCCGCGCCACCCGGCGCGGAGCTTCGCCCAGCCGCCCTGTCCGAAACGCCCCTCCCGCGGCCACTCGGACATCAGCATGAACGCGATCACGCACCATACCACCCAGTGCGCGTGCGGCCGCAGCACGTTGTGCAAAGCCGGAACGCAGCGCGGCGCCAGGGGCCCCGCCGCGAGCGTGAGCGCCAGCAGCGCCGCCAGGCCGCCGAGCGCGGTCAACGCCACCGCCTCCCGCCCGCGCCCCAGGCGCAGGTATTTCTGTCCCGGCAACGCCGCAAACAGGGCGCTCTCGTCCGGCGCCGCCAGCAAAATGGAAGGAATGCTGCCGGCCACGGCGTAGCCCGCCGTCATCCCCGCGGCGCCGGCGATTACGGCCAGGCGCGGCGCCCCGCCGCCGCCCGCCCCGTGCAGAAGCAGCCCCGCCGCGGCCATGACGTCGTAGACGTGCAGGCCGGGCACGCAGGCCAGCGCGGAGGCAAAAGCCGAACCCAGCACGGCCCAGAGAACAATCTGGAATGCGTCGCCGATCACCGCGCGCCCCGCGCCGCGCCCGCATCCGCGCCCGCGCCCGCATCCGCGCCCGCGCCCGCATCCGCGCCCGCGCCCGCCGCGCTTTCCAGGACGCTGACACCCGCCGCGCCGGCCAGCCGCAGGCGCGGCTCCCCGCCGGCGGAGACGTCCAGCGCGCCCGACGCGCGCACGCGGTCCCCGCGGCGCGGCAGGCATCCCGGCTGGAGCAGCGCGCGCGCCGCCTCGCCCTGCGCCGCCACGCGCAGCAGCCCCGTGCCGTCGTTCAGCGTGAACGAAAGCCAGGCCGGGGCGTCGCGCCGCCGGCTGACGTACGGGTCGCGGTCCAGCGTGCCCGTCACGGTCACGGCCGCGAAGTTCATCAGCGGCGTGATATCGCCGATGCGCACCCCGGGCGGCTGCCGGCCGCGCGCGTGCAGGTAAAGAAAGAACAGGCCGGCCATGCCCAGCGCCAGCGTCCCGCGACGCAGGAACCGCATGGCCGGCGACCGCACCGAGTCCGCGCCGCAGTACGGGCAGGCGTCAACCGGCCCGATGAAGCGCTCGCAGCTCGGGCACATCTCCGGCCGCGCCGCCGCCGGCCGCTCCAGCCCGGAACTCGTGCGCCGCCCGCGCATCCTACAACTGCCCCACGATTTCGGTGACGATGTCCTCGGTGGTCAGCAGGCCCGTGACCTTCGCGTCGGCGTTGACCACCAGGCACATGGGCTGACGCGAGCGGCGCAGACGGCGCAGGGTGTCGTCCACCCGCGTATCTTCCGGGATAAGCAGGGGGCGCCGCACGTAGCCCGCGACGGTCTTGCCCCGCGGGTCGCGATCGGCGGAGACCAGGTAGTAGTAGACGTTGATGATTCCGGCGAACTCGTTGCGCTCCGGGTCCATGACCGGCATGCGGGAGAAGCCGGTGGCGCGAACGGCCGCGACGAACTCCGCCAGGGGCGTGTCGGCGCGGACAAAGGCGATCCGCTCGCGCGGCACCATGATGTCGCGCACGCGCTTGCGCGAGAGATCGAACACGCGGTGAATCATCATGCCCTCGGCGCGCGTGAAAACGCCGCGCTTCTCGCCCTCGCGCGTGAGCAGCCTCAGGTCCTCCCGCGTGACCGACGGCGCGCCCCGGGGCCGGAAGCTGACCGGCCCGCGCACGAGGAGCCGCGAGACGCCGATCACGGCCGCCGCGAGCGGCCGCAGCGCCCGCTCCGCGGCCGCCAGGAGATCAACGAAGCGGCGCGTGCGGGCGATGGGGTCCGTGTGGAACCAGGCCTTGGGCAGATACTCGCAGAACGTCAGCAGCAGAACCGTTGTGAGCACGGTGGCCACCGGTTCGCCCCAGTCGCCGATCAGGCGCACGGCCGCGTGATCGGCGACCACCGTGGCCACGACAACGCACACGTTCGTGCCCACCAGCGTGGTCCCGATCAGCCGGTCCGGCGTCTCCAGAAACCCGTGCAGGGTCCGCGCCCAGCCGTGGCCTTCGCGCACGAAATACCGCAGGCGCAACGGGTGGATCGAGATCATGCCGGTCTCGATGCCCGAGAAGAAGGCCTCCCCGAGCATGCACAGCAGGATCGTCACGGCCGCGAGCATCACGGAATGTCCTCCCCGGCCGGCGCCGGCGACTTTTCCAGGAAGACCGTCACGATGCGCTGCTTGCGGGTGCGGTGCACGGTAACGCGGCAGCCCTGCGCCTCGACCGCGTCGCCGGTGTGGGCGATGCGGCCGGTCTGCTCCTGCATCCAGCCGGCGATGCGGTCGGCGCCCTCCGAGACAAGGCCCGTTCCGACCTCCTGGTTGATCTCTTCCAGGCTGGTGCTGCCGTCAACGATCCACATGTTCTCCGCCATCTTCTGGACGGTCAGGCGCTCCTTCACGAATTCGTCCTCCACCTCCGGGACGATTTCCTCGAGGATGTCGCCCATCGTCACCAGGCCCGCCGTGCCGCCGTACTCGTCGGCCACGAAGGCGACGCGGCGGCCCTCTTTCTGGAAAGTCGTCAGCAGGATGTCGAGCGAAGCGGTCTCGGGAACGAAATAGGCCGGCTCGACCGCCGCCTCGAACGGCTGCTCGGGCGAGAGGAGGTAGCGCGTGACGTTCAGAAAGCCTTCCGGATGGTCGAGGTTCCCGCGATACACCGGCAGAAACCGGAAGGTCACGCCGCGCGCGATGCCCGCGCGGCCCTCCGGCGGGTCGTCGAGATCGATGCCGACGAGGTCCACGCGCGGCGTCATGATCTGGCTGGCCTGCATGTCTTCCAGGCCGATGATATTGTCCACCATCGAGCGCTCCAGGCGGCCCAGCACGCCTTCTTCCTCGCCCACCGCGTAGACCGAGCGCAGCTCATCCTCGGTCAGCGACTTGTCCGCGGCGCGCAGATCGGCCGCGAAAAGGGCCACGAAGCGCTCGAGCATCACGCGCGCGGGCAGCAGGACGCCGATCAGCGCGCTCAGCGGCGCGGCGTAGAGAACCGCGAGGCGCTCGGCGCGCGAAGCCGCGAAGCGCTTGGGCGTGGCTTCGCCCAGCAGCAGAAGCAGAACCGTCATGGCCGGAATCGCGACCGCCACCCCCTGCCGGGGAAACAGCCGCTCCGCGATCACGTAGCCGACGGAAGAGGCGGCGATGTTGACCGTCGTGTTGCCGATCAGGATCGTGGACAGGATGCGGGTCGGGGATGCCAGCAGCCGGGCGATGCGGTCGGCCGTCCGCGGGCGCGTCTGGCGGATGCGGCCGACGTGGGTGGGCGTCAGCGTGAAGAGGGCCATCTCCGCGCTGGAGAAGAAGGCCGAGCAGAAAAGCAGCGCCGCCAGCGCCGCCCACTCAATCGTCGCCGTCGCCGTCATACGTGAATTCCCCGCCCACGTCGCGAACGCGAAACCGGGTCTTGTGGACGGCCGGGAAGCCTTCCACCTCCATGTCCTTGATCATCCAGCGGCCGTTGACGCGCCGCAGGGCCTTGATCTCCATGCGGCGGACCAACCGCTCTTCCGCGTCGTACGCCTCAAGCTTGGCGACCATCCGCAGCGCTTCATGAATCCACAGCCGCATCCGCGCGTAGGGCCGCCCCGGCCCGTCCGACGCCGCTTCCGCGGGCGGCGGGAGGTCGACCAGGAAACATTCCTGGCCCTTGTACGTCTCGCGCCCGACCGTGCGGCCGCCTTCCCAGTCCAGAAACGCCAGGGCGAGATCGGCCCAGGTGAGATCGGAATTCCCGATGGCTTCGTGAATGCCGGGCGCGGCGGCCGGCGCCGGGGGATCGCCGCGCCGGTAGGCCAGTTGCGGCGCGCCGCCCTGCGCGGGACGGCTGACCGTGAGTTCCTCGATCTCGCCGCCCAGCGCGTCGCGCACCGTGTAGCGGGCGCGGGGCTGATCGCCGCCCAGGGCGATCAAGGCCTCCACGTTCATGCGCCCGATCACGACGCCCTTGCGCCCGCGCACTTCCAGATCGCCGGCGATGCGCAGCTCCTCGCGCGGCAGGCGATCGCGCACGTCCCGCAACAGCGCGTCCGCCGCCGGCAGGGCGGACGGCTCTTCGGCGCACGCGGCGCGCGCCAGGCACACCGACGCCACAACGGCCAGAATCATCCTCAAAATGCGGCAACTCCTACTGCGTCACGGGCGGGCCGGACTCCTTGTCCGCCCGAATGACACGGTCCAGGATCTCACGGATCTGTTCGAGGCCCGTGGCGGGAATGATAATCGTGTCCCGCCGGCCGCCGACGTCCTCCGTGATCCTCAGGAACCTGCCGCGCGGATTCTCCCGCAGTTCAAAGGAGAACTGCTTCCGCTCAACCTGGATCTGTTCGTTGAGTAGCTCCGTGTCCACGGCTGCGATCCCCATCACCGCCCAAGCCGATCGCGCAACGGCCCGCTAGCCGCACGCCCCGGCCCTTGTCGGTAGGTTGACTATAGCAGGGACGCGGTTGCCGTCAATAGCCCTGCGCGGCCCCAAATTCGCGGATAAGACCTGTCGGGGGCTTTCTCCCGGCAGTTGCGATCCGTGTTCGGCGGACCGCGGGGCCGCGGTCCCTCCCGTCCTGACAGTCAAGAGCCGCTTGATTCATGCGATGGGAGGCACGCCGGCCACGGCGTCCGCGCTACACAACTTCTCAGCGCCTGGCGACGGCAGAAACCGGTGGACGATAGCGGGCGACGAGAGCGGGTAACGAGTAGGACGCCGACACCAACACCCAACACTCAACACGCAACATCCAACTCCCAAGTGCGGAAACGGCATGCAGGACAGCGCGCAGGGGATGGCAGTGCCGCAAGTAGCCCCGGCCCGTCCCGGGCCGAGGGCGAGCGCTGCGCTGGCCCCGAGACGGGGCCGCGCTACTGAGGTCTGCCCGCAATGCTACGCATAGCGTGGCAGGCAGGCGGGGCC